>CAZUUU010000108.1:0-11040 GCA_964622685.1 uncultured Methylibium sp.
AGTAGGCAAAGAAAGAGCCTGGAACGCCAGCCATTTGGTTGGAGTACTCCGGTCGCTGCGCTCCGGACTTCTGTTCGCCTGGGCCCGCCCGCGAGGGGCTCGAACAACGCGGTCTTGCACCGTCGTCGTGAGCTTGACGCGCCAGACGTCCAACCAGGCAGCGGCCTTGGACGAGCCAGCGTCCAGAGTGCTCTCGTCCTTCAGCAACCGAAATGTTCGAGCCCCTTGCGGGCGAGCCGTGGTGGGTCACCGCCCCGAGCGAGCGCAGCGATGCGTGCGCATCGCTCAGTCCGGATGGCTGGCGTTCGGGGCCCTTTGCTTTGGTTACTTTCATTTGGGCCAGCAAATGAAAGTGACTCGCCTGCCGGGGCGAGACCCGGCGCCGCCTCCCGCGGCCAGCGGGCCATCACCGCAGCCCGCGCAGGGCTTCGACAAGCTCAGCCCGAACGGCTGACGTTCAAGCAGCCCGCGCCAGAGCCCCACTGCGCGCCACCAGCCGCTGCACCGGCGCACTGTGCGGCCGCATCGCCGAGCGTTCCGCGGCCAGCGCCGCGGCCAGCGACCGGTCGCCGCCGCGCAGCGCCGCCTCGATCAGCGTCAGATCGACCACATCCCGCTGCGCGTGGCTGCCGCCGAACCGCGCCGCCCGATGCCGGATCGGCCGCAGCAGCGCCGTGCAACGCTCGAACTCGCCGCGGCCGAAGGCCTGCACCGCAGCCGTCGCCGCAAAGCCCACGTCGCGCGTGAAGCCGGCGTTGTCGCTCTGGCCTTCCATCGTCTCGCGCTGCGCGTCCAGCACTGCCTCCTGCGCGTCGGCGCGGCCGGAGCCGACGAAGGCCATCATCGCGTGGAAGTCGTTGAAGGCGTAGCTGCCCGCGCCGCCCACGCCGCTCCAGCGGTCGGCCAGCGAGGTCCAGCGGTCGCCGACGTCCACGCCGCGCAGCATCAGGCGCCACAGCATCGCGCTCTGGTCGATCAGTTCCAGCACGATGCTCGAGCCCGGCCCGCCGATCGAGGCGTCGTACAGGCGCAGCACTTCGTCGATCTCGTCGCGCTCCAGGTGGAACAGAGCGAGGTGCCACCAGTTGTGCACCGCCAGGAAGCTGCCGTCCGACCAGGTCGGCGCATTGGGCGCCAGCCAGGCGATGCCGGCGCGCGTGTCGTTGCGCATCTCGTGCACGTGGGCCACCGCATGCCAGCCCCAGCTGTCGCGCGGCTCGAGCTCGACCGACAGGCGACCCTGGCGCTCGGCCTGGGCGTAGTCGCCGGTTTCCTCCAGGCCGAAGGCATGCATGCCCAGCACCGCGTGGTGGCCCGGCATGCCGCGCTGCCAGTGCGGCAGCGCGCGCGCGACGCGGTCGCGCAGCATGCGCGAGTCGCCGATGAAGAAGTCGACCTGGTGGCCGACCTGCAGCGCGACCAGGTCGTGCGGCTCCTGCAGCGAGCGGTCTTCCAGTGCGCGCGCCGCGGCATGCCACTGGCCCTGCACCAGCAGGCTCGCGGCCTGCAGGTGGGCGCGTTCGCCCTCGTTCATGGGCAGCGCGGCGGCGGCCTCGCAGGCGGCCTGCGCCATCGCCGGGCCGGCAGGCTCGGTGCCCAGCAGGAACAGCCAGGCCTTCAGCAGGTGGGCCATGGGCATCGCGGGTGCGGCGGCGAGGGCGCGGTCGGCGCTGCCGACCGGGTCGCCGACCAGGCAGCGCAGTTCGCGCGTGGCCTGCTCGTAGGCGTCGATCGCTTCGGGGGTGGCGCCGCTGAGGGCGATGCCGTGGGAGTCGGTGAAGGTGGCGGTGTGGGTCTTCATGGCTTGGATCTCGATCAGGGGTGGCAGGGACTCAGAGTGCGAGGGTGATCACGGTGGTGGAATCCAGGTGCAGCGCAGCGAGCACCTGGCTCCAGCGCGGCGGCAGGTAGGGGGACAGGCGAAAGTACGCCGCCAGCACGGCACCGGCGCGCAGCTCCCAGCCGCGCACCAGCGGCAGCGGGCGGCCGGTGGCGACGAAGCGTTGCCACGCGATCAGGCCCAGGTAGGGCAGCAGCATCGCGACGGACGGAAGGTCGAGCAGCGCAAGGCTGTCGATCGATACGGGCGGCATGGCAAGAAACTCCTGTGAGGGTGGCGGTCTGCCGGGACATACGGAACGACTCGTCTCGGCGGACGCAGGCAGCCCTGCGGTGTGGACGGCATCTTGTGGCCGGAGGGGCGCCGCCGCTAAAGTCATTCGTGCAAGCAAGCGGACATTCATGCCATGGCTGCCACCGACCCACCCATCCACGTTGCCCTGCTGGCCGCGCCCGAGGTGTCGGCGTCCACGCTGTACGGCTTCTACGACGTGCTGTCCAGCACGCGGCGCGACTGGCAGATGCTGCACGGCCGCGCGGAGGCGGCCTCGCCGTTCGCGGTGCACGTGGTCAGCCGCGACGGCCAGCCGCTGGTGGGCGCCAACGGCGTGCGCATCGTGCCCACCGCCAGCTTTGCCGAGCTGCCGCGGCCCGACCTGGTCTGCATCACCGACATGACGGTGAACCCCGAGGAGTCACTCGCCGGCCGCTACGACGCCGAGGTGGCCTGGATCCGCGGCGCGCACGCGGCCGGCGCGACGCTGGCGTCGGCCTGCTCGGGCGCGGTGCTGCTGGCGCACACCGGCCTGCTGGAAGGGCTGGACGCCACCTCGCACTGGGCCTACTGCCCGGCGCTGAGCCAGCGCCACCCCAGCACGCGCTGGCATGCCGAGCGCGGCCTCATCGTCGCCGGCGAGGGCCAGCGCATCGTGATGGGCGGCACCGGCATGGCCTGGCACGGGCTGGTGCTGGCGCTGATCGCGCGCTTTGCCTCGCCCGAAGAGGCGATGCAGGTCGCCCGCATCTACCTGCTGGACGTCAACACCATCGCGCCGACGGTCTATGCCTCGTTGACGCGCGGTGCCGGCCAGGCCGACGAGGACCCGGCCATCGCGCGCTGCCGCGCGTGGGCCGCCGAGCACTACGCGAGCGAGGCGCCCGTGACCCAGATGGCCCGCCACTCCGGCCTGCCCGAGCGCAGCTTCAAGCGCCGTTTCACCCAGGCCACCGGCATGAGCCCGCTGGAGTACGTGCACACCGTGCGGCTCGAGGAAGCCAAGCAGATGCTCGAGGCCGGCGACGACCCGGTGGAGGCGATCGCGGTCGAGGTGGGCTACCAGGACGCGAGCTTCTTCGGGCGGCTGTTCCGCCGGAAGGTGGGGGTGACGCCGGCGCAGTACCGGAGGAGGTTTGGGGGCCTGCGGCGCAGCTTGGCCGAGGCCGCCCCGCAGGTCGGTACCGCGCGATGACCGTTCGCCCGATCGGTACCCGTTCGGGCTGAGCTTGTCGAAGCCCCGCGCTGGCCCTTCGACAGGCTCAGGGCGAACGGCGCCGGCTGTTCGCCGAACGCGAACCCGCTCAGAGCGGCCCGCGCCGCCACGGCCCCCAGATCGCGAAGGTGATGCCGGGTGACTGGATGTTGGCGAACATCACCTTGCCGGTCGGCTCGAAGCAGGCGCCCGCGAACTCGCTGCCGCGGTAGTCGCCGGGCGCCACCAGCTTGCCGGCCAGCGCGATCTGCGCGGCGTCGAGCACCACGTTGTTCTTCGCGAACACGAAGCTCTCGCCGGCCTTGCTGAGCCCGGTCATGCGGTTGCCGAAGCCGAACGGGTCGGCCACGCCGCCGCCGTCCTCGCACAGCACGATGCCGCCGCGCGGGCTGACGGTGATGTTGTCGGGGTTGTTCGAAGCGATGGCCGCCAGCGACACGAAGATCGCCTTCAGCGTGCCGCGCTTCAGGTCGTATTCCCACACCGCGCCTTCGCCGTTGCCGCCGGCACCCGCGCTGTTGACGCCGGTCGCCGTGTCGACGATGAAGAGCTTGCCGTCGCGGTACCAGATGCCTTCGCCGCGCGCCATGCGCAGGCCGCCCTGAGCCCAGCCCTGGGCAAACGGCCCGGCCACCGAGGTCGTGCTGCTGAAGCCCGGCAGCGCGATGGACACCGGGTTCGCGTCCGGATCGGCGATGTCGACCCACTCGATGGCGTGCGTGTCGCCGGTCGAGGCGATGTTCAGGTCGACGTTGCTGCGCCCGACCACCTTGGCCATCTGCAGGCGGCCGCCCTTCTCGTACGAGCCCGGCTTGCCGCGCGCGTCCAGCGGAATGAAGCGGTAGAAGCCGGACCTGTTGCGGCTGTCCTCGGTCAGGTAGGCGATGTGGGTGCGCGGGTCGATGGCCACCGCCTCGTGCGAGAACCGGCCCATGCCGACGATGGGCACGCCGGTGGTCTGCTTCGCGTCGGGTCGCACCTCGAACACGTAGCCGTGCTTGCGACCGCCCAGGGGTTCGAGGTTGGTGCCGGTCTCCTCGCAGGTCAGCCAGGTGCCCCAGGGCGTGGGGCCACCCGCGCAGTTGACCAGCGTGCCGCCCAGGCTGGCCTCCATGCTGACCCAGCGGCGGCCGCGGAAGCGCAGGTTGGTGGTACCACCGGCCGGGAAGCCCTGCGTGCTGCCGCTGACGATGGACGCCGTGTCGTACATGGCGGTGGTGCGGATCGGCGTCGTCGAGAGCCCGCGCTCGTGGTTGCGGATCAGCACCACGTCGACCGGGCCGCGGTGGCTGTGGTCGTCGTCGTCCTCATCGTCGTCGCCACGGCCCTTGCCGCGGCGATCGTCGTCTCGGTCGTCATCGTCGTCGCGGTCGTGCTTGCCGCCATGCTTGCGCGGGCGCGACGCGGCCAGCACCACCGCCATGCCGTCGTGGTTGCTGGGGCAGGGCTGGCCGTCGGCCATCGGGTCGCCGGTCCAGCCGAAGGAGCGGTAGGCAAAGCCCTCGGGCAGTTGCAGCAGCGGCAGGCCGGTGGCCAGGTCGAGCGTCGGCGCCACGACGCCGTAGGGGCTGTCGACCAGGCCGGTGCTGCCGGTGGCGGGCGCCGTCTGCGCCTGCGCATTGCGCACCTGCAGCGCCTGCATGGTGCCGGCGAAGGACAGCGCGGTCATCGAGGCGGACCCCTTGAGGAAGCCGCGACGTGAAGACAGGGTCATGGGTTGCTCCTTGCTGTGGGAATGGCTGGGGCGGGCGGGATGCGCGCATTCCACGGGCAAGGGGTGTCAGGGGAGTGACGGGGGTGTGACGTGGGGGGCTACCCTTCTGCCCCGAGCCGCAACGCGCCCGACTCGCGACGTCGAGGCCGTTCACGGTGACGGATGCCGTCGTCGACGCTGACCTCATGGATGCCGACGACACAAGCGCCGTGGCGATGATCAACGGTTCGCTGTGCCCTAAGGATGCCCGGCCCTGACGGCCAGGGCGACTGCCGCGGCCCGCGAATCCACACCCAGTTTGGCAAGGATGGTGGAGACCCGATCGCGCACGGTGTAGGTCGACAACGACAGCTCACGGCCGATGGCCGCGTTGGTCCACCCTTTGGACATCAAGCGCAGAACGGCGCGCTCGCGATCGGTCAGCAGGGAGTGAAGCGACGCACGATCGAGGCGCAACGCGGCTCCATCGTCTGCGAGGCGCGGTACGACATCCTCGGCGCTGGGCACCGTGCCGTTCCGGTCATGCGCCCGCGTGCGTTGCTGAAGCGTCGCATTGGCTTCGCGGAGCCGACGGTTGTTGCGCTCCAGCGCGGCATTGCGAGCGGCCACGATCTCGCTGTGGTGGCGCTCGCGCTCGACCTGAAGCTGCAGTCGCAGGGCTTGCGCGCGCGCATCGGCGCGACCGCGGTAGATGGCGGCATCGAGCCGGTTGTATTGCCGCGCGTGCAGGGCGGCCTGCGCCGGCTCGTGGCACAGCGTGTACAGCGCTGCGAGCGCTCGGTGCAGATCGCGCTGGTAGTACCGCTCTCCGATGCACTGGGCCAGCGCCAGTGCGTCCTGCAGCGCCACCCGCGCGTCGGGAAGTCGGCGTGCATGGGCGTGCACATGACCGAGATGCATGGTGGCCAGGCATAGCTGGGCCTGCGCGCCCACGTCCCGGGCCAGTGCCTCGGCCTCGTGCAAGGTGCCCAGTCCGGCGTCGCGCTGGCCGTCGAGGTAGAGCGTCTTGCCTAGGTTGGCGAGCAGATGCGATTCGAGCGCCCGGTCGCCGCGGCGGCGCATCGCCGCCCGTGCTTCCTGGTAGTGCGGCAATGCGGCCGTGAAGCGCCGCTTCAGCGCGAGGAGCACGCCCAGGTTCATGCGCGCGGTACAGGCCTGGTCCGGATCGTCAGCGCTTTGCTCGATCGCGCGCTCGTTGTAACGGATCGCCTCGGCGTGATCGCCCAGTTCCTCGCAGACCGACCCGACGTTGGTGAGGGCGATGATCCGTGCGCGCGGCGTCTTGAGCCGATCGGCCATGTCGAGGAATGCGCGCAGGTGCACGAGCGCACCCTCGAACTCGCCCAGCCGCATCAACGCGATGCCGATCCCGTTGAGGCAGCTGCCTTCGATCATCTCGTGGCGCAGCGCGCGCGCGGCGTCCAGGCCGCGACGCAGTGCGCCGAGTGCCTCGATGTAGCGGGACTGCAGTAGCCACGCGTTGCCGAGGTGGCGCAAAGCCAGCGCTTCGGCGTGCGGATCGCCGATGCGCCCGGCCAGTCGCAGGGCCTGCTCGGCCAGGCGCGCCGCGCGTTGCGGCTCGGCACGCATGCATTCTTCGGCCTCGCTGTTGAGTCGCAGCAGGCGTCGTGAAGCCGCCGGGTCGGGCGAGCGATCGGGGGCGGAAGGTTTGGCGGTGGCGGCGTTCCGGCGCATGCGGCTTGCGAGTCACGTTGCGCGGTAAGCGCTGTCACTGACTGAAAGAATACTCGCCGTGCGACGCGCCCACCCGACACATGTCGGATGCATGCAGCCGAGCTCGGCCACTAGCCTGCGGGCATGTCGATCGTTCGCGTCCTCCGCGGCTTGGCCCTGCCCGTCGTCGTCGCTGCGCTTGCTGCCGTGTTCTGGCAGCGGAGTGCAGGCGCTGCGCCCGATGCCCCGGGCGCGGACCGCGCCGATGCGACACGCCTGGCGCTCGCCGCGATCAATGAAGCTCGTTGCAACGGCAGCCAAGAGCGCCAGCGCTTTCGCGCCAGCGTCGCGGGATTCAGAACACCTTCGACTCCACCCCCCACCACCGTTGCCACGAGCCGACCATGAGCAGTTCATGTCACCTTCTTGCCTACGCCGTCACGCTCTTCGTGTCTCTGGCGCTGGGCGCCTGCGGGGGTGGGGGATCCGAGGGCGGCGAGCGTGCTCCTGCCCAGGACGCCGTCGCGGGCGCACCGCCGAGTGGTCCGTCCGGGGGGACAGGTTCGGCACCGGCCGGGTCGCCGTCATCGACCAGCGCGGTGCCCGGCGCCTGGAGCAACCCGGCCACCTGGGGCGGGCGCTTGCCGCAGGCGGGCGAGTCGATCCGCATCCCGGCGGGCCAGAAGGTGCTTCTCGATTCCGAAACGGCCGACCTGGGCGGCCTGCTCATCGAAGGCCAACTGGAAGTAATGGCCGGGCGCAATGCCGCGATCAACAGTCGCTACGTCTTGGTGTCGGGCGCCACCGCGAGCCTGACGGCGGGCAGCGAGGCCTCGCCTTTCGACGGGCGCCTGCGCATCAATCTCTGGACCGACGACCCGGCACAGAGCTTCAACGGCATCGGCACCAAGTTCGTCGCTGCGGAAGCCGGCGGCCGCATCGAGCTGCACGGTCGGCCCAAGCGCGGCTGGGTGCGGCTGAGCG
Organism: uncultured Methylibium sp.; assembly: GCA_964622685.1. Taxonomy (GTDB): domain Bacteria; phylum Pseudomonadota; class Gammaproteobacteria; order Burkholderiales; family Burkholderiaceae_C; genus Methylibium. The sequence goes on from CAZUUU010000108.1 coordinate 7,702, forward strand.
CGAGCGCGCCAGCCGGCGCCACGTCGCTGGAGTTGTCCGCCGATCCTGCGGGCTGGCAGGTCGGGGACCGCATCGCCATCGCGCCCACCGACTACGACCCGCTGGAAGCCGAAGAGCGCAGCATCGTGGCGCTGAATGGGCGCCTCGTGACGATCGATGCGCCGCTGCGACATGCTCACTACGGCGTGCTGCAATCCATATCGGGCATCGTCATCGACCAGCGCGCGGAGGTAGCGAACCTCACGCGCAACATCACCGTGAACGGCGAGCGGGACTCGGCCGACGATTTCGGCGGCCACATGATGTTCATGGGAAGTTCGACGGTCCGTCTGTCGAACGTGGAGGTCACGCGAATGGGCCAACTCGGCAGGGTGGGCCGCTACCCGGTGCATTTCCACCTGATGGGCGACGACGGTGCGCGCAGCTACTTCAAGTCGGGCAGCATCCATCACACCTTCCAGCGCGGCCTGGTCATCCACCAGAGCAATGCGATCCAGGTGGCCGACAACGTCATCTTCGACACCGTGGGCATGCAGTACTTCCTGGAGGACGGTGTCGAGGTGCGCAATGTGTTCGAGCGCAACCTCGGTCTGCTGGCGCGCACGGTGCCCGATGCGAAGAGCCTGTCCAGCGAACTCATCGACCGCGGTGACGCCGAGCCCGGGCCCGAACGCCCGAGCACGTTCTGGATCACGAACTCGCACAACGTCTTCAAGGACAACGTTGCCGTCGGCGTCATCGGTGGTTGGGGTTATGCCTTCCGCGCCACCGACGTGCGCCCCGAGAACCGCGCGCGCATGCCGCTGCCGGCCAGCGCGTCGGCACTGGAGGCGCTGCCGCAGTTGGAGTTCAGCGGCAACTACGCACGCACCATCGCGCGCACCGACCGCCAATTCAACCTGGGTTATGGCCCTGAAGAAGCCGGCTCCTGTTTCCGCTTCGGCGGCGGCGGTGGTGAAGGGCCGGTGCCGGTGCTCAACGCCAGCGCCTTCAAGTGCGTGAACGCAGGCTTCTGGGGCACCGGCGGGCGTCCGCTGGAGGGCATCGTGGTGGCCGACGCGCGGACGGCGGTGGTGCAGGACCAGGGCGTGGGGTTCGCGCCGGTGGTGCGAAACGCGCGCCTCGTGGCGTTCAGCCAGAACGACCCGCGCGGCGTGAACGTGGCGCCGGACTGCGCAGCTGTTCACGGCGACAACAGCCCCGTCTGCGATCCGCTCGGCCGCAGGCCCTTCGGGCAGAAGCTGTTCGAAGCCACCGAGGCCGGCGCCACACGCCTGCTGAACACCCAGGTGGTGGGACGCTTTCCAGACGGGGAGATCAACCCGGAGTTCACGGTGGCCGCCAGTGCGATCGTGACGGGGGACTTCTCGCTGGTGAACGGCGGCGATGCCCGGCTCGCCTTGCTGTCGGGCGTGCCGCAACAGGTCACCGTGAACGTGCAGCGCAATGGCTACGTCGGGCCGATCGACATCCGACTGCCCGAACTGGCACGCTCGGAGCTCACCTCGGGGCTGACTGCCGACCCGCTGACGGTCGCGGCGGGGGCGAATTCGGGCGTGCTGACTTTGCGGCCCGCCAACACCCGCACGCCCGCGAACGTGGGCGAGGGCAGCACCGCCAAGATCTTTCCGTTGAACCTGCTGGCCAGCGGCGGCGGCCAGACCAAGATCGACACCGTGGCGCTGGTGGAGATGGCCTCGACCTACGTGGCGTCGCGCCCCGGTGTGAACATCGCGGCCGGCTACAACACGTCCAGCCCGCGCGGATTGAGCGCCATGGAGTTCAACCGAGGCGTCAGTGGGGCGTTCGACGGCACCGACGACTACGCCCACGCCTCGGGTCCGCAGCCCTGGGCGGAGATCGTGTTCGAGCACCGCCAGCGCGTCGCCCAACTGCGCTTGTGGCAGCCGCCCGCGGCGCAACCCGACTCTTCCGCACTCTGGGGCAACTTCGTGGTCGTGGTCTCCGATTTCGAGCTCGGCGAAGACCTCACGCTGGCGCGGGCGCTCGCCCTGCCGTTCGTGCGCACCTACACCGTGCCCGGCCTGGCCGGCGTCAAGGGAGCGCCCACGGTGATCGACCTGCCAACCGGCAGCACCGCACGCGCGATCCGCGTCTGGAAGCGCACTGGCGAGGACCTGCGGCTGCAGGAGATGCAGGTCATCGGCGGGTAGCGCATCGGCGCTGTGCCGCGTCGCGCTGGCATGGACCGGGGGCTGCCGGTCGCCATCGAGACCGCACTGCACCTGCTCAAGATCGACCGCATCGGGCCGCCCGAGCTTGCGATCAAACCCCCAGATGCCGCTTCAACGCCCCCTCATCCCCCGCCAGCGCCGAAGAAGCCCCCTCCAGCACGACTCGCCCCTTCTCCACCACCACGCACCGGTCCGTGTGCCCCAGCACCGCGCGGTAGTTGCGGTCGACGACCAGGCTGGCCATGCCGGTCGCGCGGATGTCGGCGAGGATGCGCCAGATCTCGGCGACGATCAGCGGGGCCAGGCCTTCGGTGGCTTCGTCCAGGATCAGCAGTTCGGGGTTGGTCATCAGCGCGCGGCCGATGGACAGCATCTGCTGTTCACCGCCGGAGAGTTGCTGCCCGCCGTGGTCCATGCGTTCGGCCAGGCGCGGAAAGGTCGCCAGCACGCGCTCCAGCGTCCACTCGCTGCGGCCGTCGACACCGGGGCGGGCGGCGACCAGCAGGTTCTCGTGCACGCTCAGGTTGGGGAAGATGCCGCGCCCTTCGGGCACGTAGCCGATGCCGCGCTGCGCGATCAGGTCGGCGCGCAGCGCCTTCGCTTCGGCGCTGCAGTCGGCGCCGCGCACGTGCACGCGACCCGACGTGGGCCGCACCAGACCCAGCGCCGACCGGATGAGCGTGGTCTTGCCCATGCCGTTGCGACCCAGCAAGCCCACCGCCTCGCCGGGGCCGACGTGCAGGTTCACGCCGTGCAGGATGTGGCTGGCCCCGTAGTGGGTGTGCAGGTCGACGACCTGTAGCAGCATCATGACCACCCCTCGCCCGACGAGTACGTCGGTCGGTCCCCCGAGGGGACGCGGGCCGGCTTGGGAGCGGCCCGGCGCTCGGCCCGCGCACCGTTCATACGTGCTCTCCCAAGTACGCGGCCTGCACTTCCGGATTCGCCCGCACCTCGCCCGGGCTGCCGCTCGCCAGCATCCGCCCGTTGACCATCACCGTGATGCGATCGGCGATGCGGAAGACCGCGTCCATGTCGTGCTCCACCAGCAGGATGGCGTGGCGCGGCTTCAGGTGGGCCAGCAATTCGAGCATGCGCTCGGTCTCCTCGGCGCCCATGCCGGCCAGCGGCTCGTCGAGCAGCA
>CAZUUU010000109.1:0-10929 GCA_964622685.1 uncultured Methylibium sp.
GCTGACCTGGATGCACACGCGGCTGATGCTCGATTTCCTGCTGCGCCTGCCGGCGCTGGCCTGGCGCCGGCTACGCGGCCGGCCGCCCTTCCAGGCCTGACGGCGCCTCGTCCAGCCGTGGCAGCCAGCGCCGCAGCAGCGGCGTCGTCACCACCGTGCTGGCGATCGCCATCAGCACCAGCATCGTGAAGGTCTCGCGGCCGATGACGCCGAGGTCGTAGCCGACGTTGACGACGATCAGTTCCATCAGGCCGCGGGTGTTCATCAGGATGCCGACGATGCGCGCGCGCGTGCCGTCCAGCCCGGCCCAGCGCGCCGCGGCCCAGCAGCCGCCGAACTTGCCCAGCGTCGCCAGCGCGATCAGCAGCGCGCACCAGCCCCAGGCCGAGGCGCCGGCCAGGCCGCCGATGTCGGTGCGCAGGCCGGTGTAGGTGAAGTAGATCGGCAGGAAGAAGACGTTCACGAAGCGGCCGACGCGCTCGTCCCAGGCCGTCGCGAAGGCGCGTTCGCGATGCAGCAGCACGCCCATCACGAAGCCGCCGAAGATGGCGAACACGCCGAGCTGGTAGGTCGCCATGCCGGCCAAGCAGACCAGCGCGATGACCGCGCCCATCAGCGTCGGCGGCAGCGGATCGCCCCGATCCGCCCCCTGGCCGGCGGCAGCGCGCAGCAGCTTCAGCAGCAATGGCCGCGCCACCCACCAGGCCAGCGCCGCGAACGCCAGCACGCCGAGGAAGCGCCAGGCCACGGCCCACGACAGCGCGCCGGCCACGGCGAGGCTGGTGACCAGCGCCAGCATCAGCCAGCCGGCGACGTCGCTGACCGCCGCGCTGCTGATCGCGATGACGCCGAGCGGCCGCTTGGTCAGGTCGCACTCCATCAGGATGCGGCCCAGCACCGGCATCGCGGTGATCGAGAACGCCGTCGCCATGAAGAGCGCGAAGGCCGTGCGGTCGCTGGCGGTGCGCAGGCTCTCCGGCCAGGCCAGCGCCAGCACGATGCCCAGCACGAAGGGCGCGACGACGCCGGCCGTCGCGACCGCCGCGACGACGCGCCGGTGCGCGCGCTCGCGCAGGTGGCCGAAGTCGAACTCCATGCCGATCTGGAACATCAGGAACAGCAGGCCGATCTGCGACAGTATGGCCATCGGCGGCGCCGGCGCCGCGCCGAAGACGAGCGCGAACAGCTCCGGCGCCAGCGCGCCGAAGAGCGACGGCCCGAGCAGGATGCCGATGACGATCTCGCCGACCACCACGGCCTGGCCCACGCGCCGTGCGATCGCGCCGCCGGCGCGCGCGGCCAGCACGATCACCGCCAGCTGCAGCAGCGTCGCGAACAGCAGTTGCTCGGTCGCGTGCAGCGACGAGGGGGGCGCGACGCTCATGGCGTCATGCCTCCGTTGATCGGCAGCACCTGGCCGGTGATGTAGCCGGCCGCGTCGCCGGTCAGGAAGCCGACCAGGTCGGCCACCTCCTCCGGCTGGCCGGCACGGCCCAGCGGCACCACGCGTGCGATGGTGTTCTGGTCGAACACCGCGTCGGCCATCGGCGAGGCGATGATGCCGGGCGCGACCGCGTTGACGGTGACGCCGCGGCTCGCGACCTCGAGCGCCAGCGAGCGCGTCGCGGCCTCCAGCGCGCCCTTGGCGGCGCCATAGTTGGTCTGCCCGCGATTGCCGCTGCGGGCCGCGACCGAGGAGATGTTGACGATGCGCCCCCAGCGCGTGCGCAGCATCGGCAGCAGCAGCGGCTGCGTCACGTGGAAGAAGCCGTGCAGCGACACGTCGATGACGCGGTGCCACTGCGCCGCGCGCAGGCCGGGGAAGACCGCATCGTCGTGCACGCCGGCGTTGTTGACGATGACCTGCACCGGGCCGGCCGCGAGCAAGCCCTCGCAGGCCGCGCGGGCGACATCGGCGTCGGCGACATCGAACACGCAGGTCTCGGCCCGGCCGCCGCCCGCGGCGATCTCGCTCGCCAGCGCCTGCACGGCCGCGGGCCGCGAGCTGGCGTGCAGGATGAGCGCGAAGCCGTCGGCCGCCAGCCGCCGCGCGATCGCGCCGCCGAGCGCACCGCTGGCCCCGGTGACGAGCGCACGACGCGGTGGCTGGCTCATGGCGCCGCGGCCTCCGGCGGCAGGGGCGTGTTCAGCACCACCGTGGCGCGCCCTTCGACGAGCGTGCGGCCGCGCTCGTCCGCGACGACGAAGCCGTAGAGCACCTGGTTCGCATCGCCGGCCAGGCGCTCGGCGCGGACCTGCAGCTCGCCGTCGATGTCGTCGAGCCGCGCGACCGCGAGGCGCACGCCGCGCACGCTGGCCAGGTAGCCCGGCCGCGCACCGGCGGCCGGCGGTGCCAGCAGCCCGCCGTGCAGCGCCATCGCCTGGGCCGCGTACTCGATCGCACAGGGGGCAAGCAGCCCGGAGGCGCTGCGCAGCGGGTGGTTGGCGTCGCGATGGTTGCGGGCCCGGCACTCGATGCGCGCCGGCGTCCAGTCGACCAGGCGATCGAGCAGGCACATGCGGCCGTGATGCGGGATGCGCGCGGCGATGCCCTCATGGTCGAGCGTCATGACGACACCTCGTCCGCCGGGTACGGCGGCCACCCCTCCGCGAGGGGCGCGCCTTGCTTGGGGCGGCCCGGCGCGGCGGCGCGCGTGGCGCTCACGTCCGCAGCTCCACCGCCAGCCCCAGCGGCGACAGGTAGTCGATCACCAGCTCGCTCGGCGCACCACGCGCCAGCGCCTGCAGCAGCGGCAGGCCGCGCGCGGCCGGCATCTGGCGCGTCAGCGCATCCAGGCCGTCGTGGCCGCAGGGGCTCGGCGCCGCTTCGACGAGGCCGAGGCGCAGCTGCAGCGCACCGTTCGCCGAGCTCAGGGTCGGCGTCAGCAGCAAGGCCACGCCGAAGGCATCGGGCAGCGGCCGCACACCGTGCAGCGGCTCGGGATAAGGCACGTCGGCGGCCACCAGCAGCACCGGGCGCGCCAGCGCGACGCATTGCGCGGCGGCTTCCAGCAGGCCGGCACCGAAGCTCGCGTCGTGCGCGCACAGGCTGGTCGACGGCGCGCGGCTCGCGGTCGCGATGTGCCAGTAGCCGGCCGCGGCGTTGTGGACCGAGTTGGTGAAGCGCGTCGGCGACACCGCGCGCTCCGCCGTCGCCAGCGACTCGCACAGCGCGTGGCAGTTGGCGGCGTCGCCGCTCGAGGCGGTGAACACCGTCGCGAGCCCGGCCGGGTCGATGCCGGCCTGCGCGCAGGCCTGGTCGGCCACTGCGAGCGAGACCCGCACGATCGCGCCCGCGCGGCGGCGCTCGGCCGGTGGCAGGCGCATCGGCGCCGGCAGCGGCGTCGGCACATGCAGCCAGCCGGCGGGATCGCGCAGCGCGACCTGGCCCGAAGCCCAGTCGGCCAGACCCGGCCCGAGCAGCCCGATGCCCGCGACGTCCACCGTGATCACGGCGCCACCCCGAACACCAGGCAGGCATTCGAGCCGCCGAAGCCGAAGGAATTGCTGGCCACCAGCGACAGCCTGGCCTCGCGGCCCGCGTCGAGGTAGCGGCTGCGCAGCGCGCCGTCGGGCCGCTGCCGGTTCAGGCCGCCGGGCATGAAGCCGTGCTCGAGCGCCAGCATCGCGATCGCCGCCTCGACGCCGCCGGCCGCGCCCAGCGTGTGGCCGGTCGCGCCCTTGGTCGAGCTGCAGGGCAGGCGCTCGCCGAACACGGCCTGCACCGCCAGGTCCTCGGCCGCGTCGTTGTTCGGCGTCGCGGTGCCGTGGAGGTTGAGGTAGTCGATCGCGTCGGGCGCCACGCCGGCGTCGGCCAGCGCGCCTCGCATCGCCTCGGCGGCGCCCGCGCCTTCGGGGTGCGGGCTGCTCATGTGGTGGCCGTCGCTGCTCTCGCCGACGCCGCGCAGCCAGGCGCGCGGCCGCGCCGCGTCGCGCTGCAGCAGCGCGAAGGCCGCGGCTTCGCCCAGCGACAGGCCGCGCCGCGCAGCGTCCCAGGGCCGGCAGATGTCGGGCGACAGCAGCTCGAGCGAGTTGAAGCCGTAGAGCGTCGTCAGGCACAGGCTGTCGACGCCGCCGACGACGGCCGCGTCGATCAGGCCGAGCGCGATCATCCGCGCGGCGTTGCCGAAGACCTTGGCGCTGGACGAGCAGGCGGTGGACACCACGACGGCCGGGCCGCGCAGGTCGAGCGCCTGGCGCACGAAGGCCGCGACCGAGTAGGTGTTGTGGGTCTGCGCGTAATGGAAGTCGGCCGGCAGCGCGCCGGTCGTCGGGTCGCGGCGGCGGTAGGCCAGCTCGGTCTGCAGGATGCCCGACGTGCTGGTGCCGACGAAGACGCCGACGCGCTGGGGCCCGAAACGTTCTCGCGCGAGCGCGACGCTGGCGGCGAAGCCGTCGGCCTGCAGGCCCATCAGCGCGAGCCGGTTGTTGCGGCAGTCGAACTCGGCCAGGGCCGGCGGCAGCCGCTGCGCGTCGACGCCGTCGACCTCGCCGATCCAGGTGTCGAGCGCGACGGTCTCGAAGGGCTTGCGCGCGAGGCCGCTGCGGCCCTCGCGCAGCGCACTGACGGTCGCATCGCGCCCCGCCCCGAGCGCCGAGACCACGGTGTAGTCACTGACAGCGAGCGGCTTCACGACGCCACCCCGTCCCGCAACTCCGCCACCAGCAGCACGTTCGCGAACGGCGTGCCGCGGCTCATCGGCAGCGTCTGGACCGCGAAGCCCAGGCGCACCAGCAGGGCGATCCAGTCGTCGAGCCGCCGGCCCCAGGTCGGCGCGACGCCGTGGCCGCGCACGCGCGTGACCCAGCGATCGACCCACTGGCTCACGGCGTAGCCGCGGCGGTCGGCGGCGTCGCCGACGCGCAGCAGCAGCCGCGCCCGCGCCGAGCCGCCGGCGCGCAAGGCCTCGCGGACACGGCCGAGCACGTTCTCCTGGCTGGCGTGGTCGACGTAGTGCAGCACGTCCAGGATCACGACCGCATCGCAGGGCGGCAGCGCGGCCTCGCGCATGTCGGCGCAGGCGAACTGCGGCAGCGGCTGCAGCCCCCGCAGCGAGGCCTGCGCGCGGGCGATGTCGCGCGGCATCAGCTCGATGCCGGTGTAGTGCACCGCGCCCGGCGCCATCGGCCAGGCCATCGGCCAGCGGCCGCCGGCGTGCTGTGCGCTGGCGGCGGCCAGCAGGCTGGCCAGCAGGCCCTGGCCGCAGCCGATGTCGAGCACGCGGGTCTGCAGGGACAGGTCGCCGCGCTCGATGAGCGCGCGAAACACCGGGTCGCGACCCAGCTTGCCGCGCGCGAAGTGCCAGGCAAAGCGCCCGGCGCTGCGATAGGGCCGGGCCGCGGCGTCGCGCAGGTGCTGCCAGGCGTGGTCCTCGTCGACTGCGGCGGTGACCGGGGTGAGCCGGGTGAAGTCGGGACCGTTCATGCGAGCGACGCGCCGCGTGGTGGCAAGGCCTCGGCCAGCGTCACCCAGTGCAGCCCGGCCGCGCGGGCCTGCGCCAGCAGGGGCGGCAGCACGTCCAGCAGCACCGGCTGGCCGTTCGCGGCGCGCGCGGCGTGGCCATCGTGCAGCAGCAGGATATCGCCGCCGGCCAGGCCGCGCGTCAGCCGCGCGAGCACGCGCTGGGCGCTGCGCTCGCGCGTGTCGAAGCCGCGCCGCGTCCAGCTCACCAGGTGCAGGCCGAGGCGGTGCAGCACCGGGTCGAGGAAGGGATTGCGCAGGCCGGCCGGCGCGCGGAAGCAGGTCGGCCGCTGTCCGCTCAGGTCGGCCAGCAGCTGCTGGGCGCGCGACAGCTCGGCCTCGTAGCCGCGCGGGCCGAGCAGCGAGAAGTTGTGGCGGTGCGCCAGGCTGTGGTTCTGCACGCTGTGGCCGCGCGCGACGATCTCGCGCGTCAGCGCCGCCTGCCGGCGGGCCCGTTCGGCGATGCAGAAGAACGTGGCCCGCACGCCCTGCGCATCCAGCAGGTCCAGCACGCGCGGCGTGACCTCGGGATCGGGGCCGTCGTCGATGGTCAGTGCGATCTCGCCGCGCGCCGCGCGCTCGGGCGGCAGCCGCGTGACGTTGGGACCGAGCCAGCGGCTGCGCGGCCACAGGCCGGCCGCGGTCAGCGCGGCGTGATTGGCGACGACGCCGCCCAGCGCCCAGGGCGCCGCATCGGGCACGGCCACGGCGGCACCGGCGGCCAGCGCGTGCAGGCCGAAGCTGGCACGCAGCAGCGGCGGCATGGTCCACGGGCTGCCGGAAGAGGTGGCGACGGACATTCGGGGGATGCGGACCGGCACGCGGACCGCGGGGATGGAGACTGCAGGTCGAATTTTCCCACAGCGCCCGCGCTCGGCCGTCAGGGCGGACCCGGGCGACGTGCCGACGCGAATGCCGCCGACAGCAGCAGCGCCAGCAGCGCGCCCGGCGCGACCACGCGGCCGATGGCCGACAGTGCCGGGATCTCCGACAGCGCGATCAGGCCGAAGGACGCCACCGTCGTCAGGTTGGCCAGCAGCAGCGAGGCCAGGGTGTCGTCGTCGGCCGCCGCGGCGCCGCCGAGCTGGTCGAAGAACAGCGCGTAGTTGGAGCCGACCGCCACGACCAGCAGCAGGCCGACCAGGTGCAGGATGCCGAGCGCGACGTCGAACAGCGCCAAGCCACCGAGCGTGAGCAGCAGTGCCAGCGCCAGCGGCTGGCAGACCGCCAGCAGGCGGCGACCCGATCGCAGCCAGGCCGCCAGCAGCGCCACGACGGCCAGCGCGCCGAGGGCGGCCTGCACGAAGGCCTCGTGCAGGTAGTTCGCATAGAGGCCGCGCAGCGCACCGCCGATGTCGATCGCATCGACGCCCTCCAGGCCGCGCAGCGCCTCGCGGACGCGCTGGGTGTCGACGCCGTCCGTCGCGCCGGGCGGCGCCGTCAGCGGCGTCAGGGGCATGAGCACCGACCAGCCGCCACCGCTGCGCGCCACCAGCTGGGCGTCGACCGCGGTCGCCAGCGGGCCGGGCGGCAGGTCGGCGCGCGCCACCGGCCGGGCGCCGCGCGCGGCCTGCGCCTCGGCGACGAAGGCCTGCAGCCGCTCGGCCTTCAGGGGGCCGCCGGCCGTCGCCTCGGCCAGCCGGGCGCGCAGCACGTCGGCCTCCGGCAGGCTGGCCAGGCGCGCCTGCTGGGTCGCGATGCTGGGCAGCATGCGCGTCGGCGTCTCGTAGCCCGCCAGCAGGCCCTGGGCCACCAGCGCGTCGAGCCGCATGGCCGCCGCCTCGGCCGCCTGCAGCGCCGCTTGCGGGTCCGGGGCGGTCGCGACGACCAGCGTGCGGGCGTCGCCGGCGCCGAGGTCGGCGCGCAGGTCCTCGTCGAGCTGGATCTGCGCGCGCGGCACCGGGCTGAGCGAGCCGAGGTCGCCGCGCCACAGCGGCGCATCGCGCAGCGCCAGCAGCAGCGCTGCGGCGACGCCGAGGCCCAGGAACAGCGGCCGCCAGCGCGGCAGCGCGCGCAGCGGCCGGCCGGCGATGCGGCCCAGCGAGGCGCGCAGGCCGGAGGCGCCGGCACCGTCGGGCAGCAGTTGCGGCAGCAGCCAGCGCGTCGCCAGCGCCGCACCGCACAGCCCGGCGACCGAGAACGCGCCCAGCTGCGCGAGCCCCGGGAAGCCCGAGAACAGCAAGGCCGCGAAGCCGCACACCGAGGTCAGCAGGCCCAGCCGCACGGTGGGCCAGTTGTCGTCGCGCCAGCGACGCCAGCCGCTGCCGGCGGGGTCGGCGGCCGACCGGGGCCGGGCCTGGATCAGGTAGTAGATCGCGTAGTCGACCGCCTCGCCGATCAGCGTGCTGCCGAAGGCCAGCGTGATGCCGTGGACGCTGCCGAAGGCCAGCATCACCGCGGCCACGCCGCAGGCGATGCCGGTCAGAACCGGCAGCATCGCGACCAGCAGGGCCCGCAGCGACGCGAAGGCCAGCAGCAGCAGTCCGCCCATCACCAGCACGCCGACCGCGGCGAGCTGCTTGACCTCGCGCTCGATGCGCTCGCGGCTCAGCACCGAGAACACGCCCGGGCCGCTGAGCTGCAACTTCAGCGCCGGTTCGCCCGCTACGGCCTGCGACTCGAAGGCATCGCGGATGGCCGCGATGCTGGCCTGCATCGCATCGAGGTCGGCGCCGGGCGCGCGGGTGGTCGCCAGCAGCAGCGCACGCGGCGTGCCGCGGCCGGCCCAGACGCCCTCTTCGCTGCGCGGCGCGGCCGATGGAATCAGGCCTTCGACGATGCGCTGCGTCTCGCCGGTCGGGTCGCGCTCGAGCAGCGGCTTCACCGCCTGCCCGGCCGGCGTGCCCAGCAGCGAGAGCGTCTCGTCGATCGCGTCGCGCAGGCCGGCGACGCTGAAGCGCTCGGCGTTCACCGCGGGACTGAGCTGGTAGCGGTGCGCGACGACCCAGTCGGCGCTGGCCTGCCAGTCGGCGGCGTCGCGCTCGCGTTCGCCGTTCTGCACCTGCTCGAAGCGCCCGCTCTCGCGCATCGCGGCGGCCAGGCGCCGCGATGCCGCGGCACGCTGTGCCGCATCGCCACCCTCGATGCCGACCAGCAGCGTGCGCGCGGCCACGCCGTCCTGCAGTTGTTCGATCAGCAGGCGCTGCTGCGCATCGGGCCGGGCCGGCAGGAAGGCCGACAGGTCGGTGTCGAAGCGCCCGCGCGCGATCACCAGCACGGTGACGCTCATGAAGGCCAGCCACAGCAGCAGGGCCGCCGCGCCGCGCGCACGCGGTGAGGAGGGCAGACTCACGGCGCCGAGGCCGGGCCGGCGGCCGCCCGCGGCACGATGGTCATCACCGAGCGGTCGCCGCCGGCGAAGTCCATCTCCACGCGCACGAGTTCGTCGCGCCGCCCGGCCAGGCGCAGGCTGCGCAGCGATTCGCCGATGCGCGTCTGCAGCGGCCGCAGTTCCAGCGTCCACTGCTCCGCATTGCCCGACAGCGCGCTGCGGAAGTGGCGCGACAGCACGGCCGCATTGCCGGTCAGCGTGCCGCGCAGCGCCTCGACCAGCGGTTGCAGCTCGGGCGTCGAGTCCAGTGCCAGCTGGCGGCTGCGGCCGCTGCGCGTCAGCGTCAGCGTGTTGCCGTCGACCACCATCGCCTCGGCGCGCGGCTCCAGGGTGCGTCGCTCGAAGCGGTCGGGCGCGGTGAAGGCCAGCGTGCCGCTCGACTCCAGCGGCGCGTCGAAGCCCTGCACGAAACGCAGTTCGTTGAAGCGCGCCTCGCCGCTGCGGCGCCGGGCCAGCAGGGCCATCAGCTCCGGCAGCTCGAAGGCCTGCGCGCCGCCTGCCAACGGCAGCAGCAGCCAGGCCGCGAGGCCGCGCAAGGCCTCACGCCGCGCGATCTCACGCCGCATCTTCACGCCAGAAGTCATGGAAGTTGAACCAGTTGTACGGGTGCTCGCGGCACAGCGCCTCGAGCCTTTGCACGTAGGCGCGCAGGGCCTCGGCGATGCGCTGCTCGCGATCGGCCGCGTCGCGGGCCGGCGCGCTGAAGTCGGCCAGCGGCTCGAGGCGCACCTCGTAGCGATGGCCGCCGAGGTAGATGCCGGCCATGAAGAAGACGGGGCGCCGCAGCAGCAGCGCGAGCCGGAACGGCCCGTCGGCGAAGACCGCGTCCTTGCCCAGGAAAGGCAGCGTGTGCTGGCCGCTGCGGGCGGCATCGGCCTCGGGCAGCGAGCGGTCGGCCAGCATGCCGGCCAGGCCGCCGGCGTCGAGCCAGTCGCGGATCGCGAGCATCGATTCCATCCGGCCCAGCGGGATGATCGCCGGCCGGTAGTGCGGTGCGACCGCCGCCAGCGCGGCGTTGATCAGGCGCGCGTTGTCGGGGTACATGACCATCGCGATGCGCAGGCCGGCCCGGTGGCGGCCGACCACGTGCAGCGCCTCGAAGCTGCCGGCATGGGCCCCGACGAGGAAGGCGCCGCGGCCGGCATCGAGGGCCGCGTCGACCTGCTCGGCACCGGCCACGCGCACGTCGAACAGGTCCATGCGGTCGCCGAGGAAGTAGACGCGGTCGAGGATGGTCGAGGCGAACGCGAAGACCTGCCGGTAGCCGTCGATCCAGCCCGCGTCGCGGCCGAGCGCGCGGCCGAGGTAGCGCCGCGACTGGCGGCGCGGGCCGGGCGCGAACAGCACGAAGTACAGCGTGATCGGATGCAGCACCCAGCGCGCGACGCGGCGGCCGCAACGCAGCGCGATCCAGCTCATCACGCGCAGCGCGAAGGCGTTGCTGCGCTCGGGCGCCTGGGACCAGTCCGGGGCAGCCACGGGCGTCGGCGCGGCGGCCGGCCTCATGCTGCCGCGACCGCCGCGAACTGGCCGGTGGCGGCCAGCACCTCGCCGCGCAGGATCTCGAAGCGCAGGCCGCGCGGCTCGTCGTGCAGCTCGATCGCAATCAGGCTGCCCGGCCCCACGGGCGCGAAGAACTTGGCCGCGTTCAGCATGGGCTGCGGCCCGACGCGGGCGGCCAGCGCCGGGTTCGCCGCCAGCACCTCCATCACCTCGGCCAGCAGCGACACGCCGGGCAGCAGCGGACGGCCCGGGAAGTGCCCCGCAAAGGCCGGATGGTCGGCCGCGATCTCGCGCTCGACGCGCAGCACGGGCGGGCTCACGAGACGGCCCCCAGCTTTTCGAGCGCAAAGCGGCGCAAGGCTTCGGCGGTGAGCTTGCCGGTCGCCTCGCGCGGCAGCGCGTCGACATGCACGATGCGCCGCGGCACGAACTGCGCCTCGAGCCGTTCGCGCAGCGCCGCGGCGAGCTGCGCTGCGCCCAGGCCCGGTGCCACGACGAAGGCGATCGGTCGCACGATGCCGTCGGCCACCTCGTCGGGCATCCAGAAGGCACCGTCGACCACGCCCTCGATGCTGTTGAGGTGGTGGTTCAGGTGCGCCAGCGAGCTGCGCTTGCCGGCCACGTGGATCAGGTC
>CAZUUU010000110.1:0-10647 GCA_964622685.1 uncultured Methylibium sp.
ACCGGCGCGCCGTTCTGGTTGGGCAGCACCTCGCCGTACATGCCGAAGGCCAGCAGGGCCAGCGGATGCATCGCCTCGTCCATCCGCAGGCCTTCGACATAGGGCCAGTCCAGCACGCTGGAGCGCACGCCGGGCATCTGCTTGGGATCGGCCAGGGTCACGAACTCGACGTACTTGGCGTTGCCGGTCGGCTCGACGCGCTTGATCAGCTCGGCCAGCGAGTAGCCGACCCAGGGAATCACCATCGACCAGCCCTCGACGCAGCGCAGGCGGTAGATGCGCTCTTCCATCGGTGCGAGCTTGAGCAGTTCGTCGATGCCCAGGGTCTGGGGCTTCTTCACCTCGCCCTCGATCGCCACGGTCCAGGGCCGGGTCTGCAGCGTGCCGGCACGGCGGGCCGGGTCGGACTTGTCGGTGCCGAACTCGTAGAAGTTGTTGTAGCTGGCGGCGTCGGCATAGGCGGTCGGCTTGTCCAGCGTCACCGCGCCGGCCACGCTGCTGCGGGTACCGGCCAGCGCCGCCAGCTTGCCCGGGCGCGCCGTGGCGGCGGCCTGGGCCAGCGCGTCGCGGCCCGCCCAGCCGGCCAGCGCGGCCGCGGCGCCGCCGGCGGCCAGCAGGCGCAGGAAGTCGCGGCGCTGCTCGTACAGCGCGCGCGGCGTGATCTCGCTGGCGATGGGGTGGACGTGGCCGTCGCGGCGTGCTCGTGGGATCAGCATGGTGGGGTCAGGACTCGTGGCAGAGGACGAAAGTTCCAGGACCGCCATGTCGCGTCGACATCTCACGGTCCTGTCCGGCAGTCGCCGCGGACCGGCGCCAACTTACAGCGGCGCGCCTCAGAGCGCCGCGAAATCCGTCGAGACGATGCCGTCGTCGTCGCCGCCGTACAGGCGCAGGGCCTGCGCCGGGCGGCGGTCGCGGAAGCTCTTGCGCGCGAAGAGCTTTTCCTGGGCCTGCGCCGGCAGGTCGGTGATGCGGATGACCTGGCGCGCTATCAGCACGTCGATCAGGTCCTCGATCACGCGCACGAAGTCGGCGTCGAGCTTGTTGAACTCGCTGGCGCCGCCGAAGCCCGAAGGGGTGCTTCCACCGAAAAAGGCCTGCACCGCGGGATCGTCGGCCGACACGAAATCGGCCCCCGCCTCCGGGCTGCGATGCAGGCTCAGGATGCGGCCGTCGGGATGGCGCAGGGCATAGGGCATGGCGTGGTGGACTTTACGCCTGACGACACGGCGATGCATGCCGTCGCCGATCTGGCGGATCGCCGGCGCGGCAGCCCTTCACGCCGCGCGGCCCCACAACGACGAAGGCCGGCGTCTGCCGGCCTTCGCGGGGGAGTGCGGCGGGCTCAGCGCAGCCCGGCGATGTAGTCGGCCACGGCCTTGATTTCCTTGTCGCTCAGGTTGGCGGCGATCGCGCTCATCTGCGCGTTGTTGGCGCGCGCTCCGCTGCGAAAGGCCACCAGCTGCGCTTCGGTGTAGTCGGCGTGCTGGCCGCCCAGGCGCGGATAGGCGACCGGGATGCCGGCGCCCGTCGGGCTGTGGCAGCCGGCGCAGGCGGGGACCTGCTTGGCCACGATGCCGCCGCGGTAGATCTGCTGGCCGAGCGCGACGCTGTCCTTGTTCTTGGCGAAGCCCGGCTTGGCCTGCTTGCTGGCGTAGAAGCCGGCGACATTGCGCATGTCGTCGTCGCTCAGCGTCGAGGCGAAGCCCTTCATGATCGCGTTGTTGCGCTTGCCGGACTTGAACTCGGCCAGCTGCTTGGCGAGGTATTCGGGGTGCTGGCCGGCGAGGATGGGGTTGGCCGGGCTGCCGCGCGAGCCGTCGAAGCTGTGGCAGGCGGCGCAGACCCCCGCGGCGATCGCCTCGCCCTTCTTCAGGTCGGGCTTGGCCGGGGCTTTGGCTTCTTCGGCCAGGGCCGGGACCAGGAAAACGGCGGCCAGCAGGAGCGTCAGGGCAGACTTCATGAGCGGGTGGAGAGGGTTGGAGGGGCGGCGCAGGGAAGAGCGCCCGACGCACAGCCAACGATTTTACAATGGCACATGTCCTCGCCCACCCTGGCGGCTCCAGACCCCGCCAAGCTGGCCTTGGCCTGGACGCACACCGCCCGCTTCCTGACCACCGCCGCGCAGCTGCACCAGCTGCCGCCCACCGAGCTGCCCGAGATCGCCTTCGTCGGCCGCTCCAACGCCGGCAAGTCGACGGCGATCAACCTGCTGACGCAGCAGAAGCGCCTGGCCTTCGCGTCCAAGACGCCGGGGCGCACGCAGCACATCAACCTGTTCGCGCTGGGCCCGAAGGAGGCGCCGAACGCGCTGTTCGCCGACCTGCCGGGCTATGGCTACGCCGCCGTCGCGCGCGGCGCCAAGCTGCGCTGGCAGCAGGTGATGGCGCAGTACCTGGAACTGCGGCGCAGCCTGTCGGGCGTGGTGCTGATGGTCGATTCGCGGCTGGGCCTGACCGAGCTCGACCAGCAGCTCCTGGCCTTCGTGGCGCCGCGCGTCGGCACCGGCGAGGTCAAGCTGCTGGTGCTGCTGACCAAGGCCGACAAGCTGAACCGGCGCGAGGCCGATGCGGCCGTCACGGCGGCGCGCGAGGTACTGGGGCAGCTGGCGACCGACACCGCGGACGTGAGCCTCGCGCTGTTCTCGGCGCTCAGCCGGCGCGGCGTCGGCGATGCCGCCGAGCTGCTGCACGGCTGGGTCGAGGCCGCTGCGCCGGCCCCTACCCTGACGGATTGAAGCGGCCCCGGCAGGCTTCGATACTGGGACGAGGGCGTCCACCCCGGTCGCCCGCCAGCCCAGCGAGCCGCCATGGACCTGAAGATCTACTACGCCACCAACCGCGCGCACGAGGGCCCGGAGCAGTTCAAGCCGACCGGCTACGGCACGCGCTTCTCTTCGGACGGCATGGAGAACCTGCGCTTCGGTCGCGTCACCTTCACGGCCGACGACGCCAAGGTCGCGCAGTTCCTGAACCGCACGCGCCCCGCCACCGGCCGCGGCGACGGCGAAGGCCTGCAGGACTATCTGTCGCAGTGCATCGGCAAGTCGCAGCGCATCGAGGCCTACGAGGAGTCGATCCCCAGCAACGCCGTGGCCGAGACCGCGCAGAAGCACGTGAAGCTCGGCTCGCTGGCGATGTTCGCCGACCTGCAGGCCGACATGCGCGAGTCGCGCGACATGCTGCTGTTCATCCACGGCTTCAACGTGTCGTGGACCGAGGCGGTGGGCTCGGCGGCCGCCCTCGAGGCGATGCTCAACCGCCCCGGGGTCAGCGCCGGACAGCGCGCCGTGCGCGTCGTGCTGTTCACCTGGCCGTCCAACGGCAAGGCCCTGCCCTTCGTGTCGTACAAGTCGGACCGCTCGGACGCCCAGGGCTCGGCCGGCGCGGTGGGGCGCGGCCTGCTGAAGGTGCGCGACTTCCTGCACGAGCTGGGCCGCGAGGTGCGCCAGGACAACGCCCGCGTCAAGGAGCTGGAGGCGAAGCTGGCCCGCCAGGGCATGCGGCCGAGCGAGATCGCGCGCGCCATCGCCCAGCTCGAGGCCACGGAGCTGTGCAGGCAGAAGATCCACCTGCTGTGCCACTCGATGGGCAACTACCTGCTCGAGAACGCGCTGCAGCGCCTGTACGAGCACACGCCCGGCTCGGCGCTGCCGCGGCTGTTCGACCAGGTGCTGATGTGCGCGCCCGACGTCGACGACGACGTGCTCGAGGCCGGCAAACCGATGGAACGCGTGCACCAGATCGCCAACCGCGTGACGGTCTATCACAACGCCAACGACACCGCGCTGCGCGTGTCGGACTACACCAAGGGCAACCCCGACCGGCTGGGCCAGCGCGGCGCGGCACGGCTGCCGCTGGTGCACCAGAAGATCCAGCAGGTCGACTGCCAGCGCGTCGTCAGCGGCCTGACCCAGCACAGCTACTACGCCAACGGCGTGGTCAACGACGACATCGTCAGGAACCTCCAGGGCCTGGCCGCCGGCACGGCCGAGCGCCTGCTCGCCGCGGCGGGCGGGCCCAACGCCTGGCGCTTCGACGCGCCGGCCTGATCGCGGGGCTGTCGCTCGCGCGACGGCAGGCCGCCGATGCGCGGCCGCATACTCGATCGACGAGACCGGGGAGACGCGCATGACGATCGAGAGCTTTCGCGCCGAGCTGCCGCACGGCATCACGCTCGAGGGCCGCGCCTGCGGCCCGCGCGACGCGCCGGTGCTGGTGTTCCTGCACGGCTTTCCTGAGGCCGCCTTCATCTGGGACGAGATGCTGGCGCACTTCGGCACGCGCTACCGCTGTGTCGCCCCCAACCTGCGCGGCTTCGGCGGCTCGTCGGCGCCGGCCGAGGTCGAGGCCTACCGTGCCAAGCCGCTGCTGCAGGACCTGACCGCGCTGATCGCGCAGCTCGGCGCGCCGGTCGAGGCCGTGATCGCGCACGACTGGGGCGGCGCGGTGGCCTGGCATCTCGGCATCCAGGCGCCGCAGCTGGCGAAGCAGCTGGTGATGATCAACTCGCCGCACCCGGGGCCCTTCCTGCGCGACCTGCAGTCGGACCCGGCCCAGCAGGCGGCCAGCGCCTACATGAACTTCCTGGTCCGCCCCGATGCCGAGTCGCTGCTGAGCGAGAACGACTACGCGCGGCTGTGGCCCTTCTTCCGCCAGATCGGCGGCGACGCCGCCTGGCTGACGCCCGACGTGATGCAGCGCTACCGCGAGGTCTGGTCGCGCGGACTGACCGGGCCGCTGAACTACTACCGCGCCTCGCCGATGAGGCCGGCGACCGCCGACGACGACGCGGTGATGAAGCTGAAGCTCGAGCCCGCGCAGATCACCGTGCGCCTGCCGACCACGGTGGTCTGGGGCGAGGCCGACATCGCCCTGCCGCCCAAGCTCGTCGACGGTCTGGCGCAGTGGGTGCCGCAGCTGCGGCTGGTGCGCGTGCCCGGCGCCAGCCACTGGATCGTGCACGAGCAGCCGCAGCGCATCGCGGCCGAGATCGAGGCCGCGCTGGCGCACTGAGCCGTAGCGAGCCGGGACTCGCCGGCGCTCAGGGCCGACCGAGGAAGAGGTAGAGCCCGGTGTCCCCGCGCGGCGCGTGGACGAAGCCGAAGTACAGCGGCCCGAGGCCGGTGTCGGCGCCGATGAAGACGCTCATGCCGCTGCGCAGGTCGCCGAGCGACACGTCGCCGCGCTCGCGCCAGGCGTTGCCGGCCTCGAGCGAGAAGCCGGCGAAGAAGCCGCGCGTCAGCGCCGGCGGCGTGAGCCGGTAGTAGTAGCTCGCGCGGCCGAACAGCAGGTAGTTGCCTTCGACCTGGCCCGGCTTGTAGCCCGACAGTCGCTGAAAGCCGCCCAGCGTGTACAGCCCCTGCGCCAGCGTCGATCCCTGTCCGGCGAACTGCGAGCGCAGCGCGAGGTTGACGGTGTGCAGCCGACCGAAGCTCGTCGCGCCGACCGCGTCGATGTCGAAGCGCGTGAAGTCCTGGTCGATGCGCAGCCCACCGGCCCGGCTGCGGGCGCGGCCCCCGGCCACCTCGCCGACGAGGCGGTAGCCGCGCTGCGGCAGGAAGGCGTAGTCGAGCTGGTCGATCACCGCGCGCAGGCGCACGCCGTTCAGGTCGAGCCTGGAGTCCACGAGGCCCGCCTCGTCGTCGCGAACGATCAGCAGCTTGTCCTGGAAGCGTGCCTGGAACACGCCGGCCCGCAGCTCGCCGAAGCCGCCCCAGGGCTGACCCAGGTCGACGGCGACGAAGCCGCTGGTGCGCCGCAGCCGGCCGCTCTCCGGGCCCTCGGGGCCGACGTAGGTGACGACCTCGCGGCGCTCGATCGCCGCGGTGGCGGCGACGAACCAGTCGTTCGACGGACCGACCGTCCAGCCGAGCGGCCGGTAGAGCTCGGTGTACCAGGCCGGCTCGGAGCCGATGCGCACGCGGTTGCGCCACTCGCTGCCGGCCGCGTCGAGCCAGTGGCGGGTGTGGACCACCTTGACGTTGAAGCTGGCACGGCCCGAGAAGTCGGTCGACAGGTCCAGACCCACCTTCAGGTAGTTGGGGCCCCAGGACTTCTCGTCGAGCTTGAACACCAGGCCGTCGCGGCCGAGCTCGTCGCGCACCAGCTGGTAGTCGACGCGCTCGTAGTCGCCGGTCGCGGCGAGGCGGCGCACGTCGGCCTCCGCGCGCGCGACGTCGAAGGGCCGGCCCGGCTGGCTGGCCAGCTCGCGGGCATTGCGCTGCGCATTGCTGCGCTCCGAGCCCTCGAACTGCACGAAGGCCAGCGTCGGCGGCAGGTCCTGGGCCTGGGCGCGCGCCTGCACCCAGGCGCGGTAGCCGTCGGCGTCGATCGCATGGTCGGCCAGCTGCACCACCTGGGCCTGGGCCTGCAGCTCGCCGAGCTGCACGAAGTCGCGCATCTTGTCGAAGTCGCCCGAGGTCAGCGTGCCGAGCTGAGGCGCGATCAGCAGGTCGCGTGGACGCAGGCTGGCCAGGCTGCGCTGCACGTTCTGCTCGGTCAGGATCGCGATCATCTGCGTCGTCACGCCGACCAGCGAGCCCAGCGTCTCGCGGCCGGCGATCGGCGTACCGATGTTGACGACGATCACGACGTCGGCGCCCATCGCGCGCGCCACGTCGACCGGCAGGTTGTTCACCAGGCCACCGTCGCCGAGGATGCGGCCGTCGACCTCGGTCGGCGCGAACACGCCGGGTACGCTCATGCTGGAACGCAGCGCCAACGCCAGGTCGCCTTCGCTCAGCACGCGGGCCTGGCCGTTCTCCATGTCGGTGGCGACGGCGCGAAAGGGCGTCGGCAGCCGGTCGAAGCTGCGAATGCCGCGCACCGGCAGCGTGTAGCGCCGCAGCAGCGACTCGAGGCCGCGGCTCGACAGCGTGCCGAGCGGGATGCGCAGCTCGCCGTCGCGCAGACCGAGCTCGAGCGCCGGCGCGACCTCGAAGTCGTCCTCCTTGCGGCGCTGCGACAGCTCCTCGCGCGCGACGCGGTTCGCGAACAGCGCGGTCCAGTCGACCTTGAGCAGTTCGCGCTCGAGCTGTTCGGCGCTCATCCCGCTGGCGTAGAGCCCGCCGATGATCGCGCCCATCGAGGTGCCGGCGATCACGTCGATCGGCACGCGCTCGCGCTCCAGCACCTTGAGGACGCCGACATGCGCGAAGCCGCGCGCCCCCCCGCCGGACAGCACGAGGCCGATGCGCGGGCGACCGGGCGGGTGGACCGGCCGGACGGTCGCGGCGGAACGCTCCGCAAGCGGCGGCGCCGGGGCCGGCTGCGCCGAGAGGCCGCCGGCCAGCAGGAACATCCCCAGGACGGCGAGGCAGCGACGCGGCATGCGCAGATTGTGCCGGCCGCTCGGCGGCCTCCTGCGTCGCTCCGTGCCGGTCAGCGCGGCTGCGGCGCCAGCAGGCTGTCGACCGCGCGTTCGATCAGGTTGCGCTCCTCGACCGGGGCGGCCAGTCCGCCCTGCGCCAGCCGTTCGAGTGCGCGGCGCGTCAGGCCGTGCGTCAGGCCGAACTCCGCATCGCTGAACAGCCAGTGCGCGCGCGCCGCATCGACCCACACGACGCGCGCCGTCGACCAGCTGCCGCGCGCGACGAGCCGGCACCACTGGCCCACGGCCAGGTGACGCAGCCAGGCCCGCGCGTCGGCCGGACCGGGCGCATCGGGCATCAGCTCGGCCGGCACGGTCTCGAGCGTGCCGATGTCGAACATCGAGTCGCCGCTCGCCGGCGCGACGACGCGGGGCGGCGGCAGGTCCTCGTCGCGCAGGCGCCGGACGATCTCCTGCGGGCTTGCCTCGCGCGCGGCCGGCGCGGCGCCTGGCCGCAGCAGTTCGGTGTGGCGCGCCATCAGCAGCGCCAGCAGCGTCTCGCGCCGTGCCGCCGGCAGGCCGCTGCGCGCCATGCCCAGCTGCAGCCGCTGCACCAGACCCGGCACGCTGGCGAGCAGGCGCCGCCGGTCGCCGTCGCTGCGCAGCGGCGCCAGGCTGACCAGCAGGTCGGGCACGACCGCCAGCAGGCCGCGCGTCGATTCCGCGTGCTCGCCGTCCTGCAGCACCGCCTGGGTCAATGTCTCGACCCAGGGGCCGGCGAGGAAGTCCTGCAGTTCGGGATCGAGCGTCACGGCATCCTCCGCCGCCTGCGACGGCGCTGCGCGGCCCTCGACGTGCCACCGGCCTGCCGCCTCCTGGATCTGCAGCCGGACCTGGCGCCGCAGCGCCTCGTGCAGCAGCGTGCGGCGCGCTGCCGCCTGCAGCTTGGCGATCGGCGCGGCCGCGTCGCGCCGTTCGGCGTCGAGCTCGGCGACCAGCAGCGCGTCGAGCGCAGCCAGCGCCTCGGCGTGCTGGGCCGCATCGGGTCGCGATGCGGCCTGGAGCGCCTCGAACAGGCGCCTCACCTCCACCAGCAGCGCGCGCAGCCGCGGATCGGCATCGTCCTGGAAACCCGCCGCGTGCGTGGCCAGGCGGATCATCAGCTGCCAGCTCGGGTGGGTGTGGTCCTCCAGCAGCCGCGGCTCGCGGATCGCGATACGCAGCAGCGGTCCCTGCAGCAGGCCGAGCGCCTGGCGCACCGACGGCAGCAGCAAGGCATCGTCGAGCACGGCGTCGAAGACATGCGCGACCAGCAGCATGACCTCCCGGTCATCGTCGTGGCGCGCCATCGAGGCCAGGTCGGGCAGGCGTTCGAGCAGGCGGCGCGGCGCCGGGTCGGCGCCGGCGTGCGGGTCCGTGTCGAGCGCCTGCGCGAGGCCCAGGTCGAGCCTGATCAGCGCGTCGGGTGCCGGCGGCGGCGCGGCCCGGCCGGTCAGGCGGCCGCGCAGTTCGTCGAGCGCGCCCGGCCGCGTGAGATCGACGCCGGAGTTCGGTGCCGGCAGGCGGCGTGCGCCCGGCGGCGCGCTGGCCTGCCAGGTCGCGGCGGCCACGCCCCAGTCGGCAAGCCGCCGCCCGGCGTCGATCGACACCTGCTTCAGCGCGCGGCCCAGCGGCGCGCTGCTGGCGCGCATCAGGGCACGACGGGCCGACGCGTCGAGCCCGAGCACTGCGCTCGCGTCCCACACGGCCTGCACGACGAGTGGCGGACGCAGCAGGTTGGCATGGCGCCCCACGGTGGCCTGGCCGCGCAGGCTGGCACTGCGGGCCTGCAGGTCGCGGACATGGTCCTCGAGCAGGACCTCGACCTCCTGCACCGCGCGCAGCAGTTCGATGTTCTGGTCGGCGGCCTCCTCGTCGACCAGGGTCAGCGCCTGCGCCGACCAGGCCGGCCGCTCGGCCGAGGCCGCGGCGGCCGGCGAGGACCCGGCCAGATCGTCCTGCCAGGCAGCGACGAGCAACTCGCCGACCCGATGCGCCCACGCGGCGTGCCGATCGCGCAGTGCGGACTGGACATCGACCGCCACCGATGTCTTCAGGGCCAGCCGGGCGTCGCGCGCGACACGCGCCATCCACTGCGGCACCTGCGCCAACTGGTCGTCGAGAAAAGCCTGCAGCAGCGGCGAAGCGGCCATGGCCCGATTATCTGAGCCGTCGCGCGTCGCTCGCCGCTGTTCGGCCGCCCAAAAGAAAAGGGCCACCGTGTGGTGGCCCTCTCCAACGGTCGGCGCGTTGAGCGGCCCCAGCCGCTCGAACGCGCGCCCCGAAACGCCGGACTTACATGTCCATGCCCATGCCGCCCATGCCGCCCATGCCGCCGCCACCGCCCATCGCGGGCGCGTCGTCCTTGGGGGCCTCGGCGACCATCGCCTCGGTGGTCAGCATCAGCGCGGCCACCGAAGCGGCGTTCTGCAGCGCGGTGCGGGTCACCTTGGTCGGGTCCAGGATGCCCATCTCGATCATGTCGCCGTAGGTGCCGTTGGCGGCGTTGTAGCCGTAGTTGCCCTTGCCGGCCACGACCGCATTGACGACCACGCTGGCTTCGTCGCCGGCGTTGCTGACGATGATGCGCAGCGGCTCCTCGATGGCACGCAGGATCAGCTTGACGCCGGCGTCCTGGTCGGGGTTGTCGCCCTTGATGGTGCCGGCCGCCGCGCGGGCGCGCAGCAGGGCCACGCCACCGCCGGCCACGATGCCTTCTTCGACCGCCGCACGCGTGGCGTGCAGGGCGTCTTCGACACGCGCCTTCTTCTCCTTCATCTCGACCTCGGTGGCGGCACCGACCTTGATCAGCGCCACGCCGCCGGCCAGCTTGGCCACGCGCTCCTGGAGCTTCTCGCGGTCGTAGTCGCTGGTCGCTTCCTCGATCTGCACGCGGATCTGCTTGACGCGCGCCTCGATGTCGCCCGCGGCGCCGGCGCCGTCGATGATGATGGTGTTCTCCTTGCCCACCTCGACGCGCTTGGCTTGGCCCAGGTCGGCCAGCGTGACCTTCTCGAGCGTCAGGCCCACCTCTTCGGCGATGACCTTGCCGCCGGTCAGGATGGCGATGTCCTCGAGCATGGCCTTGCGGCGGTCGCCGAAGCCGGGCGCCTTGACCGCCGCGACCTTGAGGCCGCCGCGCAGGCGGTTGACGACCAGCGTCGCGAGCGCTTCGCCCTCGACATCCTCGGCGATGATCAGCAGCGGTCGGCCCGACTGCACGACGCTTTCGAGGAGCGGCAGCATCGCCTGCAGGTTCGACAGCTTCTTCTCGTGGATCAGGATGTACGGATCGTC
>CAZUUU010000111.1:0-10616 GCA_964622685.1 uncultured Methylibium sp.
GGATGCCGTTGAGGTAGTAGCGGATGTCGTGCACCGCCATCGCGAAGTGCACCTGCGCGATCAACGCCTTCAGCGACTTCTGCGGCACGCTGAAGGCCGGGCCGAAGTCGGCCGCCTCCTGCACCAGCGGAAAGTCCTCGGCCGGCAGGGTCTGCAGCGTGAAGCGGCTCTTGCCGCCGGCCAGCACGAGCTTGCTCTGGTTGCTGGACAGCGTGACGTTCTGGTCGGCCGGCAGGGTGCGCAGGATGTCGATGAGCTTGCGCGCGCCGACAGTGCTGCTGAAGTTGCCGCCGTCGCCGTCGAAGCTGGCGCGGGTGCGGACCTGGATCTCGAGGTCGCTGGTCGTGAACTCGATGTCGTTGCCGGTCTTGCGCAGCAGCACGTTGGCCAGCACCGGCAAGGTGTGCCGACGCTCGACGATGCCCGCGACAGCTTGCAGCGCACCAAGAAACTTTTCCTGCGGGCTCTTCAAGACAATCATGTAGACCTCTTAACTTAGTCGTTCTTAGTAGGGGACGGGCCGTCTTGTGGACAAGGCTATTTTCGCTTGTTCTGGCGGCTACTTAGGCGGACGGGAACCCTGTGCGCCGGAGGCCTTGAACTCCGGGGTCGACCGACAACAACTTCGGCAAACGGCACATCGCTGTGGATGACTGGCCGCTTGTGCCGGATTTGTCCCCAGGCTTGTCACTTGACGGATGGGTGGCGCGCATGCTTCAGCCCTTGAGGGTCTGTTCCAGCACGTGCAGCTGCTGGTTCAGCTCGGTGTTCTTGCTGCGCTCGCCGCCGATCTTGCGCACGGCGTGCAGCACCGTGGTGTGGTCGCGGCCGCCGAACAGCTCGCCGATCTCGGGCAGGCTCTTCTGGGTCAGTTCCTTGGCCAGGTACATCGCGATCTGGCGCGGCCGGGCGATCGAGGCCGGGCGCTTCTTGCTGTACATGTCGGCGACCTTGATCTTGTAGAAGTCGGCGCAGGTCTTCTGGATGTTCTCGACCGAGATCTGGCGGTTCTGGATCGACAGCAGGTCTTTCAGCGCCTCGCGAGCCAGCGCGATGTTGATGTCCTTCTGCGAGAAGCGCGCGTAGGCCAGCACCTTGCGCAAGGCACCTTCGAGCTCGCGCACGTTGGCGCGCACGTTCTTGGCGACGAAGAAGGCCACGTCCTCGGGCATGGGCGTGCCTTCGCCGTCGGCCTTCTTCATCAGGATGGCGACGCGCATCTCCAGCTCGGGCGGCTCGATCGCGACCGTCAGGCCGGCGTCGAAGCGGCTGGTGAGGCGTTCGTCGATGTCAGCGAGTCCCTTGGGGTAGGTGTCGCTGGTCATGATGATGTGGGCCTTCTTGGCCAGCAGCGCCTCGAAGGCGTTGAAGAACTCCTCCTGGGTGCGCTCCTTGCCGGCGAAGAACTGCACGTCGTCGATCAGCAGCAGGTCGAGCGAGTGGTACTTGGCCTTGAGCTCGTCGAAGGTCTTGCGCTGGTAGTTCTTGACGACGTCGGTGATGAACTGCTCGGCATGCAGGTAGAGCACGCGGGCATCGGGCCGGTCGCGCAGCAACGCATTGCCGACGGCGTGGATCAGGTGGGTCTTGCCCAGGCCGACGCCGCCGTAGATGAACAGCGGATTGTACATGACGCCCGGCGCGCCGGCGACGTGCAGCGCCGCGGTGCGGGCCATCTGGTTGGCGCGGCCCGGCACCAGGGTATCGAAGGTCAGCGCTGTGTTGAGGCGATGCTTCGACGGCGGCGGACTGGCTGGGGCGGCGGCAGGCGGCGCGACGCCGCCCTGCGAGCCGGCGGCACCGAGCCAGGCGCCGACCGCCTGCGGATGGCCGTTGCTGCGCGAGGCCTCGGGGCCGCGGGCCGGCATCGCCTCGCGCGCGGCGAGTTGCAGGTCCAGGCGCACCGGCTTGCCGGCGAGCTCGCTCATCACGTTTTCGATGCGCGCGGCGTACTGGTTGCGGATCCAGTCGAGCTTGAAGCGGTTGGGCACGCGCAGCACGGCCACGGCCGCGCCGTCGCGGTCGACGACATCGGCCGCGGGCAGCGGTCGGATCCAGGTGTTGAACTGCTGTTCCGGCAGCTCGGAAGCCAGGCGTTCGCAGCTTCGAGACCAGAAATCAGCGCTCATGTTGTTGTGGACAATTCATGGCGAGACGCCCGATTCTAGCCTCGCAGGGACCGCCGGCGACCGGGTTATCCACAGTTCCGAAGACGCCGGCAGGCGCTCTCGCCCCTGTGCGGCAGTGGGCCAAGTCATTGACCGGGAATGAGAATCTTGATGTAATCCGCAGTTTTCCGCAGCAGGTCCGGGCGCGCCTTGTGCCGTCGCCCGAACCCGCGGACGCATCAGGCGGCCCGCTCGTCGATCCGCTCATCGCCCGCGCTGCGGGACAGAGGCTCACATGAAACGCACCTACCAGGCATCCAAGACCCGTCGCGCCCGTACCCACGGCTTTCTCGTCCGCATGAAGACCCGCGGCGGCCGCCAGGTGCTGAACGCGCGTCGCGCCAAGGGCCGCAAGCGCCTCGGCGTCTGAGCGGGCGGGGCCTCGCGGCCAGTCGGGCGTGAGCGTCGACCTGACCGGTCTGCAGGCCACCGATTTCGAGCAAGCGCTCACCTCGCGACCCTGCGCGCGGACGGAGCACTTCGCCTTGCATCATTTGCCAGCCCGCATCCGAGCGGCGGAGCCCAAGTTGTCAACAGCCGGGTCGTCACAAGACGTAAGCGCTGTGGACGAGCGTCGCCGGCTGGGCCTGGTCGTGCCCAAGCGCCATGCGCGGCGCGCGGTGACGCGCAACCTGGTCAAGCGCCAGGGGCGGGCCGCCTTCGTGCGCCACATCGATGCCATGGCGCCCGGTTCCTGGGTGCTGCGCTTGCGCGCGCCCTTCGATCCCAAGCGCTTCCTGAGCGCCGCCTCCGACGCGCTGCGCCGCCAGGTGCGGGCCGAGCTGGACACGCTGTGGCTCGCCAGCCCGGGCTACGGCCGATGAGCCGCTGGCCAGCCCTGGCCGACTGGCCCCGCGAGGGCCTGATGCTGCTGGTGCGCGGCTACCGGCTCTTCTTCAGCGCCTGGCTGGGCAGCGGCTGCCGCTTCACACCGAGCTGTTCGGCCTATGCGCTGGGCGCGCTCGAGCGCCACGGCGCGCTGGCGGGCAGCTACCTCGCCGGTCGGCGTCTGCTGCGTTGCCATCCGGGCTGCAGCGGCGGCCATGACCCGGTGCCCGATCGCGCGCCGGGCTGGCTGACCCGGCCCGGTCACGCCGCGAACGCAACATCCTCCCACGACAGCGGCGCGCCGGCAGCGCGCCATCCCTCCGAGATCTCGACATGACCGATATACGCCGCACCCTGCTGTGGGTGGTGTTCACGATGTCGCTCGTCCTGCTGTGGGACGGGTGGAACAAGCACACCGGCCAGCCCTCGCTGTTCGGGCCGACGGCGCGACCGGCCCCGGCCGCCGCCGCACCGGCGACGCCCGGCAGCGGCGTGCCGTCCGCCACGGCGGTGACGGCCCCGGGCGCTGTCGTGACCCCGGGGGCCGCGCCGGTCGCCGCGGGCGCGGTGGCACAGACCACCACGATCACGACCGACCTGATGAAGGTCACGCTCGACGCGCGCGGCGGCGATGTCGTCCGCGTCGAGCTGCTGACGCACAGCGACCAGAACGACACCAAGAAGAACGTCGTGCTGCTGGACCGCTCGGCCGAGCGCTACTACGTCGCGCAGACCGGCCTGGTCGGCGCGCCCGACCTGCCCAACCACCTGACGACCTACCGCCTGCTGCCCGGCGAGACCACGCTGGCGAGCGGCCAGGACACGCTGGCCGTGGCCTTCGAGTCGCCCGCGCAGGGCGGCGTGACGGTGAAGAAGACGCTGACCTTCAAGCGCGGCAGCTACGCCGTGGACGTGAAGCACGAGGTGAGCAACGGCGGCGCCGCGGCACTGTCGCCGCAGCTCTACACGCAGCTGGTGCGCGACGGCAATGCGCCGCCCGGCGAGTCGAGCTTCTACTTCACCTTCACGGGCCCGGTGATGTACACCGACGCCAGCAAGTTCCACAAGGTCGACTTCAAGGACATCGAGAAGGGCAAGGCCGAGCACGACAAGACGGCCGACAACGGCTGGGTCGCGATGGTCCAGCACTACTTCTTCTCGGCCTGGCTGCACAAGGACCAGGCGCCGCGCGAGTTCTACACGCGCAAGGTCGACACCAACCAGTACGCGATCGGCCAGCTGTTCCCGCTGGGCGCGATCGAGCCGGGCGCGAGCAAGAGCTTCGACAGCCTGCTCTACATCGGCCCGCAGGAAGAGAAGAAGCTCGAGGCCCTGGCGCCGGGCCTGGAGCTGGTCAAGGACTACGGCTTCTTCACCATCCTGTCCAAGCCGCTGTTCTGGCTGCTCGACCAGCTGCACAAGCTGCTGGGCAACTGGGGCTGGGCCATCGTCGCGCTGGTCGTGCTGCTGAAGGCGGCCTTCTACAGCCTCAACGCGCACGCCTACAAGTCGATGGCCAAGATGAAGGCCGTCAACCCGAAGGTGATGGAGCTGCGCGAGCGGCTGAAGGACAAGCCCCAGCAGATGCAGCAGGAGATGATGCGCATCTACAAGGAGGAGAAGGTCAACCCGCTGGGCGGCTGCCTGCCGATCCTGGTGCAGATGCCGGTCTTCATCGCGCTGTACTGGGTGCTGCTGTCCAGCGTCGAGATGCGCAACGCGCCGTGGATCGGCTGGATCGCCGACCTGTCGGCCAAGGACCCGTACTACATCCTGCCGGTCGTGATGACGGCGACGACGCTGCTGCAGACCTGGCTGAACCCGACGCCGCCGGATCCGGTGCAGGCCAAGATGATGTGGATCATGCCGCTGGTGTTCTCGGTGATGTTCTTCGTCTTCCCGGCCGGCCTGGTGCTGTACTGGATCACCAACAACCTGCTGTCGATCGCGCAGCAGTGGGTGATCAACCGCCGGCTCGGCGTCGCCTGATCCGCGCCTGACGATCGCGCGCCTGACAATCGCGGCCATGCTGCCGCGCCACCAGGACCCGATCGTCGCCATTGCCACCGCGCCGGGGCGCGGCGCGGTCGGCATCGTGCGGGTCTCGGGGCGCGGGCTCGGCCCGCTGGCGGTGGCACTGTGCGGCCGCGCACTGCAGCCGCGCCACGCGCACTACGGCCCCTTCCTCGACGCGCACGGCGAGCCGCTGGACCAGGGCCTGGCGCTGAGCTTCCCGGCACCGCACAGCTACACCGGCGAGGACGTGCTGGAGCTGCAGGCCCACGGCGGGCCGGTGCTGCTGCAGCTGCTGCTGGCGCGCTGCCTGGAGGCCGCGGCCGAGCCCGACCCGGCCAGCGGCCGGCCGCGGCTGCCCGGCCTGCGCGTCGCCGAGCCCGGCGAGTTCACCCAGCGCGCCTTCCTGAACGACAAGCTCGACCTGGCCCAGGCCGAGGCCGTGGCCGACCTGATCGACGCCAGCACCGAGGCAGCCGCGCGCTCGGCCGGCCGCTCGCTGGCGGGCGCCTTCTCGCGCGAGGTCGAGACGCTGCGCGAACGGCTCGTCGAGCTGCGCGTGCTGGTCGAGGCGACGCTGGACTTCCCGGAGGAGGAGATCTCCTTCCTGGAGAAGGCCGACGCCCGCGGCCGCCTCGATCGCGTCGCCGAGGCGCTGGCCGCGGTGCAGGCGCGGGCGCGCCAGGGCGCGCTGCTGCGCGAGGGCCTGCACGTCGTGTTGGCCGGGCAGCCCAACGTCGGCAAGAGCTCGCTGCTCAACGCGCTGGCCGGCGCCGAGCTGGCGATCGTCACGCCGGTGGCCGGCACGACGCGCGACCGCATCGCCGGCACGATCCAGATCGAGGGCGTGCCGCTGCACCTGGTCGACACGGCCGGCCTGCGTGCCGAGCATGAGACGCCCGACGAGATCGAGCGCATCGGCATGCAGCGCAGCTGGCACGCCATCGGCGAGGCCGACGCGGTGATCTTCCTGCACGACCTGACGCGGCGCGGCGAGGCCGGCTACGACGCGGCCGAGCGCGAGATCGCCGCGCGCCTGCCGGGCGGCGTCACGGTGCTCGACGTCTACAACAAGCACGACGCCGCGCCCGCGGCCGCATGGCCGACCGAGGGCCTGGCGCTGTCGGCGCGCACCGGCGAGGGCCTGGGCGTGCTGCGCGCGCGGCTGCTGCAGCTGGCCGGCTGGCAGGCCGGCAGCGAAGGCGTCTTCGTGGCCCGCGAGCGTCACCTGCAGGCGCTGCAGGCCACGCGCGAGCACGTCGGGCAGGCCCAGGCGCTGGTGGCGCAGGCCGGCGCGGCGCTGGAGCTGCTGGCCGAGGAGCTGCGCCTCGCGCACGACGCGCTGGGCGAAATCGTCGGCCGCACCACGGCCGATGACTTGCTGGGCCAGATCTTCGGCCGGTTCTGTATCGGGAAGTAGGATCGCTTCCAAAGCAGTCCACGGGGATCTGATCGGCGCATCTAAGTGCTTGTCAGATAAGGGGTAGATGCTCCAGCACTGTTCATTTGGATCCACCTGCAGCCGACCCCTGCCGGGTCCAAGTTTGGGTCCAAGTAGCAACTTGGACCCGGCCGATCGATCTACATGGACCCAGCGAGGTGCACATGGCGCTCACCGACACGGCCTTGAAGGCCCTGAAACCCAAGGACAAGGCCTACACCGTGGCCGACGAGCGCGGGCTGTACGTCGAGGTGTTCCCGACGGGCGGTATCGTCTGGCGCTATCGCTATCGCGTGGATGGCCGGCGCGAGAAGCTGACGCTCGGCAAGTACCCCGCGCTGACGCTGAAGAACGCGCGCATCAAGCGTGACGAGGCGGCGCAGGCCGCCGCGATGAGCAAGTCTCCAGCCCGGCAGAAGCAACTGGCCAAGCGGGCGGCCGCCGACGCGACTACGGTGTCGGAGTTCGGCGAGCGGTACTTCCGGGAGATCGTGGCCAAGGACCGGCAGGACATCACCATCCCGCGCCGTTACTTCGACAAGGCCATCGTGCCGGGCATCGGCGCGAAGCCGGTGCGCGACGTGACCACCGAGGACGTGCGGGCCATCATCTGGAAGAAGAAGGACGAGGGCTTCGACGCGGCAGCCGGCAACATCCGCGGCGTCCTGAAGCGGCTTTTCGACTATGCGATGACGGCCGGGCTGGTGTCGGTGAACCCGGTGCTGGCGCTGCCGATGCGGCATGTCCACCGCTCGAAGTCACGAGACCGCGCGCTGGCCCCGGACGAGATCCACACCTTCCTGAAGGCCGCGTTCGAGTCCAACATCCGACGCCAGTTCAAAATCGGCCTGCACCTGATCCTGCTGACCATGGTGCGCAAGTCCGAGTTGCTGCTGGCGCGCTGGTCGCATGTGGACTTCGAGCACGGCGAGTGGCACATCCCGGCCGAGCACTCGAAGACCGGGAAGCCGCACATCGTGTTCCTGTCTCGCCAGGCGATGGCGCTCTTCAAGGAGCTTCAGGCCTTGGCCGGCGGGAGCGAACTGGTGCTGCCCGGGCGCGGCAGCCTGACGAAACCCTTCGCCCAGAACGCGATCAACAATGCCCTAAAGGTGGCGCTGGCGGGCGAGGACGTTCCTGCCTTCACCATCCACGATCTGCGCCGCACGGCTTCAACGCTGCTGCACGAGAACGGGTGGGCCTCGGACGTGGTGGAAAAGGCGCTGAACCACACCATCGGCGGTGTGCGCGGCGTGTACAACCGGGCGGAGTACGAGCCGCAGCGGCGCGAGATGCTGCAGTTCTGGGCCGACTACATCGAGCAGTTGATGACCACCGGCAAGGTGATCCTGGGGCGGTTCAAGCAAGTGGCGTGAGCTGCCGCGTCTGGGGCTGGTTGCCAGTCCCAGCCTACTCGCGCCACACGTCGGCCGACAGCGGCAACTCGTTGAGCTCCGCCCTCGCTTCCCTCCAAGTCGGGTAGTGCTGCGTCAGTAGTTCGACGAAGCGCTCGGAGTGGTTGGGCTCGATCAGGTGCAGCATCTCGTGCACGATCACGTACTCCAACAGATCCTTCGGCTTCTTCACGAGTTCGGTGTTCAGGCGGATGTGCCCGACGCGGTGGTTGCAGCTTCCCCACCTGGTCTTCATGCGCTGCAGGAAGTAGGCCGACACCTGCACACCAAGCCGGCGCTCCCACTTCTGGATGAGCGCCGGCACCACACCGTGCAGAAGCGACTTGTGCCATGTGTGCACAACCTCGGCGCGCTTGGCGGCGCTGGTATCGGGCCGGATCGTGAGCGTGATCTGCCGGTGGTCGAGAGACACCGCCGGCTTCTCGTCGGCGATGCGGATCGCCAGCAAGTGACGCCGACCCCAGAGGTGATGTGTCTCCCGCTGGACGAAGCGCCGCGGGGCCTCGCGCGCCTGCGCGCGCAACTGCGAGCGTTGCTCACGAATAGACGAGAGCCCACCGCCCTCCCTGAACAGTGACTTAGAGCAGGACGGACCCGAGCATGCGAAAACACCACCCTGACAACGAGCGCATCAAGCGCGAGTACTTCGTGCTTCTGAAGGAAGCGAAGGGCCAGAGCGAGGACTCGGTGGACGCAGTCGCCAAGGCCATCGCGCGATTCGAGGCCGACACGCAGTACCGCGACTTCAAGGCCTTCCACGTCGAGCAGGCGGTGGCCTTCAAGCGCCGGCTGGCCGACCGTGACAGCAAGGTCACCGGCGGGAAGTTGAGCAAGGCCACGCAGTACGCCACCCTGGCGCACCTGAAGCGCTTCTTCCAGTGGCTGGCCTTGCAGCCGGGCTACCGGTCGAAGTTGCGCTACTCGGACGCCGAGTACTTCAGCTTCTCTGACAAGGACTCGCGCGTGGCGACGGCGCGGCGTGAGCGGCCCGTGCCGACGCTGGAGCAGATCAAGCACGTCATCGGCACCATGCCGACCGGCAGCGAGATCGAGCAGCGCAACCGTGCTCTGCTGGCCTTCGCGCTGCTGACCGGCGCGCGCGACAGCGCGCTGGCCAGCTTCAAGCTCAAGCATGTGGATCTGGTCGCCGGCAGGGTGTTCCAGGACGCGCGGGACGTGAAGACCAAGTTCAGCAAGACGTTCACGACCGTCTTCTTCCCGGTGGGCGCTGAGATTCGTCAGATCGTGCACGACTGGGTGCACCACCTGCGCTGCGACCTGCTATGGGGGGACGACGACCCGCTGTTCCCGGCCACTCGCGTCGGGCTGGGCGACACGCTGCACTTCGAGGCGGCGGGTATCGAGCGCAAGGCCTGGGCGACCGCGGCGCCCATCCGGGCCATCTTCAAGCAGGCCTTTGAGGCGGCCGGCCTGCCGTACTACAACCCGCACAGCCTGCGGAGCACACTGGTGAAGTTGGGACAGCAGGTATGCAAGTCGCCGGAGGACTTCAAGGCGTGGAGCCAGAACCTCGGACACGAGGGTGTGCTGACAACCTTCACCAACTACGGGGCGGTGTCGCCCGATCGGCAGGCCGAAATCATCACGTCGTTGGGTAGCCGTCCATCGGGAGCCGTTGGGGGCTCGTGCGACGACATGGCCGAGGCGCTGCTCCAGGCTATGCAGCGACGTGGATGGAGAGCGGAGGCGCCCAGCAACCCGTCGACACCCGTCCTGCCATAGGGCACCAACTTGGCGGCCTGTTAGGTTCCGCGCGCGCCGCGGTCATCCACCGTAGCGACGTGTCATGAAGCGCGTTGGCCGGAAGAATGCGCGCTCAACCGCGGCCGGTGGTGGCAGTGCCGATCGTGGCGACCAGTCGGGTGTCCCCCGCCTTCGAGCGCGCTGGGCTCTGACCAGCCAGAAAACGTAGTGCGACAGGATCACATGCAGGTGCTTGGGGCAATGGTCCCAGAACCAATGAACCCTGCCGATCGCATCCAAGGGCGCGGTAAGCAACCGCGCACCGAGCATGTCCCGCGGGAGCAATACACCCTCTGCGCTGCATTGCTCCAGGACCAGCAGTACCTCGGAATCTTGCATCAGCCACTCAAGCCACGCGTCGAACTCCGCATCAAACTCGAGGTCGAGTTCTGCCGCGATGGCGTGGTGGTTCAGCTCGGCAGGCAGGTCTGCACTATCGGCAACGTCGAAGTCGCTCGCGCGAAGCTCCATCGCGTCGGCCTCGGCGTACCAAGGGTCCGGCTCTTCGTCGTTCATCTAAGGCCCTCCCGTATCGCACTATCGAGCGAGGAGGCCGACCGGCTTAGTCGTCCCACGTCAAAGCCGAGCCTACAAAGTAGGAAGTCGTGAGCCCCGGCCCACCGAGGAACCGCACTTCCTCCGACGTGCCAGCGGCCGACCGGATGTTGACGGGCCCCCACACACAACCCTTCGAAGCGACGGCTTTCTCGAACCCGTCGAAGTCCGTGATCTTGACCACCTTCTGCTGGCATTGATCGCAGAACTTGATGTCTGGGTGGTCGGTTTCGGAGAGCTGCTCAGGTTTCAGCCGGCATCGATAAACGACCGCCACACGCTTGTCGTCGGCGGCCTGGCCGTTGAGAACAATCGCAGTCGGTGTGGTGTCGCGCAGCATGTTGGCCCCCCTTGTGGAGCCATGCTAGCGCTCGACGCTGACGGGCCTTGCCGGCTCTAGCTAGACGCTAGACTGGCGCTTGCCGCGAAGGC
>CAZUUU010000112.1:0-10607 GCA_964622685.1 uncultured Methylibium sp.
AGGCGAATCGCATGGCCTACTACGGCATCCTCGGCCCCAAGGGCCTGCCGAAGGAGGTCGTCGACAAGATCAGCGCGGCGGTCAAGGCGACGGTGGCGATGCCCGACGTCAAGAAGCGCATCGAGGACACCGGCTCGCTGCTGGTCCTGAACACGCCGGCCGAGTTCACCCAGCAGATCGAGGCCGAGTTCGCGGTCTACAAGAAGGTCGTCGAGCAGCAGAAGTTGAAGCTGGACTGACGCGCGCCGCCTCGTGCACGGGCCGCCTTCGGGCGGCTCTTGCTTTTGGGCACACTGGCAGCGTGACCAAGAAGCCGATCGAGGACCTGCCCCCGCCGCCGGCCGACAGCGCAGCCGCGATCGACCGCTTCCTCGACGCGCTGTGGATCGAGGACGGGCTCAGCGCCAACACGCTGGCCGCCTACCGGCGCGACCTGACGCTCTACGCACAGTGGCTGGGCCAGGAGGCCGGGCGCGCCCTCGACGACAGCCGCGAGGCCGACCTGCAGGCCTACGCCGTGGCACGCCACGCCGGCACGCGCGCGACCAGCGCCAACCGGCGGCTGACGGTGTTCAAGCGCTACTTCCGCTGGGCGCTGCGCGAGAAGCGCATCGTGGCCGACCCGACGCTGCGCCTGCTGCCGGCCCGCCAGCCGCTGCGCGTGCCCAAGACCCTGAGCGAGGCCCAGGTCGAGGCGCTGCTCGGCGCACCGGATGTCGAAACGGCCTTGGGCCTGCGCGACCGCGCGATGCTCGAGCTGATGTACGCCAGCGGGCTGCGGGTCAGCGAGCTGGTGACGCTGAAGTCCGTGCACGTCGGCATGGCCGAGGCGGCACTGCGCGTCACGGGCAAGGGCAGCAAGGAGCGTCTCGTGCCCTTCGGCGAGGAGGCGCACGCCTGGCTGCAGCGTTACCTGAAGGAGGCGCGCGCGGCCATCCTGGGCGGTCAGGCGAGCGACGCGCTGTTCGTCACCGCTCGCGGCGGCGCGATGACGCGCCAGGCCTTCTGGCTGCTGATCAAGAAGCACGCCCGGGCGGCCGGCGTGGCCGTGCCGTTGTCGCCGCACACGCTGCGGCATGCCTTCGCGACCCACCTGCTGAACCACGGTGCCGACCTGCGTGCGGTGCAGATGCTGCTGGGCCACGCCGACATCTCGACGACGACGATCTACACCCACGTGGCGCGCGAGCGCCTGAAGCAGCTGCACGCGCAGCACCACCCCCGCGGCTGAGTCTCTGGTCACGCCGGCTGGGCCCCCGGGGCGAAATGGCCCAGCGCGACCGCGGGCCTTGAGCCCGTGCTACTGTCACGGCGACGAGTACGGCGACCCGCACCGCGGGCCGCGAACCGGGGGTGGCGATGAGAAGGGCGACGCTCTACAGCCGGTCTCCACGAACGCAGGCGCGGGCCGCCGCAGCGTCGGTGCAGCTGCCGCCGGCGGCCGCCGAGGCGGCGGTCGCAGCACCCGCCACGCCCCGGCCGGCGCGCTGGCGCGGGTGGCTGGCGCGGCATCCGCGGACGCTCGGCTTCGTCGGCGCGCTGGCGCTGGTGCTGC
Organism: uncultured Methylibium sp.; assembly: GCA_964622685.1. Classification (GTDB taxonomy): domain Bacteria; phylum Pseudomonadota; class Gammaproteobacteria; order Burkholderiales; family Burkholderiaceae_C; genus Methylibium. The sequence goes on from CAZUUU010000112.1 coordinate 1,556, forward strand.
TGGTCGGTGCGGCCTGGCAGGCCGGGCTGCGCCAGTCGGTGGTGCCGCCGCTGACGCAGAAGGACATCGACGCCGCGGTCCTGCACACGCTGCAGACCAAGGACCTGCCGTCGCGCGCCGCCAAGGCCGCAGCGGCGGTGATGCCCTCGCTGGTGCGCGTGCGCACCGAACTGCCCGACGACCGTCGCAACCTCGACCTGCCGCGGCCGCGCGCGACCGGCAGCGGCATCATCATCAAGGAAGACGGCACGGTGCTGACCAGCCTGCACGTGGTCGTCGGCGCCGAACGCATCATGGTGTCGCTGCACGACGGCACCGAGATCGAGGCCACGCTGGCCGGCGCCCGTCCCGACAAGGACCTGGCGGTGCTGAAGCTGCGCAAGCTGCCGGACGAGGGCGTGCAGCCGGCCACGCTGCGACCGACCGCCGGCCTGCAGCCGGGCGACGAGGTGGTGGCGGTGGGCTTCCCGTTCGGCATCGGCCCCAGCGTGTCGGCCGGCGTCGTGTCCGGCCTGGGCCGCGAGCACCGGGCCGGCGACGGCCGCACCCTGCTGTCCAACCTGATCCAGTTCGATGCGGCCGCCAACCCGGGCAACTCGGGCGGGCCGCTGCTGACGCTCGACGGCCAGGTCGTCGGCATCGTCGCGGCGATCATGAACCCGACGGACCAGGCGGTCTTCATCGGCATCGGCCTGGCCGTGCCGATCGAGGACGCCGCGGCGGCCGCCGGCATGCCGCCTGCTTGACCCCTCCGACCCTCGCAGGACTTCCGATGCAAGCCATGAATCCCGAAGACGTCGCGGCCCAGATGCAACGCGTGCTCTACGAAGTGAAGAAGGTCGTGGTCGGCCAGGACCAGTTCCTCGAGCGCGTGCTGATCGCGATGCTGGCCCAGGGCCACCTGCTCGTCGAGGGCGTGCCCGGCCTGGCGAAGACGCAGACCGTCAAGACGCTGGCGCTGGTGCTGCAGGGCGCGTTCCGGCGCATCCAGTTCACGCCCGACCTGCTGCCGGCCGACCTGGTCGGCACGCGCGTCTTCAACCAGAAGACCGGCGAGTTCAGCACCTCGCTCGGCCCGGTCTTCACCAACCTGCTGCTGGCCGACGAGATCAACCGCGCGCCGGCCAAGGTGCAGAGCGCGCTGCTCGAGGTGATGCAGGAGCGCCAGGTGACGATCGCCGGCGAGACCCACCGGGTGGTCCAGCCCTTCCTCGTGATGGCGACCCAGAACCCGATCGAGACCGAGGGCACCTACCCGCTGCCCGAGGCGCAGATCGACCGCTTCATGATGAAGGTGATCGTCGGCTACCCGAGCGAGGAAGAGGAATTCGTCATCGTCGAGCGGGTCACCGGCGAATGGCCGCAGGTCCAGCCGGTGCTCGGCAGCGAGGAGCTGGCGGCGCTGCAGCGGGCTTGCCGGCAGAGCTTCGTCGAGCCGGCGCTGATCCAGTACGCGGTCAAACTGGTGGCGGCGACCCGCCATCCCGGCAAGCACGGGTTGACCGAGCTGGCGCCGCAGATCAGCTTCGGCGCCAGCCCGCGGGCCAGCATCCACCTGATCGAGGGCGCGCGCGCGCTGGCGCTGCTGCGCGGCCGCGACTACGTGCTGCCCGAGGACGTCATCGAGCTGGTGCCCGACGTGCTGCGGCACCGCCTCGTGCTGTCCTACCAGGCACTGGCCGAGGGCGTGACGGCCGATGCGCTGATCGCCAGCCTGCTGCGCAAGATCCGCGCGCCGGCCACGCCGCTGGCAGCGCGGCGCGGTGCCCACGCGGGCTCGAACGGGACGGCCGCTCCGCTGCAATGAAGGCGACCCTGCCTCCCGGCCTGGACGCCGAGCGGCTGCTGCTGCGGCTCGAATGGCGCGTGCTGCGACGCCTGGACGGCGCGCTGCACGGCGACTACCGCGGGCTGCTGCGCGGCGTCGGCGACGACCTGGCGGACCTGCGCGAGTACCAGACCCACGACGACGTGCGCCACATCGACTGGAACGTCACCGCCCGGCTGGGCGTGCCGCATGTCCGCGAGTACCACGAGGACCGCGACCTGACGGCCTGGTTCCTGGTGGACCTGAGCGCCTCGTCGGAGATCGGCGCGCGCACGTCGCGGGCCACGATGGCGCTGGACTTCGTCGCGACGCTGGCGCGCCTGCTGGCCCATCGCGGCAACCGCGTCGGCGCGCTGCGCTACCGGCAGGGCGTCGATGCGGTCGTCATGACCGGCAGCGGCCGCCGGCACGTGCTGCGATTGATCCACCAGCTGCTGCAGCCGGGACGCGCCACGCCGCGGCGCGGCCGGACGCCGGTGCCGGCCGGCACGCGGCTGCACGAGCTGCTGGAGGCCGCGCAGCCCTTGCTGAAGCGGCGCTCGCAGGTCTTCGTCGTGTCCGACTTCCTCAGCGAGCCCGGCTGGGAGACGCCGCTGGCGCAGCTGGCGCAGCGCCATGACGTGGTCGCCGTGCGCCTGACCGACCCGCTGGACGGCGAGCTGCCCGACCTGGGCCTGCTGCTGATGGGCGATGCCGAAACCGGCGAGCAGATCCTGGTCGACACCCACGACCGGCGTTTCCGCGTCCGCCATGCCGAGGCCGTGGCGCGGCGCGAGGCGGCGCTGCAGGCCGCGCTGGGCAGCGCGGGCGTCGATGCGCTCGAGCTGTCGAGCAACGATGACCTGGCCGAGGCGCTGCTGCACTTCGTGCGGCTGCGGCGCCGTGTGGCGCAGCGGCTCGCGGGCGGTGGGACCGCAGGCGCGGAAATGGGAGTCCGCACATGATCCCCGTCAGCTTCGTCTGGCCCGAGCTGCTGTGGGCCCTTTTGCTGGTGCCGCTGCTGGTGCTGCTGTACCTGTGGCTGCTGCGGCGTCGCCGCCGCGCGGCCCTGCGCTACGCCAGCCTGGCGCTGGTCAAGGAGGCCATGGGTTCCGCCTCCGCCTGGCGGCGTCACGTGCCGCCGGCGCTCTTCCTGCTGGCGCTGGCCGCGCTGCTGGTGGCGCTGGCGCGACCGCAGGCGGTGCTGAGCCTGCCCAGCCAGCAGCAGACCGTCATCCTCGCGATGGACGTCTCCGGCAGCATGCGGGCGACCGACGTCGAGCCGAGCCGGCTCGAGGCGGCGCAGTCGGCAGCGCGCGCCTTCGTGGCCGACCAGCCGCCGAACACGCGCGTCGGCGTCGTCGCCTTCGCGGCGACAGCCCAGCTGGTGCAGGCGCCGACGCGCAGCCGCGAGGACGTGCTGGCCGCGATCGACCGCTTCCAGCTCCAGCGCGCCACCGCCACCGGCAGCGGCCTGGTGGTCGCGCTTGCGGCGCTGTTTCCCGACCACAACCTCAGCGTCGAGGCGCTGCAGCGCAGCCAGTCCGGCGCCGACGCGCGACGCGGCGTCCCGCTGGGCGGGCGCGAGGCGGCGACCGGGCCGAAGCCGCCCGTCGAAGTCACGCCGGTGCCGGCCGGGTCGCACAACGAGGCCGTCATCATCCTGTTGTCCGACGGGCAACGCACCACCGGCCCCGACCCGCTGGCCGCGGCGCGGCTGGCGGCCGATCGCGGCGTGCGCGTCTACACCGTCGGCGTCGGCACGCCCGAAGGCACGACGATCGGCTTCGAGGGCTGGTCGGTGCACGTGCGGCTGGACGAGGACACGCTCAAGAGCATCGCCACCATGACCCAGGGCGAGTACTTCCGCGCCGGCACCGCCACCGACCTCAAGAAGATCTACGAGACGCTGAACACCCGCATCGTCCTGGAAACCCGCCAGACCGAGGTGACCGCGCTGGTGGCGGGAGCGGCCCTGCTCCTCCTGCTGCTGTCGGGCGGCCTCTCGGTGGCGTGGTTCCATCGGGTGCTGTGAGACGGCCGGCGCCGATCGAGTTCGACACCGCTCGCTTGCGCTTGCGCGTCTGGCGCGATGCCGACCGGGCGCCGTTCGCGGCGCTGAACGCCGATCCGCAGGTGATGGCATTCTTTCCCGCACCGATCGACCGCGAGGCCAGCGATGCCAGCATCGATGCCTGGCAGGCGCAGTTCGTCGAGCGCGGCTGGAGCAACTGGGCGGCGGCGCGGCGCGACTCCGGCGACTTCATTGGCTTCGTCGGGCTGTCGGTGCCGCGGCGGGCGCTGCGGTTCTCTCCCTGCGTCGAGATCGGCTGGCGCCTGGCGCGCGCCCATTGGGGTCTGGGCTTCGCCACCGAGGCGGCGCTCGGGGCCTTGCGCGTGGGCTTCGAGCAGCTGTCGTTGCCGGAGATCGTGTCGTTCACGGCGCTCGGCAACCGCCGCTCGCGCGCGGTGATGGAGCGCATCGGCATGCAGGACGCCTCCGAGGACTTCGACCATCCCGGCGTTTCGGTGGGCCATCCGCTGCGGCGGCACTGCCTGTACCGCCTGTCGCGTGCAGCCTGGGCCGCGCGCCAGCCCTGAGCGCGCGCCCTTGCATGCGTTCACGAGGCCGCCATCACGCTGCGCTAAGCTCGCGCATGCCTTTCGACGGTGCCCGGACTCCCGCAACGCCCTGGTGGCGCCAGCTCGGGCCGCGCGTGCGGACACTGGCGCCCTACAAGGCGATCGGCACCATGTTGATCATCCCGGTCTTCTTCTGGGCCTACTTCTGGGTGCTGCACCATCCGCAGGGCGAGGTGACGGTGATGCCGCTCACCTGGCTGGACGGCGTGATCGGCTTCGAACCGGCGGCGATCCCGCTGTACGTGTCGCTGTGGCTCTACGTGTCGCTCGCGCCAGCGTTCCTGAAGGACCGCCGCGAGGTCGTGTCGTACGCGGTCGCGACCATTGCGCTCAGCGTGGTCGGTCTGCTGATCTTCCTGCTGTGGCCGACGACGGTGGCCGTCAGCGACGCCGACTGGGGCGCGCACGCCTCGCTGGCCTTCCTGAAGGAGCTGGACGCGCCGCGCAACGCCTGCCCCTCGCTGCACGTGGCCTTCGCGGTCTTCACCGGGCTGTGGTTCGAGCGGATGCTGCGCGAGATGGCGGCCGGTGGGCTCCCGCGCGTCTTGAATGCGCTGTGGTGCCTGGGGATCCTCTGGTCGACGATGGCGATCCGCCAGCATGTCGCGCTCGACGCCTATGCCGGCACCGCGCTGGGTGCGGTCGCGGCCTGGTTGCACATGCGCTGGCTCGACCGGGCGGCTGTGGGGTCCGCCGCCGTGCCGGCCCCCGGGACCTTGCCCATCGCGTCGGGCAAGTAGTGCGCGGCCAGCCGGCCGCCGAGGCGCCGCGGAGACAATCGCGGCATGGATCACAGCTTCGTCTCCGCCTTCGTCCTGCTGCTGCTGGTGCTGGACCCCTTCGGCAGCCTGCCGATCTTCATCTCGGTGCTCAAGGGCGTCTCGCCGCCGCGGCGCAAGCTGATCGCGCTGCGCGAGTCGCTGATCGCGCTGGGCGTGCTGCTGGGCTTCATGTTCTCGGGCGAGGGCTTCCTGGCGCTGATGCACCTGTCCGAGCGCTCGCTAGAGGTGGCCGGCGGCGTGATCCTGCTGATCATCGCGATCCGCATGATCTTCAGCTCGGGTTCGCAGATCTATGCCTCCGAAGGCGGCGCGCGCGAGCCGCTGATCTTTCCGCTGGCCGTTCCCCTGCTGGCCGGGCCGTCGGCGATGGCGACCGTGCTGCTGCTGGCCTCGCGCCAGCCCGAGAAGCTGATGCAGTGGGTCGGCGCCGTCACGGCCGCGATGGCGGTGTGCGCGCTGGTGATGCTGGCGGCCGAGCGCATCCGCAAGCTGCTCGGGCACTCGATGGTGTCGGCGCTGGAGAAGCTGATGGGCCTGGTGCTGACCGCCATCGCCGTCGAGATGATCCTGGCGGGACTGAAGCGCTACTTCGTGGGGGGGCTCTAAAGCTCAGGCGCTCAACCAGGCCATCTCCTCGGCCGTGAAGCCCGCGGCCCCGCGGGCTTCCAGGTTCAGCGGCGGCCGCGGCTTCGGCGCGTCGTAGCGCTCGGCGAGCTGCGGGTAGAGCGCCACCGGGTCCAGCCCATCGCGTTCGCAGAGCCAGCGGTACCAGCGGTTGCCGATGGCGACGTGGCCGATCTCGTCGCGCAGGATGACGGCCAGGATCTCGACCGCGCGCCGGTCGCCGGCCCGCGCGAACTTGCGCTGCAGCGGCGGCGTGGCGTCCAGGCCGCGTGCTTCGAGCGTGCGCGGCACGAGCGCCATGCGCGCGACCGGATCGTGGGCGGTGTGCGCGGTCATGGTCCACAGGCCGTCGTGGGCATCGAAGTCGCCGTAGTCGTGACCGAGCGATTGCAAGTGCTCGCGCAGCAGCGAGAAGTGGTGCGCCTCCTCGCCGGCGACGCGGACCCAGTCGCGGTAGTAGGCCGCGGGCAGGCCGGCAAAGCGCCAGACGGCATCGAGTGCCAGGTTGATGGCGTTGAACTCGATGTGCGCGATGGCATGCAGCAGGCCGGCGCGGCCCTCGGGCGTCGAGACCGGCCGCTGGCGCACCTGCAGGGCCGGCTGCAGCACCGGGCGCGCCGGGCGACCGGGCAGGTCGCCGACGGGCTGCAATTCGGCGACGACGTCGAGCGGGCCGTCGTCTCGCCGCAGCGCCAGCGCGCGGGCCGCGTCGACCTTGCTGCCGGGCTCGGTCTCCTGCAGCGCGTCCAGGGCCGCGCGGCGCAGGTCCGGCAGGGGCGAGGCGGCAGTCGGGGCAGGCATCCGTAGAATTATGGCTTTGCCGGGGTGCCGCATGGCCTTGTTCCAGCTCGACGACCGCGTACCGCAGGTGCACGAAACCGCCTACGTGGCCGAGAGCGCCGAGCTGATCGGCGCCGTGATCGTCGGCGAGGGCGCCAGCATCTGGTCGCACGTCGTGATCCGCGGCGACAACGAGCCGATCACCATCGGCCGGCACTCCAACGTCCAGGAAGGCGCGGTGCTGCACACCGACCCGGGCTGCCCGCTCGTCATCGGCGAGGGCGTGACGGTCGGGCACCAGGCCATGCTGCACGGCTGCACGATCGAGGACGGCGCGCTGGTCGGGATCCAGGCTGTCGTGCTGAACAAGGCGCGGATCGGCCGCCACTGCCTGATCGGCGCCGGCGCGCTGGTGACCGAGGGCAAGGAGTTCGCCGAAGGCATGCTGATCCTCGGCAGCCCGGCCAAGGCGGTGAGGGCGCTGGGCGAGGACGACATCGCGCGCATGCAGCGCGGCGCGCAGACCTATGTCGAGCGGGCCCAGCGCTACCAGCGCGTGTTGAAGCGCGTCGGCTGAACCCCACCTTGCCACGATGAGCGAACTCCACAAGTTCCTGTTCGACGGCCTGCCGGTGCGCGGCATGCTGGTACGCCTGACCGACGACTGGGTCGAGCTGCTGGCGCGCCGCGAGGGCGGCCGCGCCTACCCGGCGCCGGTTCGCGGGCTGCTCGGCGAGATGGCCGCGGCCAGCGTGCTGATGCAGGCCAGCATCAAGTTCAAGGGGGCGCTGCTGCTGCAGCTGCACGGCGACGGCCCGGTGCGGCTGGCGGTGGCCGAGGTGCGGTCGGACCTGGGCTTCCGTGCCACCGCCAGCGTGACGGGCGAACTGCCGCCCGGGGCGGGGCTGGCGGCGATGGTCAACGCCGGCGGTGCGGGGCGCTGCTCGATCACGCTCGACCCCGAGGACAAGCTGCCCGGCCAGCAGCCTTACCAAGGCGTCGTGCCGCTGCACGGCGACCGGCGCGAGCCGCTGGAGCGGCTGTCCCAGGTGCTGGAGCACTACATGCTGCAGTCCGAGCAGCTCGACACCCGGCTCGTGCTGGCGGCCGACGACCGTGTCGCGGCCGGCCTGCTGATCCAGCGGCTGCCGGTCGAAGGCGAAGGCAACCTCGGCGCCCGCAACGAGGACCAGATCGGCCTGAACGAGGGCTACAACCGCATCGCGCACCTGGCCTCGACGCTCAAGGCCGAGGAGTTGCTGGGCCTGGACGCCGACACCGTCCTGCGCCGGCTGTTCTGGGAGGAGCAACTGCGCCGCTTCGAGCCCCTGGCGGGCGCCGATGGGCCGCGCTTCTCGTGCACCTGTTCGCGCCAGCGCGTGATCCGCATGCTGCAGGGCCTGGGCCGGGAGGAGTTCGACGGCCTGATCGCCGAACGCGGGCTGGCCGAGGTCGGCTGCGAGTTCTGCGGGGCGCAGTACCGCTTCGACGCCGTCGACGGCGGCGAGGTGTTCACCGCGGCGCGCGACCAGCCGCCGACCTCGCGCGCGGTGCAGTGAGCGTCTGCGGCGCGACACGGCCGTGACGGCGCGGTGACGCGGCGCCGGCGCCACGCGAGCGTTGCGGATTCCCGTTTCCAGGGCCTGCGACGCACCCGCCCGGTGCTACAGTCCGTCGGTCAAAAATCGGTCCTTCCCGTCCCCTTTGTCGGTTCTGTCGAACATGCAAAGGCGGGTCGCAATCCGCCAACCGGTCAAGCCGCGCCGCGGAAGGTTTTCCAACCAGCCAACGCCCTGGATACCAGGGTGAAAGGTGAGCGAAATGATGCAGCAGTACCGCTCGAACTCCTACCTGTTCGGGGGCAACGCGCCCTATGTCGAGGAGCTCTACGAGGCCTACCTCGACAACCCGGGCTCGGTGCCCGACAAGTGGCGCGCCTACTTCGACGCGCTGCAGAACGTGCCGGCCACCGACGGCTCCGAGTCGCGTGACGTCGCGCACGCGCCGGTCGTCGAATCCTTTGCCCAGCGCGCCAAGGCCAACGCCTTCGCGGTCAAGGCCAGCGCGGCCGAGCTGGCCGTCGCGCGCAAGCAGGTCCACGTCCAGTCGCTGATCGCCGCCTACCGTTCGCTGGGCGCCCGCTGGGCTGACCTCGACCCGCTCAAGCGCACCGAACGCCCGCGCATCCCCGAGCTGGAGCCGGCCTTCTACGACCTGAGCGAGTCCGACATGGACATCACGTTCAGCGCGACCAACACCTACTTCACCACCGCCGAGCAGCAGACGCTGCGCGAGATCCTGCAGGCGCTGCGCGAGACCTACTGCGGCTCGATCGGCGCCGAGTTCATGCACATCACCGAGCCGGCCGAGAAGCGCTGGTGGCAGGAGCGCCTGGAGCGCGTGCGCAGCAAGCCCA
>CAZUUU010000113.1:0-10541 GCA_964622685.1 uncultured Methylibium sp.
CAGCCCGCCCGCCAGCGGCCGCGCGCGCGGCAGGCCGGCGGCCCGCAGCCGCAGCGCCGCGGTGGCCGCCGAGGCCTCGTTGGGGCAGTTGCAGTAGAGGACGATCTCGCGGTCGTGCGGCAGCGTGGCGGCCTGCGCGGCGATGCCGTCCAGCTCGGCGATCAGCGCGCCGGGGATGTGGCGGGTGTCGAGCTCGGCCGCGGCGAGCGAGCGCACGTCGATGATCAGCGGCGCCGGGTCGCCCTGGGTGGCGGCATCGATCAGCGCCTGCAGCTCGTCGGCGCCGATGCGCGGCACGGCGGCCTCGCGCAGGAAGCGACGGCGCCGCCACCAGCGCCAGGCGACGAAGCCGGCCAGCAAGGCCAGCAGCAGCAGGGTCGCGGCGGTGCCGGCGTCGGCCAGCGCCACCAGCAGGCGCTCGACCTCGCCGGCGAAGGCCACGCCGAGGCCGAGGAAGACGCCGGACCAGAGCGCGCCGCCGAGCGCGTCGCTGGTCACGAAGCGGCCCACCGACATGCCCATCGCGCCGGCCATCGGCGCCGCGACCACCGACACGCCGGGCACGAACTTGGCCGCGACCAGCGAGCTGCCGCCCCAGCGCGCGACCAGGGATTCGCTCTGGCGCACGCAGCTGTCGGGCGACAAGGACCAGCGGCACAGCAGGCCCAGCACGCGGTGGCCCAGCACGCGGCCGGCCCAGAACCACAGGCCGTCGCCCAGCACATTGGCCAGCACCGCGACCGCGAAGGCCAGCGGCAGCGAGACCGCGCCCACGACCGACAGCCCGCCGGCCACCACCAGCAGCGGCGCGGCCGGCACCGGCGCGCCGATGCGCGCGGCCAGCGTGGCGACGAAGACCAGCAGCGCGCCGTGGGCGGTGACGAGGTCGATCAGGGTCTGCAAGGCGGTCGATCGAAGCTACGGATGGTCACGATTCGAGCATGGCGCGTGCCATTGCGCTGGCGGCGCGCGGGAACCTGGTGCGGCGCAGCGGGTCCCTCGGTCCTGGACCCACGACAACAGGAGCCACGGTATGCGACAACAAGTCCTGACGAAACGACGCCCGGCCCTGCGGCCGATCCACGCGCTGGCGGCCCTGCTGCTGACGGGGACGGCGCTGTGGATCGCCACGCCGGCCCAGGCGCAGTCTGCCAGCCGGATGCCGGTGCTGGGCGACGGCCCGCCCAAGGGCAAGCCGCTCAGCCAGACCCAGCTGCGCGCCTGCCTCGACCTGCAGCGCCAGCTGGAACAGGAGGCCGCCGAGCTGCAGCGCGACCAGGCCGAGCTCGAGTCCGCCAAGCAGGCCTTCGAGCGCTTCGACGCGCAGCTGCAGGCCGACCGCGCCAGGCTGGTCGCCACCGACAAGGCCGCGGTCGACGCCTACAACGCGCGCCTCGACCAGCGCCGGCAGATGGTCGCCGACTACAACGCCAAGGCGCCCGAGTACGCGAAGCAGGCACAGACCACCAACGCGCTGCGCCAGACCTGGTCGGCCGACTGCGACGACCGGCCGTACGACCAGGACGACTACGCGGCGATCTTCAAGGCACGTTGACGACGCGCCTCACGCGGCGGTCACCGCGCGGAACGCGGCGATGAAGTCCGCCACCGGCTGCGGCGAACGCAGCCCCTGCGGCAGCAGGGCGCGCACCTCGACCGGCACCTCGGGCAGCAGGGTGCGCACGTGCAGGGCCGTGCTGCGGCCGGCCTGCGCGGTGAACGAGTCGATGATGGCCGGCCCGAAGCCCTGCTCGGCCAGCACCATCGCGATGTGGTGGGTCTGCACCGTGATGCCGGCACGCGGCGCGACGCCGAGCCGCGACCACTGGTCGGCCAGCACCGTGCCCAGGGGGTCGCGCTCGTCGATGCGGATGAAGGGCGAACGCAGCAGGTCCTCCAGCGCCACCGTGGTGCGGCGGTCCGCGGCCGCGTCGCCGGCGCGCGTCACGCAGACCAGGCGGCCGGTCGCGACCAGCTCCTCGTGCAGCGCCGGGTGCGGCAGGCTGCCGTAGACGATGCCGACGTCGCCCTCCTGCAGCGCGATCGCGCGCGCGATCTCGGCCGAGTGCAGCGTCCTGATCGTCACCGGCATCTGCGGATAGCGCACGCGGAAACGCTCCAGCGCCTGCGGCAGCGCGCGCACCGCGAGCGAGGGCACGATGAGGATGCGGAACTGCTGGCCCTCGCCGCTGCCCAGCGCGCCGGCGATGCGGCGCACCGACTCCAGCTGCGACATCAGCCGCTGCACCTCGGGGTAGAGCGCCTGGGCCTCGTGCGTGGGCACGAGGCGGTTGCGCTGCCGCGTGAAGAGCGCATAGCCCAGCTGCAGCTCGGCGTGCTGCAGGGTCTGCGTCACGGCCGGCTGCGTCACGTGCAGCAGTCGCGCCGCGGCACTGACCGTGCCGGTCAGCATCACCGCGTTGAAGACCTCGATGTGCTTCAGGCGCATCGAACCATTAGGTCAGCTTATGGACCACCCGTCAATTGCGATGCGCCGGCCGGCACGGCGCTCGCTAGCATGCGGCCATCCCTCCCGTCATCCGGCCACCGCCAGAAAGGACTCCCGCATGCGACCCACGATCCGCACCGCCCTCGCCGCCCTCGCCGCCCTGAGCGGTGCCGCCGCCTCGGCGCAGACCGCGAGCACGCTCGACAAGGCCAAGGCCAGCGGCAGCATGACGGTGGCCTACCGCGAGGCCTCGATCCCCTTCTCCTACCTCGGCGCCGACGCGCAGCCGGTCGGCTTCGGCTGGGAGATCTGCGGCAAGGTCGTCGAGGCGGTCAGGAAGGCCACCGGCCGCGCCGACCTGAAGGTGGCGACCCAGGCCGTGACCTCGCAGAACCGCATCCCGCTGCTGCAGAACGGCACCATCGACATCGAGTGCGGCTCGACCACCAACAACAGCGAGCGTGCCAAGCAGGTCACTTTCGCGACCAACTACTTCTACACCGGCACGCGCTTCCTCGTGAAGGCCGACTCGCCGGTCAAGTCGATCGCCGACCTGAAGGGCAAGAAGGTCGTCTCGACCACCGGCACCACCAACTACCAGATCCTGCGCAAGCTCAACGCCGACCGCGCGCTCGACTTCGAGCTGCTGAGCGCCAAGGACCACGCCGAGTCCGCGCTGCTGGTGCAGTCCGGCCGGGCCGACGCCTTCGGCATGGACGACATCCTGCTGTACGGCCTGCGCGCCAGCGCACAGAACCCGGCCGAACTGGCCGTGGTGGGCGAGGCGATCCAGGTCGAGCCCTACGCGATCATGATCCGCAAGGACGACCCGTCCTTCAAGAAGCTGGTCGACGACACGCTGGCCGGGCTGATGAAGAGCGGCGAGTTCGAGGCGCTGTACAAGAAGTGGTTCCAGTCGCCGATCCCGCCCAAGGGCATCAACCTCAATGCGCCGATGAGCCAGGAGCTCAAGGACAACCTGAAGGCGCTGTCGGACAAGCCGGCGACCTGAGCGGCGCGCCCCCCACCCCGTGAACGCGATCGACCTTCCGCCGCGCGGCGCGCGCGGCGCGGGCAGCGCTTGGCCCGATGCCGGCGGCGGCGTGGCGGGCGTGGTTGGCGTCCTCGGCGGCATGGGGCCGCTGGCGACGCTGGACTTCCTGCGCAAGATGCTCGCGGCCACGCCCGCCGCCATCGACCAGGAGCATGTGCCGGTGGTCGTCAGCTCGATCCCGCAGGTGCCCGACCGTACGCGCGCCTTCCGCGGCGAGGGCGACTCGCCGCTCGCGGCGATGGTCGCCAGCGGCCGCCGCCTCGTGGCGGCCGGCGCGGAGCTGGTGGTGATGCCCTGCAACACCGCGCACCTGTGGTTCGACGAGCTGCGCGAGGCGCTCGGCCTGCCGATGCTGCACCTCGTCGACGCGGCGCTCGACGAGGCCGCGCAGCGCGCCGGCGACGGCGGGCGCATCGGCCTGCTGGCCACCGACGCGACGCTGGCCTCGGGCCTGTACCTGAACCGTGGCATGCCGGGCGTGCAATGGCTGCTGCCGACGGCCGGCGAGATGCTGGATCGCGTGATGCCGGGCATCGCAGCGGTCAAGGCCGGCCGGCTGCTGCCGGCGCGCGAACTGTTGCTGGACGCCGTGCACGCGCTGCAGCGTCGCGGCGCCAGCGCGGTGGTGCTGGGCTGCACCGAGATCCCGGTCGCGCTCGATGGCGCCCTGGCCCCGCTGCCGCTGGTCGACGCGACGGGCGCGCTCGCGCGGCGCGCCGTGGCGTGGTCGATGGCCCAGCGACCGGCGACCGCCTCGGCCTTGCCGTGAGCACCGCGCGCGGCAGCGTCTGCGTGGTCGGCGCCGGCATCGTCGGCTGCGCGACGGCGTACGCGCTGGCGCGCGACGGCTGGCAGGTCACGCTGGTCGACGCGGCCGCGCAGCCGGGCCAGGGCGCGAGCCTGGCCAACGGCGCGCAGCTGAGCTACAGCTACGTCGAGCCGCTGGCCACGCCGGCGGCGCTGCGCGCGCTGCCCGGCTGGCTGCTCAAGGCCGACAGCCCGCTGCGCTGGCGGCCGCGGCCGGATGTCGATCACCTGCGCTGGCTGGCGGCCTTCGTGCGGGCCTGCAGTGCGGGGCAGGTGCGGCGCACGACCGAGGCGCTGCTGGCCTTGTCCTTCCTCAGCCGCGACACGCTGCACGCCTGGCTGGCCGAACAACCGGGGATGGCCGCGCGCAGCGGCCATGCGCAGCCCGGCAAGCTGGTGCTCTACCGCGACGCCGCCGCGCGCGCCGGCGTGCAGCGCCAGCTGGCGGCGCAGGCCGCGCTGGGTTGCCGGCAGCGCCTGGTCGACGCGGCCGAGTGCGCCGCGATCGAGCCGGCGCTCGCCGCCGACCGCGAGCGCATCGCCTTCGGCGTGTGGACCGACAGCGAGGAGGTCGTCGACGCCGCGCGGCTCGCGCAGGAGCTGGCGCAGGCCAGCGGCGCGCGGCTGTGCCTGGGCGAGCGAGCGCTCGGCTTCGAGTTGCGCGACGGCCGCCTGCGCGCACTGCGGCTGCAGGACGACGTCGTCGAGGCCGAGCACTTCGTCGTCGCCACCGGCGCCGGTGCGACGACGCTGCTGCGCCCGCTGGGCCTGCGCCTGCCGGTCGAGCCGATCAAGGGCTACAGCATCACGCTGCCGGTCGTCGACGCGGCCGCGGCACCGCGCGTCAGCGTCACCGACACCGCGCGCAAGCTCGTCTACGCGCGCCTCGGCGACCGGCTGCGCGTCGCGGGCTTCGCCGAGCTGGTCGGCGCGGACCGCCGCATCGCGCCGGCGCGCATCGAGGCGCTGTGCGACGCGGTCCGGCGGACCTTCCCCGGCGCCTCCGATCTGCGCGAGCCGGCTGCCTGGACCGGGCTGCGGCCCGCCACGCCGGACGGGCGGCCGCGCGTCGGCGCGACGCGCCTCCCCAAGCTCTGGATCAACGCCGGCCAGGGCGCGCTGGGCCTGACGCTGGCGGCCGGCAGCGCCGCGCTGCTGGCACGGCTGATGGCACGGGCCGAGCCCGGCATCGATCCGCGGCCCTACGCACCGGACGCGCGGCCCAGCCCCTGATCGGCGCGCCGCCTCGCCGCGACAGCGCTACTGCAGCCTGAGGCGCGGCGCGCCATCCGACGCAGCGCGGACCTCGCCGATCTCTGCCGCCGCCTCGAAGCCGTGGCGGCGAAACACCGCCAGCACTTCGGGCACCGCGGCCGCATCGCAGGACACCAGCAGGCCGCCGCTGGTCTGCGGGTCGGTCAGCAGCGCGCGATCTACGGCGTCGAAGCCTTCGGGCAACAGCACCTCGACGCCGTAGCCGGCCCAGTTGCGGCCCGAGGCGCCGGTGACGAGGCCCTGCAGCGCCAGCTCGCGGGCCCCGGCCAGCAGCGGCACGCGCGACCAGTCGATGACCACGTCGGCCTGCGCGCCGCGCGCGATCTCCAGCGCGTGGCCGGCCAGGCCGAAGCCCGTGACGTCGGTCAGCGCATGCACGCCGGGCAACGCCGCCAGGTCGGGGCCGGGCGTGTTGAGCCGGGTCGTCGTGTCGATCATGCGGGCGTAGCCCGCGGCATCGAGCCGCTCCTGCTTCAGCGCCGCCGACAGCACGCCCACGCCCAGCGGCTTGCCGAGCACCAGGCGGTCGCCGGGTCGCGCGTCGGCGTTGCGCTTGACGCGCTGCGGATGCACCAGGCCGAGCGCGACCAGGCCGTAGATCGCCTCGACCGAGTCGATGCTGTGCCCGCCGGCGATGGGGATGCCGGCGGCACGGCACGCGGCCTCGCCGCCTTCGAGCACGCGCGCGATCGTGCGCGGGCCCAGCAGCTTGATCGGCATGCCGACCAGGGCCAGCGCCATGATGGGCCGCCCGCCCATGGCGTAGACGTCGGAGATCGCGTTGGTGGCCGCGATGCGGCCGAAGTCGTAGGGGTCGTCGACGATGGGCATGAAGAAGTCGGTCGTCGCGACCAGCGCCTGTTCGTCGTTGAGCCGGTAGACCGCGGCATCGTCGGCGGTCTCGATGCCGACCAGCAGCTCGGGCGGCAGCGGCATGCGCGCGCCGCTGCCGCGCAGGATCTCGCTCAGCAGGCCGGGGGCGATCTTGCAGCCGCAGCCGCCGCCGTGCGACAGCGAGGTGAGCCGGGGTTCGTTGGCAGGGGCGTTCATGCGTGGCGACAGCGCAAAGAGGCGCGCAGCATAGCCCTGCGCATCGCGCGCCGTGCGCTCAGGTCTTCCAGACCCGTGGCGGGCACGGGGCCAGGCCCCAGGCGATCTCGCGCCAGCGCGCCCACACGGCGGCCAGCAACTGCATCGCCGGCTCGACCCGCGGCGCCAGCACACGCAGCACGACGACCGCGTCGTGCGGCGACGTGGCACCGGCCGTCGCGGCCAGCGCGTGGCCGCCGCTCGCCGCGCGCGCCGCATCGAGCAGCGCCTCACGGCGCTCGCTCTCCAGTGCCTCACCGGCGGCGAACCACAGCAGGCCCAGCACGCGCTGGCCGGCCCAGCCGAGCGGCGAGTCGAGCAGCAGCGCATCGGCCGCGTCGACGGCGCCCCGCTCCAGCCAGCGGCCCGGCAGTTCCAGGTGCTGCAGGTAGCGGCCGCGCTCGTAGGGCTGGCCGGCGGCAGGCAGGCCGAGCGCCAGCAGGTCCCAGCCGATCATCTCGGCACCCGGCGCGAGCGTGAAGCGCAGGCGGTTCTCGGCCAGCGCGCCGCTGTGCACGATGGCCTCGAGCGGCAGCCACTCGAGCCGGGCGCCGGGCGCGAGGCGCGCGTCCAGCGCCTGCAGCGCGGGCTCGCCGGCGCTGCGGTAGAAGCGCGTCGCGCCGGGCGTGGTCAGCAGCGCGTGCGCGCCGTCGGCGATCTCCACGTCCATCTGCAGCGTGTCGCCGCCGGCAATGCCGCCCGGCGGGTGCACCAGCACGTTGTGGCAGACGGCCGCGGCCTCGGGGTAGAGGCTGGCCAGCACGCGCAGCGGGCCGTCGTGGCGATCGTGGAGCACGGTGCGATGCGTGCCCTCGTGCCAGGGTTCGCTCCGGTACCGGAGGTCCAGCCGGCCGTGCCAGGCCATGCTCGGCGTCTAGGCCGCCGCAGCGGCTTGCAGCAAGCCCTTGCGCTCGATGAAGGCGATCACCTCGGCCAGCCCCGCGTGCGTCTTGAGGTTGGTCATCACATAGGGCTTCACACCGCCGGACTGCGAGGCGCGCATGCGCTTCGTGTCGGCCTCCATCACCGCGAGGTCGGCGCCCACGTGCGGCGCGAGATCGGTCTTGTTGATGACCAGCAGGTCGCTCTTGGTGATGCCGGGCCCGCCCTTGCGCGGGATCTTCTCGCCGGCGGCGACGTCGATGACGTAGATCGTCAGGTCGCTCAGTTCGGGGCTGAAGGTCGCGGCCAGGTTGTCGCCGCCGGACTCGATGAAGACGATGTCGGCATCGGGGTACTTCGCCAGCATGCGGTCGACCGCCTCGAGGTTGATCGACGCGTCCTCGCGGATCGCGGTGTGCGGGCAGCCGCCGGTCTCGACGCCCATGATGCGGTCGGCCTCCAGAGCGCCGGCGACCGTCAGCAGGCGCTGGTCTTCCTTGGTGTAGATGTCGTTGGTGACGACCACCAGGTCGTAGCGCGTGCGCAGGGCCTTGCACAGCATCTCGACCAGCGTGGTCTTGCCCGAGCCGACCGGGCCGCCGACGCCGACGCGCAGGGCGGGGAGCTTCTTGTGGCGTTGCGGGGAGGGAATGACCATGCCGCCGATCATAGGCGCCAGCCGCCGCTCAATGCGCCGCGGGACGGACGGGATCGGGCGCTGCCGCCGGCCCCCCCGCGCAGCGCTCACGCGGCGATGCCGACGGTGAGGGAGGCAGCGAAGCCGCCGGTGACGTCGCCGGTCACGCTGGCGAGCTGGGTCGCCGCGCCGTCGTCGCTGAACACGTTGTCGCTGGACAGCGAGATCGCGGCGAAGTTCGAGACGCTCGTGCCGTAGCCGCTGGCGACGCCGTAGACCTGGTTGCAGGCCGCCGCCGGCAGCGCCAGCTGCGAGGTCTTGACGTCGTTGTTGCCGCTGGTGGCCGTGGCCAGGCTCGGGTAGATCTCGAAGTGCATGTGCGGCCAGCGGCCGCTGTAGCAGCCCGGGAAGATGGTCGTGAACGTGACCTCGCCGGTCGCGTCGGTGACCTGCACGCCGCGCAGGAAGTTCTCGTTGAACACGCTGCTCGAGTACAGCGAGTAGTTGCCGTCGCGCGTGCAGTGCCAGAGGTAGATCGCATAGCCCGCCAGGTCGGCGCACGAGGAAGCGGTGTTCACGAGCTTGAGCGTCACGGTCAGCGGAACGCCCGGCGCAGTGCCGCTCGCCCCCGCGACGCTGGTGCGGATGTCGCTGCGCACGATGCCCGACAGCGTCAGCACGTTGACGATGCCGCTGCTGTTGGTGTTGGTGCCGTCGCCGGGATAGGGCCCGGCCGTCTCGGAGGGGACCACCGAGCAGCTGCCGGTGGCGGACGAGCCCGAGCCGGTCGAGCCGCTGCCGGACGTGGTCGTGGCGGTGGTCGCGGTGGCCTCGGCATCGCCGCCGCCGCAGGCCAGCAGGCCCAGCGGCGCGGTCCCGATCACGCCGAGCCAGCGCAGCGCCCGGCGGCGATCGGCGCTGCGGCGGATCAGGGTCTCCAGATCGCGGGCCAGCCCGTGGTCATGACGAGGGTCAGGGTGTTGCATGAAGGTCTTTCTCGGCGGGGTGGATGGGGTCGTCGTCGATGGCGGCCAGACCGATCGACAGCGTGATCGAGTGGCCGCCGGCGGCGGCGCTCGCGAGCGCCGGCAGCAGCAGGGCCGGCGGCTGGAGCACCGAATCGGCCAGCAGCGCGAGCAAGGGATACGGGGCCTCGGTCCGGCGCGCCATCACGACCGGCAGCCCATCGAGATGCGGAGACTCCATGACGCCGATGGTGAGGGCGTCGTGTGTACGGGCTATCGCCGCTTCTTGTCGGCGCCGACACGGTCGTGTCGGCGGGCCGTGGACCCGCCGGTCAGCCGGGCGCGTTCAGGCGGCCGGCAGCAGCAGGCGCGCGCGCAGCCCGCCTTCCGCCCGGTTGTGCAGGCTGAGACGGCCGCCGTCGCGCTCGGCCAGGTCGCGCGCGATCGCCAGGCCCAGGCCGTGGCCTGCGCGGGCCGGAGCGCCGGCCAGCTGCACCCAGGGTTCGAACACGCGCTCGAGCTCGCCGGCCGGGATGCCCGGACCCTCGTCATCGACGCAGATCTCGAGCTGGCCGGCACCGGCCGTCGCCAGCGTGATGCAGGCCCGGCCGCCGTGACGCAGCGCATTGCCGACGAGGTTGTCGACGACCCGCCGCAGGCCGGCCGGATGCGCCAGGGCGCGCAGCGCGCCGGCCGGCGCGAGCAGTTGCACATCGTGTCCCTGCTCGGCCCGGTCGTCGACAAGGGCCTGCAGCAGCGCCGTCACATCGACCGGCTGCGCGCCGGCGCCGTCGCGCTGCTCGCGCAGCACCGACAGCGTGGCGGCGATCAGCTCGTCCATCTCGCGGATGTCGGTGGCCGCGGCCTGCGCCTGCGGCGGCGGCAGCTGCTCGACGCGCATGCGCAGCCGCGTCAGCGGCGTGCGCAGGTCGTGCGAGACCGCCGCCATCTGCAGGCCGCGCGCATCGAACTGCTCGCGCAGGCGCTCGGCCATGCGGTTGAAGACCTGCGCGGCGATGCGCACCTCGCGCGTGCCGCGCCGCTCGTCCAGGCGCGGCAGCTCGCGACCCGTGGCCAGGCCGTCGCCGAGCGCGCCCGACGCCCGGACCAGGCGCTGCATCGGGCGCGCCAGCCAGCGCGCGCCCAGCCAGGCGCCGAGTGCGATGACCAGGGCACGCAGCGCGTAGTCGAGCCACAGCACCGAGCGCGGCAGGCCGGGCGGCACGCCGGCCGCTGGCGGCGGTCCGGGGGGGCGGCCCTCGGGCCCCGCCCCGGTCGGCGGCTCGGGCGGGGGCCCCTGCCGGCCCGCCTCGGCGGCGAAGGGATTGCCCGGCGGCAGGGACGGCAGCGGCGGCAGCCGCGCGACGCCGAGGCGGTCGGCGC
>CAZUUU010000114.1:0-10516 GCA_964622685.1 uncultured Methylibium sp.
AGCGCATCTACTTCGCCAACCACCAGAGCCACCTCGACTGGGTGCTGATCTGGGCCTCGCTGCCGCGCGACCTGCGCGCGATGACGCGGCCGATCGCCGCGAAGGACTACTGGACCGCGGGGCGGTTCAAGCACTGGATCACGCGCGAGGTCTTCAACGCGGTCTACGTGTCGCGGCAACGGACCGACGACCAGGACCCGCTCGAGCCGCTGGTCGAGGCACTGCAGCACGGCGACTCGCTGGTGATCTTTCCGGAGGGCACGCGCAACAACCAGGGCGTGCCCCAGGCCTTCAAGAGCGGGCTCTTCCACCTGGCCGAGCAGTTCCCGAACGTGACGCTGATCCCCGCCTGGATCGACAACGTGCAGCGCGTCATGCCCAAGGGCGAGGTCGTGCCGGTGCCCATCCTGTGTTCGGTGACCTTCGGCGCGCCGATCGCACCGCCGCAGCCCGGCGAGGACAAGCGCGCCTTCCTCGATCGGGCGCGCGACGCCGTCGTGGCGCTGGAAGCCGTGGCGGCCTGAGGCATGAGCGGACTTCGCAACCTCAGCGTCTCCGAACAGGTCGGCCTGCTGTTCCTGATCCTCTTCGGCGTGCTGCTGCTGGTCACGGCGCTGACCTTCCTGAGCTCGCTGCGCGAGCGCACGCCCGAGCAGCAGGGCAGCCTCGAGCGCTTCCAGCGCGACCTGCGCGCGGTGTGGATCAGCGCGACGCTGTTCTGGCTGGCCTGGGTGTCGGGGCCGCTGGGCGCGACGCTGCTGTTCGGCGTCTTCAGCTTCCTGGCGCTGCGCGAGTACATCACGCTGATGCACACGCGCCGCAGCGACCACCGCAGCCTGATCCTGGCCTTCTTCATCGTGCTGCCGCTGCAGTACGTGCTGGTGGCCAACCGCAACTTCGACCTGTTCTCGGTCTTCATCCCGGTCTACATCTTCCTCGCGATCCCGGTGGTCAGCGCGCTGGCCGGCGACCCCGAGCGCTTCCTCGAGCGCAACGCCAAGATCCAGTGGGGCGTGATGGTCTGCGTCTACGGCATGAGCCACACGCCGGCGCTGCTGCTGCTGAACTTCCCGAACTACGCCGACCGCGGCGCCTTCCTGGTGTTCTTCCTGGTCTTCGTGGTCGCGGTCGCGCAGATCGTGCAGGAACTCGCCAGCCGCCGACTGCGCCGCCGGCCGGTGGCGCGGCAGATCAGCCGCAGCTTCAGCTACCGCGCCTGGCTCATCGGCGCGCTGGTCGCGGCCTTCGTCGGCGCCCTGCTCTACTGGATCACGCCCTTCAAGGCCGGCCAGGCCTTCGTGATGGCCTTCATCGCCAGCGCCTGCGGCACGATGGGCGAGTTCGTGATGAAGGCGCTCAAGCGCGATGCCGGCGTGCGCTGGTGGGGCAACCAGGCCTCGGTGACCGGCGCGGTCGGGCTGCTGGACCGCGTGGCACCGCTGTGCTTCGCGGCACCGGTGTTCTTCCACTCGGTGCGCTGGTACTTCAAGCTGAGTTTCTGATCGACTCAGTGGTGCGTCGAGCGCAGCCACGCCAGCTTGGCGGTGTACAGATCGCGATCGCCGCGCGTCGGGCTGTACTCGGCGGCCAGCGCGAGGTGCCTGCGCGCCTGCGGCTCGTCGCCCAGGCGGAAGTGCGCGACCGCCAGCCAGAAGTGGAACTCGTGGTAGTGCGGGTCGCGCGCCACCTCGCGGGCGAACAGCTCGCGCGCCTGGCCGAAGTCGCCGCGCGCCATCGCCGCCTGGCCGAGCTGGAAGAAGTGGAAGGGCGCGTGGGGCTCCAGCCTCGCCAGCGTGCGCCGCAGCTCGGCGGCTTCGCCGCCGCGGCCGCTGCGGTCCATGACCTGGGCCAGGTTGGCCAGGGCCTGGACGTTGTCAGGCTCGCGCTGCAGCAGCCGCGCGAAGCTGCGTTCGGCGTGGCCCAGGTCGCCATGGCGCAGGTAGACCACGCCCAGCGTGTTGTAGCTGGCGCCATGGCCGGGATCGGCCTGCAGCGCCTCGCGCGCCCACCAGTAGGCGTCGTCGACCCGGCCCTGCACCAGCGCCTCGACGGCGCGGTTGTTCATGAACATCGCGACCACGGTGGACTCGTCGATGCGGCGCGTGCGCAGGCCCTGCAGGCGGTCGGGCGGCAGGAAGTCGACCGTGGCGCCGTCGCGGTCGCGGCGGCCGACGGCATCGAAGATGTGGCGGCCCAGCGTGATGTTGACGTGGCCGCTCTTCAGGTAGAGGTCGCCGGCGCGGCTCCAGGTCTCGTCGATGTAGGCGCTCTGGTAGACGACCGGCAGGTCCAGCTCCTTGGCGAAGGCCGCGGTCATCACCACCAGCGCGAGGCAGTTGCCGGAGCGCGCCTCGAAGGCCTCGGCCGCGTTGCGGGTCGAGGCGGCGTCGTAGTCGAGCTTGAGCCGCGCGCGGCTTCCCAGCGCCTCGAGCAGGCCGCGCAGCCGGCCGTGGCGGCGCAGCAGCGGCGCCATCTCCTCGCGCAGGTAGTGCTTCATGTCGTCGCTGAGCGCGAAGACGTCGGCGCGGGCGATGCGCGTCGACGGCGGCGCGAAGCGCGAATCGGCGAACAGCTCGTGCGGCGCGCCGTTCACCGGCGGCGCGGTGGCGCAGGCGCCGAGCAGCGCGCACAGGGACAGCAGGCCGGCCAGCGTTCGCAGCATCGCGCGGTTCTCCTCTCGGCCCACTCTAGCGCTTCCGCTGCTGTTGGAGAATCGGGCGAATGAGGATCCTCGGCATCGACCCCGGGCTCCGAACCACCGGGTTCGGAGTCATCGAATCGGTCGGCTCGAAGCTGCACTACATCGCCAGCGGCACCATCCGCACCGACGCGCTGCCCAACGGCGACCTGCCGGGGCGGCTGAAGATCATCTTCGAGGGCGTGCGCGAGGTGGCGGCGCGCTACGAGCCGCAGTGCGCGGCGGTCGAGATCGTGTTCGTCAACGTCAACCCGCAGTCGACGCTGCTGCTGGGCCAGGCGCGCGGCGCGGCGCTCGCGGCGCTGGTGTCCAGCGGCCTGCCGGTGTCGGAGTACACCGCGCTGCAGATGAAGAAGGCCGTGGTCGGCCACGGCCAGGCACGCAAGGAGCAGGTGCAGGCGATGGTCGCGCGCCTGCTCGCACTGCCCGGCGAGCCGGGCAAGGACGCGGCCGACGCGCTGGGCATCGCGGTCTGCCAGGCGCATGCGGGCGCCTCGCTGGCGGCGATCGCCGCGGTCACGCCGCTGGCGCGGCGGGCGCACGCGCAGTACCGAAGAGGCCGTGGCTACTAGCGCTGACCGGTGGCGATCGGGGCGCACCCAGGCCAACGCGGGACGCGTCGGCCGTTCGGGCCGTCCGAGCCTGCGCAGGCAGGCTCGGAGCCGCGGCCCTCACCCCCGCCAGGTCACGCCGTGGCGCTGGAAGATCTCGCGCAGCGCGAGGCCGGCCGCGAGGTCGGCGAGGCGCTGGTTGATCACGCGCGCCAGGTCCGTCGCGCCGCGCTTGACCGCGCAGCCCACCACCCAGCCGTTGCGCGGCGCTCGGGCCACCGGCAGCGCGACGACCTCGTAGCGCGGCTGGCCGGCCAGCGTCGACTCCAGCTCCGAGGCCAGGCCGGCCGCGGCCTGGGCCTCGCCGGCCAGCAGGCTGCGCGCCGCCTTCACGCCGTCGGCATGCCCCGTGCGCAGGCCCTCGCGCAGCGCCCCACCCTCGGCACCGGCCAGCACCCAGCCGGCCATCGTGGCGCCGGCCACCGCGATCGTCAGGCCGCGCAGGCCGGCAGCGTCCTGCGGCGCCGGGCCACGTTCGCGGTCCCAGGCCAGCATCACGCGCTCGCGGTAGTAGGGGCCGAAGACCTCGACCTGCGGATGGGCCTCGATCAGCGGCCGCTCCATCGGCACGTGCAGCATCACGTCGGCCGGACCCCAGCCGAGGAAGTGGCCGCGCCACACCGCGGCGCGCAGGTCGTCGGAGATGTTCTCGCCGGCCGTGAAGGGCAGCAGCGACAGCGGCACGCCGACCGCGTCGGCCAGCTGGCCGGCGATGTCGACGTCGATGCCCTTGCCCTGCACGTTGAAGGGCGGGTAGTCCTGGTAGACCGCGACGACCAGGCGCCCGGCACGCTTCACGCGCTCGAGCGCGCCGGCCTCCTGCGCGCCCGCCGCGGCGCCCAGTCCCGCGAGCGTGCCCGCGGCCAGCAGTCGCCGCCGATCGATCACAGCGGCTTCTCGCGGCGCGTCTCGAGGTAGGCCTTGATGGCCCACACCGCTTCCTGGTTGAGCGTGCCCTCGAAGGGCGGCATGTAGACGGCGCCGTTGCGCACGCGGCCCTTGCGGACGGTGGCGGCGTAGTACTCGTCCATCTCCTTGACGCAGGCGCCCTTCTTCTTGTCGTCCTTCAGCGTGACGCATTCGTTGTCGAGCTTGCGCAGGTCGGGCGCGATGCCGCCGGAGATCGCCTCCAGGCCGTGGCAGCGCGCGCAGTTCTGGTTGTAGGCCGAGCCGCCGAGCTTGATGGCTGCGTCGTTCTTGCGGTACGGGTTCTCGGCCCGCCAGGCATCGCCCAGCGTGGGCAGGCCCTTGGTGTCGACGGCCTGCGGCGTGACATCGCCGTGGGCCTGGGCGGTGGCGGCCAGGACGGACAGGCCCAGCGCCAGCATCAGGCGCGAGCAGGAGAGGCGGGACTTCATCGGGGGGCTCCGGTTTCTGGAAAGAAGGACTCGGGGCGCGAAGTGCAATCGATGTGCCACCGTCCGGAAGGCCCGAAACGCCCCCGTGGCGCGGGGGTTCACACCCCCGGTTTGCTCCACATGGGAGCAAACTGGCGCTCCCGCCGGCCTGTTGCCCCCGGGCAAGCGAGGCATGGCCGGTCACCCGGGGTCGTCCTTACCATCGCGACCGGGGATCACAGGCGGGCCAGCCTCGGGACGCCCGGCGGCTTGCCGGGCGTCCGTCGCGGAGCCGGCATCCCGAGGAGACACGCATGAGTTCTGGAGCCCACACGAAGCCGGCGCCGCGCGATGCGCGACGCGCGCTCAGCTTCGGCCACACGGCGACCAGCGCCTGGCTGCCCCCCGACCCCGGGCACGTCGAAACCATCACGCAATCGCACGAGCGCTGCGCCTCGCTGCGCCTCAGCCCGATCCGCGCGCCCGACCACGCGCCGCTGGTGCGCGCCGACCTCAGCGTCGCGCGCGACCGCAACAGCCGCCTGTCGCAGCACGCCGTGCCGGTGATGGAGATGCTGCTCGAGCAGATCCTCGCGACGCAGAGCATGGTGCTGCTGACCGACGTGCAGGGCACGGTGCTGCATTCGATCGGCCACGACGACTTCCTGGCCAAGGCCTCGAAGGTGGCGCTGGCGCCGGGCGTGAACTGGAGCGAATCGAACAAGGGCACCAACGCGATCGGCACCGCGCTGGTCACCGAGACGCCGACCATCGTCCACGCCGACGAGCACTTCGTCCACGCGAACCACTTCCTGACCTGCTCGGCTTCGCCGATCTTCGACCCGCGCGGCAACCTGGTCGGCGTGCTCGACGTGACCGGCGACCACCACTCCTTCCACGCCCACACGATGGGGCTGGTCAAGATGTCGGCGCGCATGATCCAGAACCACTGGCTCATCGACGACAGCCGCCAGACCCTGCGCCTGCACTTCCACCTGCGCAACGAGTACCTCGGCACGCTGATGGAAGGCATCGTCTCGGTCGGCCAGGACGGCAAGCTGCTGGGCGCCAACCGCGCCGCGCTGGACCTGCTGCGGCTGTCGGGCGCGGCGCTGCGCATGAACACGGTCACGGGGCTGTTCGGCGTGTCGGTCGGCGCGCTGATCGACCACTTCGCGTCCGCGCTGGCGCCGCCGATGGTGCTGGCGCTGCCCGACGGCCGGCCGGTGCACGTGCACGCGCGCTTCAGCGGCCACGGCTGGATGCAGTTCGGCAGCGTCGACATGGCGCCGCCGGCGCGCGAGCCGGCCAACGACCCGCCGCCGGACGCGGCCCGCGAGCCGGCGCGCGAAGCCGCCGCATCGGCCCCGCCGCCCTCGCCCAGCCTGCGCCAGCTGCAGACCGGCGACGCGCGCATGGACGACATCGTGATGCGCGTGAAGCGCGTGATCGACCGCGAGATCCCGGTGCTGATCCAGGGCGAGACCGGCAGCGGCAAGGAGGTGCTGGCGCGCGCCATCCACCAGGCCAGCAAGCGCGCGTCGCAGACCTTCGTCGCGGTCAACTGCGCCTCGATCCCCGAGACGCTGATCGAGTCCGAGCTGTTCGGCTACGAGGAAGGCGCCTTCACCGGCGCGCGCCGCAAGGGCGCGTCCGGCAAGGTGCTGCAGGCCCATGGCGGCACGCTCTTCCTCGACGAGATCGGCGACATGCCGCTGGCCCTCCAGGCGCGCCTGCTGCGCGTGCTGCAGGAGCGCGAGGTGATCCCGCTCGGCGGCTCGCGCGCGGTGCCGGTCGACGTCAGCGTCATCAGCGCGACCCACCAGCCGCTGCGCGAGATGATCGACCGCAAGCAGTTCCGCGAGGACCTGTACTACCGGCTCAACGGCCTGGTCGTGCAGCTGCCGGCGCTGCGCGAGCGCAGCGACCTGCTGGCGCTGGCCGAGAAGCTGCTGAAGCAGGAATGCCGCGGCCGCATGCTGCGCCTGGACGACGAGGTGCTGCGCCTGATGCAGGGCTTCCGCTGGCCCGGCAACATCCGCCAGCTGGCCACGGTGCTGCGCACCGCGGTCGCGATGGCCGGCGACGAGGCGGTGATCACCACCGAGCACCTGTCCGAGGACTTCCTGCAGGACGCGCGGCGCGCGAGCGGCGACACGCCGGCCGCCGCGGCCGTTGCCGACGAGGCGCCGGCCGACGCGGCGCCGGTGCCCGGCCGCAGTACGCTGCAGCAGCTCGAGCACGACACCGTGCGCCGCGCGCTGGCCGAAGCCGGCGGCAACATCTCGGTGGCGGCGCGGCGGCTGGGCATCAGCCGCAACACGATCTACCGCAAGCTGTACTGGCCGCCCGGCGCCGGTCGATGAAGGGTCGCGCCGGCGCATGAACCGCCCGTCCTGGTCGCTCCCCGCCGCACGGCACGGCGGCGCTTCCAGCCCGACGCTCCCGATCGAGCCGATCTGGTTCGAGTGGCTCGCGCTCGGCGGCCTGCTGGCCTTCGCGACCTGGCTGCTAGGCGTGCGCGGCGTCTGGGCGCTGCTGCTGAACGCCGACCCGACCGGCATCACGCTGGTGATCATCGTGGTGTTCGCGGGCTCGACGCTGTGGTGCGGCACGCGCGCGCGCGAGCTGCAGCGCCAGCGCAGCACGATCGCCGCACCCGGCTCCTGGGTCGCCGACTACCGCCGGGCGCTGGCCGCCGCGCCGCGCGATGCCGGCGCGCCGCTGGACCTGCTGCTCGAGCAGACGCACGGCCCGCACGGCACCGCCTGGTGGGTCAACGGCATCCAGCTCAAGCTCGGCCTGCTGGGCAAGGTCATCGGCTTCTCGATCCTGGCGCTGCAGATCGGCCACACGCAGAACTTCGACCCCTCGCAGTCGCAGGAGCTGCTGAAGAACCTGACCACCGGCCTGGGCGTCGCGCTGCTGACGACGATGGTCGGCCTGGTCGGCAACATCCTGCTGGGCCTGCAGCTGACGCGGCTGGACCGCTACGCCGACCAGCTGGTCGCCGAGGCGCAGCGGCTCGGGCTGGAGTCACGCTCCGACCACCCGAAGGCCTGACGAGGCATGCGCTCGCGCCGCACCACCCGCGAGCCGGAGGTCGATCCCTTCTACGACATGTTGTTCAACATGCTGATCGCCTTCGTGTTCTGCTTCATCGTCGCGCTGCTGGCGATGAACCCGAAGGCGCTGAAGAGCGGCGACATCCCGTCCAAGGCCGAGTTCATCGTCAACGTGTCCTGGCCCGACCTGAACCCGAACGACATCGACACCTGGGTGCAGGACCCGGGCGGCAACCTGGTGTGGTTCCGCGCCCGCGAGGCCGGGCTGATGCACCTGGACCGCGACGACCGCGGCCTGCAGGGCGACGTGATCGTCGTCAACGGCCGCGAGGTGGTCAATCCGCTCAACCAGGAGGTGGTGACGCTGCGCGGCATCGAGCCCGGCGAGTTCACCGTCAACCTGCAGTACTACGAGACGAAGAACGGCGAGCCGGTCGAGGCCACGATCTCGATCATCAAGGTCAACCCGCGCGCCGAGGTCGTGTTCTACGGCCAGGTGCCGCTGGCCCGCAAGGGCGACGAGGCCACCGCCGCGCGCTTCACCGTGCTGCCCGACGGCAGCGTCACCAACGTCAACACGCTGGCCAAGTCGCTGGTGATCCCGCAGTGAGCCCCCGTCCATGAGCCTGCCCATCGTCCTGAGCTTCTGTGCGCTGCTGCTGCTGTGTGCGCTGGCGCTGTTGTGGTCGCGCTGGCCGGCCTGGCTGAAGGGCCTGCTGGTGGTCGGCGTGAGCGTGTTCTACTTCTACGCCGACGAGGCCGTGCACGGCCTCTGGGGCTGGCCCAGCCCGGACCCGCTGCCGGAGCGCTTCTCGCTGCTGGCCGCGGTGATCGACGAGCCGACGGCCAAGTCGTCGGGTGGGCTGTACCTCTGGGTCTCGGCGATCGAGAACGGCCGCCCCGCGGCCCAGCCGCGCGCCTACCGCCTGCCCTACACCAAGGACCTGCACACGCTGCTGAGCGAGGGCATGAAGAAGGTCCGCCAGGGGATCAGCCAGGTCGGCACCGCCGAGCCCAGGCAGGGCCCCAAGGGCTTCTCGTGGCTGCGCCCCGGCAGCGACGAGCAGGCGATCAAGATCCGCGACCTGCCGGTCCCGCAGCTGCCCGAGAAATGACGCGCACCGCGACGACGCTGCGCCTGCTGGCCGCGACCGCGGTGGCGAGCGCCTGCACGCCCCAGCCGCCGTCGGCCGAGCTGTTTCCGCTCGAGGCCGGCCACCGCTGGACCTACCGCCAGGTCGTCGAGATGGAGGACGACACGCGCGACGTCGGCTCGCTGGTGATGCACACCCTGGGCCCCGAGGACTTCGAAGGCCAGCCGGCCTTCCACCGCCGCAGCGAAGACGGCCTGCACTACTGGCTGCGCCGCGACGCCGGCGGCATCTACCGCGTGGCGATGCGCCACGAGCTCGATGCCGAGCCCGCCCGGGACCCGGCGCCGCGCTTCGTGCTGAAGGAGCCGCTCGCGGTCGGCACCGAGTGGCAGGCCTCAACCGTGGCCTACCTGCTCAAGCGGCGCCAGGGCTTCCCGCCCGAGATCCGCCACGAGGGCAAGCCGGTCGCGATGCGCTACGAGATCGAGGCGCTGAACGAGACCGTCAGCGTGCCGGCCGGTCGCTACGAAGGCTGCCTGCGCCTGCGCGGCCACGCGACGATGCGGCTCTACGCCGATCCGGTGGCCGGCTGGCGCGACATGCCGCTGACGACGACCGAGTGGTACTGCCGCGGGCCGGGCCTGGTGAAGCTCGAGCGCGACGAGCCGGCCGCGCGCATGGCCTATCTCACCGGCGGCAAGCTCACGCTCGAACTGCAGCGCTGGGACCCGCCCTGACCGAGTGATCCTCCAAGCGAAGACGGCGCCCTCGGGCGCCGTCCTTGCCGTCCGGGCCGGCCCTTGCGGTGCCGACCGGACGCTCTCCTCCACGCCCCCGCTTACTTCGCCGTCGCGGCGAGCTTCTTGTCGGCGCCACCGGCCGACGCGCTGTTGCCGAAGTTGGCCAGCTTGAAGACCCACACGCTGCCGCCCTGCTCGAGGTAGTTGACCTTCTTGGCCACGTCGCCGCCCCACAGCGGCACCGCGCCGCCCCAGCCGGAGACGACGGCGACGTACTGCTCGCCGCCTTCCTGCCAGGTCACCGGCGGCGCCACGACGCCCGAGCCGGTCTGGAACTTCCAGACGATCTTGCCGGTCTTGGCGTCGGCCGCCTGCAGGTAGCCCTCGGGCGTGCCCCAGAACACCAGGTTGCCGCCGGTCGTCAGCACGCCACCCCACAGCGGCGCGTTGTTCCTGGCTTCCCAGACGATCTTGCCGGTCTTCGGGTCGATCGCGCGCAACGCGCCGATGTAGTCGTCGTTGACCGTCTTGATCGTGAAGCCGGCGCCCAGGTAGGCCGCGCCCTTCTTGTAGGTCACCGGCTCGTTCCAGATGTCCATGCCCCACTCGTTGGCCGGCACGTAGAACAGCTTGGTGTCGGGCGAGTAGGCCATCGGCATCTGGTTCTTGCCGCCCAGGAAGCTGGGCGCCGCGAACACGGTGTTGCCCTTCTTGCCGTCGGCGCCGGCGGTCGGGTCGCCCGGGCGGTTCTCGGGCACGTAGTTCGGGCGGCCGGTCTTCAGGTCGATGCCGGTGGCCCAGGTCAGCTTCTTGACGAAGGGCGTGGCGCTGATCAGCTTGCCGGTCTTGGCATCGTTGACGTAGAAGAATCCGTTGCGGTCGGCCTTGCCGCCGACGCGCTGGCCGTCCATGTCGAAGGTGACGAACTCGTTGACGCCGTCGAAGTCCCAGCCGTCGTTCGGCGTGTTCTG
>CAZUUU010000115.1:0-10423 GCA_964622685.1 uncultured Methylibium sp.
ATACATGCTCCGTCTGGTCATGCTATGCCTCGCACACAAAATTCCGGACAGGCTCGCCTATCGGCCTTGGCGTGCCAACCGCGAACCCTTCCCTGTTCAATCCTCAATCGCAGTCTTCGGGATGACCAAAGGCGGCATGCCCGCCACCACGAAGCAGTTGAGACGCTTCACTCGGCGTAACGATACGACCACCAAACTGGCGGATCAGCGTGGACTTCTTGCTCTCTTTGTGGAAGTTGCCATCAGACGTAACGAAGGTGTCCCGCTTGTTGTGGACATGCGACCAGTAGGCAAGCACATCACACTTCGCATTGCGCCACCGCGTGCTAACAGACGTCGCTTCTGGGTCAATGCCGTTCTCAAGGCAGAAGTCAGGCCAGCGGAAAGGAATCCCCGGGAAGAGAACTTCATGAATCCGCTGCTCAATAGCAACTGATTCCTGATCTGCCATAAGACACCAGTCAAAGTAGCCAATTCCAAAGTACGCAAGCGGCTTGAGAAGTTCCAAGTTGCCGAGACCCAACTGAGTCAGCCGTTCCTTGAACTGCGTGAACGACGTCAGCGTAGTTCCGTCAGTCTGCCGTTCTGAGGCGGAGATCGCCAAGAGCGCAACCGATGCTGACCCTATTGCGTGGGCTTCTGCAAGGTGCAGCACGGCCTGCGCCTCGGGGCGCGCATCGGCAATCGCGATTACACAGTTGGTATCGAGGGTGAAGGTGGGCTTCATGCGGCTTGGGTTGAAGGCGCCCGGCAGGTGACGGAGGCACACCCGCGCTGCCTATGCGCGTTGACAAACGTGTTGGCCGTCACTCTGCGATGCTGCCTCCTGGAGTGTCCCCTTCTCCTTGAGACTTTGCTCGCTTCTCCGCCCGATCCTGTTCGAACTCAGCCCGCTCTCGCTCTCGGTCTCCTTGCGTGAACGCGTCCACACGCAAGCGACGCCGGCCGGAAGACAAGTCGTTGAGGTCCTTCGCGAGTTTGTCCAGGTGCCGAGCCATCGCGAGAAGCGGTGGCGTCCCAAGACGGGCGACCCCTTGCAACTCAGAAAGGTCGATGATGTGCTCACGCTTGTACTCACCGCCAGTAGCCCCGCAGCAAGTTGTAGTTATAACGACTCGGGTTTGTAGCTTTACAGCAAAGTCTTTCCTAGCGTCAGTCCAGAACGAACTGAAGTCTTGGCCCGGGAGCAGCACATTAATGCCTGACTGAAACGACTTCAGTTCCCGCAGTGGTATGAGCAGCATCTCTGCTCCAGCTCCAGAGGGCTCAGCGGCGAGGCCGAAGCGTATGCGGTAAGCCGGGCCGCTACCGATGTTTTTCACGACTATGTCGAGCAGCGCCATCGCTTCATCTCGTGACCGGTAGGTCACCTCAAGAGCGGGCTCGGTAGCGGCAGCGCGCAGGCGTTCGGTTTCACGAACCAGCCTCGCGGTCAGCACGGCATAAACGACTGTTGCGATCGCAACAACCGCTGTAAACAGCAGATTGAATGCGCCCGAGTTTTCGTTGAGAAACTTCAGGAGTTCGGCCATAGGTCGTGTCGACTAGCGTCAAACGGACGACAAGCAGCGCACCGACCTACGTTGCCTATCACGCCGCGATGCGCCGCATGCTACGGCTTTCAATCTCTTCAAGTACCCCCACTTCCGATTCGTTCCGGGGAGCATTCGACGAGCGTGTCAGGTGACTTGAGCTTCGGGAGAGGAAAGCCGACGCCACCGAGGCCCAATCTCTCAAAACGCCTGCCTCCACTTCACCCCCAGCAGCCAGCTGCGCGGCGCGCCGGGTTCGAAGAAGCGGGCGTTGCCCTCGTTGACGATCACGCTGCCCGCGTAGGTGCGGTCGAAGACGTTGTCGACGCGCAGCAGCGCGTCGATGGCGCTGCCGCCGCCCAGGTCCCAGCGCTGGGTGGCGCGCAGTGCCAGCGTCGACCAGCCGCCGGCGAAGTCGGTGTTGCGGTCGTTGACGGCCACGTTGTCCTGCAGGCGCAGCTCGCCGGCGACCTCGGGGCCGCGGGCGCCCAGCGGCTTCCACGCCAGTTCGGCATAGGCGCTGTGCGGCGAGGTGCCGGCGATGCGGTTGCCGGCCGGCACCGTGGCCTGGCTGCCGGCGAAGGCCGGGCCGCAGGGCGGCGTGCTGGCGCAGGTGAGGAAGTCGTCGTTGTAGCGCGCGCTCAGCCAGGTGAAGGAGAACACGGCGCGCCAGTCGGGGTTGAAGCGCCAGGCCGAGCCGAGCTCGAAGCCGCTGCGCGTCGTGCGGCCGACGTTCTGGAAGCTCGAGCGCCCGCCGCTGTTGGTGGCAACGCTGATCTCGTCGCTGGTGCGCGCCTCGAACACCGCCGCGTCGACGGCCACGCCCAGCGCGTCGTCGCGCCACTTGGCGCCCAGCTCGACCTGGCGGCTGATCTGCGGCTTGAGGGCGGTGTTGAAGCCGCTGGTGTTGTCGGCCTTGTAGGCCAGCTCGCCGAAGGTCGGCGACTCGAAGCCGCGGCCGGCGCTGGCGTAGAAGTTGAGCGTGGGCGTCACGCGCCACTGCAGCGCCGCGACCGGGTTGGTGTAGCTGAACTTCAGCGAACCGGAGTCGTCGCCGTTGATGCCGACGATGTAGCGGTCCTCGGCGTCGAACTTGACGCTGCCGCTGCGCACGCCCAGGCTCGCAGTCCAGTCCTTGGCGAACTCGACCTCGCCCTGCGCGTAGCCGTCGGCGGTGCGCACGCGGTTGGTCTCGTCGCGGCGCAGGTTGCCGGTCACGCCCAGCGCGGTCGGCGCGGCGCTGGTGCCGAAGAAGTTCTCGTAGCCGCGGCGGTCCTCGTCGCTGCGCTCGAAGGCCGCGCCGGCGACCAGCTGCGCGCTGCGCTCGCCGGCCAGCGTCCAGCGCCAGATGAGGCGCGCGTCGACGCCTTCGTAGTCGCGGTCGAAGTCGATCACGCCGCCGGGCTGGCGTGCGGCAGCCTGCGTGGCCGGCGCGATGGCCTGCCACTGCGTGACCGAACGGCGGCCGCGGTAGGCGGTGACGGCGCTCTCGCTCAGCGCCCATGCGCTGCTGTCGAAGCGGTGGCGCCAGCTCAGGCCGGCCTGTTCCTGCTGCACGGTCTTGCGGGTGTCGAACTGCGTGGCCTGCGGCGTGGTCTGGTAGGGGTCGGCGTTGAACTGCGCACGCGTCAGGCCCAGCGGATCGTCGGCCGGCTGGTCGATGTGGTTGAGCGTGAAGATGAGCTGGTCGCGCTCGCCGGTCCAGCCGACGCGCAGGTTGGCCAGCGTGCGGCGCGCCGCGCTCTCGGGGCGGAAACCATCGGTCTCGAAGTAGCTGGCGCCGAAGCGCAGGTCCAGGCCCTTGCCGGGCGTGTCGCCGAACGGCGACTGGAGGGTCACGCGCCCCTGGCGCAGCCCGTCGCTGCCGACGTCGACGCCCAGCTCGGCGTAGCGCTCGCGCGCCGGCTGGCTGACGAGCGCGATCACGCCGCCCGAGCTGTTGCCGTAGAGCGCGCTGAACGGACCCCGCAGCACCTCGACGCGCTGCGCGCCGGCCAGGTCGAAGTGCGCGACCTGGCCCTGGCCGTCGGGGTTGGTGGCCGGGATGCCGTCGCTGTACAGGCGCAGGCCGCGCACGCCGAAGGTCGAGCGCGCGCCGAAGCCGCGCGAGTTGATCTGCAGGTCCTGCGCGTAGTTGTTGCGGTTGGCGGCGATCAGCCCCGGCACGCGGCTCAGCACCTCGGACAGGTTGACCATCGGGCCGGCCTCGCGGAAGGTCTCCGCATCGATCACGGTGATCGAGTACGGCGTGTCGAAGGCGCGCTGCTCGAAGCCCTTGCCGGTGACGACCACCGGCGCCAGCGACGTGGGCGCCTCGGCCGTCTGCGCACGCAGGGCCGGTGCGGCCAGGGCCGCGATGCAGGTCAGCGCCACCGGCGGCAGGGACAGGGCGAAACGGGCGCGCGGCGCGGACGGCATGGGGTCTCCTCGGGGGTCTGGGGGCGAAGCGCGCGGACTCTAACCGTGGCCTCCGTGCCTCCCCATAGAGAAAATCTGCAAACGAGGGGCGGGCTTACCCCCTGCCGCCGCGGGCCGGCGCGCGTCCCGCGCGCGACGCCGGCCGCGGTGGCGCGGTGCCACACTCGCGGCGGCCCTGCCGGCCGACGTCCCTCTCACACTCCCACCGGAGCCGCCATGTCACTTGCCGCCAACATCGTCGCCGCCCTGGTCGGGCTGCTGCACGTCTACATCCTCGTGCTGGAGATGTTCCTGTGGGACAAGCCGGCGGGGCTGCGCGCCTTCCGCCAGACGCCGCAGTCGGCCGCCGCCTCCAAGGTGCTGGCCGCCAACCAGGGCCTGTACAACGGCTTCCTCGCGGCCGGGCTGTTCTGGGGCCTGTCGCTCGGCGACGCCGGTCTCGGCGTCAAGACCTTCTTCCTGCTGTGCGTGCTGGTCGCCGGCCTGTACGGTGCCGCGACGGTGGGCAGGAAGATCCTCTTCATCCAGTCGGTGCCGGCGGCGATCGGCCTGGCGCTGTTGTGGCTGGCCTGAGGCGCGCATCGTGGGCGCGGCCTTCGTGATCGGCAGCATCGCGATCAGGGACGCGGCCAAGTGGTCGCTGTACCGCGACCAGGTGCCCGCGACGCTCGCGCCCTGGCAGGGCGAGGTGCTGGTGCGCGGCACGAAGCTCGTCGCGCTGAGCGGCGACGTGGCGCACACCGACACGGTCGTGATCCGCTTTCCCAGCGCCGAGGCGCTGCGCGGCTGGCACGAGTCGCCCGCCTACCGGGCCTTGCTGCCGCTGCGCCGCGAGGCGGCCGAGGTGACGCTGGTCGGCTACCAGGCCTGAAGCGACTCAGGCCACGCAAGGGCGTCGACCTGCCGACCCGCCCCGGCGTGACGCGGCGGCTGCTGGTGCCGGGTCCCGCAGAACCCAGGCCCCGCTGGCGCTGGACAAGCGGCCCTCGCCGCCACTAAGCTGGTCCGGCCGATCACGAGGACTGCCGATGAAGCTTCGCACGCTCGCCCTGTCGTCGACCCTGGCCATGCTGGCACTGCTGGCGCTGCCGGCGCAGGCCCAGCCGCGGTCCACCCACACGCTGGACCCGACCGGTGCCACGCAGGCCCGCGCCGAGTACGCCTGCGCACGCGCCAACTGCGTGCCGTCCAAGGCTCCCGGCAAGTCCTGAACCCCATGCGCGTCCTTCCGGGCCTCCTGCTGCTGTCGCTGCCGTGGGTCGCGATGGCGCAGCCGCGCATGGAGCGGGCCGAGGTCGAGGAGCTGTTCACCGCGGCCGGCTTCGGGGTGGTCGCCGGCCAGCCGAGAAACCGCTGCGCGAACGCGGCGCAACCCAAGGTGAGCTTCGTCGACCTCAACGGCGACCGCCAGGCCGAGGCCCTGTTCATCGATCAGGGCGCCTGCTACGCACCGGCCGGCCGCTACTACGCCGTGCTGACCAAGCAGGACGGCCGCTGGCGCCAGGTGTTGCAGGGTGACGGTCAGGTCAAGGCACTGGCCGAGCGCAGTCCGCAGGGCTGGCTGGACCTGCAGGACCTGAGCAAGAACTGCCCCCGCCTGCTGCGCTACGACGGCCAGCGCTACCAGCCGCAGACCGATTGCAGCGGCAAGAGCCTGGCGCAGGCGGCCACGCCCGCCGCTGCTGCCGCGCCGACCGCAGCGGCGACCGGCGGCGCGGGCAAGCCATCGGCCGCCGACGAGGCCGCGATCTTCAAGACGGCCGGCTTCAAGCGCAAGGGCAAGCGCTGGGTCACCGAGGGCTGCGACGACCCGTCGTCGTCCACCTACGGCCCGGGCAACGTCGAGGAGTTCAAGGACCTCAATGGCGACGGCCGGCCCGAGGCCGTGCTCAGCGAGGGCGGCACGTACTGCTACGGCAACACCGGCCAGGGCTTCTGGCTGCTCAGCCAGCAGGCCGGCGGCAGCTGGAAGCTGCTGACGCAGGGCCCGGGCATGCCGCAGTTCATGGCCACGAAGGGCAAGGACGGATTCCCCGACATCCAGATCGGCGGACCGGGCTTCTGCTTCCCGGTCGTGCGCTGGAACGGCAGGGAATACAAGACCCAGCGCTGGGAGTACGAGGGCAAGGCCTGCAAGCGGGCTTACTGACCGCGCCCGCGACGGCCGCTACTGCGCCGCGCGGCGCAGTGTCTCGACCACCGGGCGCGTCAGCACCTCGCGCAACCCCCACCAGCCGGCGGCCAGGGCCAGCAGCGCACCGGCCAGGCCGCCCACCAGCGGCACCCACAGCGGCGCGCTCCAGTTGAACTCGAAGGCATAGCGCGCCAACGCCCAGCCGACCGCCAGCGCCGCCACCGAGGCCAGCACGCCGGCCAGCGCGCCGACGCCCAGCAACTCGGCGCGCTGCACGCGGCCCAGCAGGCTGCTGCCGGCACCGAGCGCGCGCATCACCGCGAACTCGGCGGCGCGCTGCTCGCGCGTGGCCGTGACGGCGGCGAACAGCACCACCAGCCCGGTCGCGAGCGTGAAGCCGAACAGGAACTCGACCGCGCGGATCACCTGGTCCAGCACGCGCTGCACCTGCGCGATCGACGCCGACACGTCGACGTTGGTGATGTTGGGGAAGGCGCGCGACAGCGTGTTGTCGAAGCTCGGCTGGCCGGGTTGCGCCGGCGGCGCGCGGAAGGCCGCGATGTAGCTCGCCGGCAGTTCGTCGGGCAGGTGGGCGCTCGGGAACATCACGAAGAAGTTGACGCGCATCGAGCCCCAGTCGACCTCGCGCAGGCTGGTGATGCGGCCGTCCTGCATCACGCCGGCGATGTCGAAGCGCATCGTGTCGCCGAGCTTCACGCCCAGGGTCTGGGCCAGGCCGGCCTCGACGCTGATGGCGCCCGGCTCCTCGGGCGTCCAGCGACCCGCGACGACGCGGTTGTGGCCGGGCAGGACGGCGTCGTGGCTGAGGTTGAACTCGCGGTCGACGAGGCGCCGGGCGCGGTCCTCGGTGTAGTCCTCGGGCTTGACCGGCTGGCCGTTCACCGCGACCAGGCGGCCGCGGATCATCGGGTACCAGTCGTAGCCCTTGACGCCGCCGTCGTCGAGCTGCTTGCGGAAGGCCGCGCCCTGTTCGGGCTGCACGTTGATGACGAAGCGGTTGGGCGCGTCGGGCGGCGTGGCCTGGCGCCAGCTGCTGATCAGGTCGGTGCGCAGCAGCACCAGCAGCACCAGCGCCAGCAGGCCGACGCTGAGCGCGCTGACCTGCAGCACCGCGAAGCCGGGCCGCGCCGCGACCTGGCGCGTGGCCAGCACCAGCCAGCGCGGCGCCGACTGGCCCATCCAGGCGCCGGGCACGACGCGCCGCAACGCCTGCACCGCCAGCCACGACAGCAGCGCGAACACCGCCACCGCGCCGGCAAAGCCGCCGACCGTGATGAGCCCGAGCTTCAGGTCCGAGGCCACCGCCAGCAGCAGCGCGCCGAAGCCCGCGAAGCCGGCCAGCAGCACGCCGATCGAGGCCGGCTTGAGCTCGCCGAGGTCGCGCCGGATCACGCGCAGCGGCGGCACCTGGGCCAGCTGCAGCACCGGCGGCAGGCCGAAGCCCAGCAGCAGCGTCAGGCCCACGCCCAGGCCGAAGGCCGCGGGCCAGATGCCGGGCGGCGGCAGCGCCGCATCGACCAGGCCGGCCAGCAGGGCGACGAAGACGAAGTGCACCGCCAGCCCCAGCAGCACGCCCAGCGCGCTGGCCAGCAGGCCGACCGCCGCGAACTCGACGACGAAGGCGCCGGCGATGCGCCGCTGCGGCTGGCCCAGCACGCGCAGCATCGCGCAGTCGTCGAGGTGGCGGTTGGCGAAGTCGCGCGCCGCGATGGCGACCGCGACCGCGGCCAGCAGCGCGGCCAGCAGCGCGACGAGGTTGAGGAACTTGGCGGCGCGGTCCAGCGTCTGGCGCATCTCGGGGCGGCCGCCCTCGAGCGACTCGATGCGCAGGCCGCGCCAGCCCTGCTGCGCGATCTGCTGCTCGGCCCAGGCGACATAGGCCCGCACCTTCGCGTCGCCGCCCGGCCCCTGCCCGGCCACCGCAAGCCGGTAGGTCACGCGGCTGGCCGGCTGGATCAGGCCGGTGGCGGGCAGGTCGGCCTCGTTCAGCAGCGCGCGCGGCGCGAAGCTCATGAAACCGGCGCCGCGATCGGGCTCGACCGCCACGATCGCGGCGATGCGCAGGCTGGCATCGCCCAGCAGCAGCGGATCGCCGATCTTCAGGTTGAGCGAGTCGAGGATGGCGACGTCGACCCAGGCCGTGCCGCGCTCGGGGGCCGTCGTCGCGACGCGCTCGGGCGCGCCCGGCCCCTCGGCGATCTTGAGCTGGCCGCGCAGCGGATAGCCCTCGCTGACCGCCTTGACGGCGACCAGCCGCGAGGCGCCGCCCTGCGCCTCGGGCGCGCGGCCCATGCTCGGGAAGCCCACGGTGCTGGCGACCTGCAGGCCGTCGGCCCGTGCGCGCTCTGCCAGCGCGGCCGGGGCCGGCTGGTCGCTGGCGACGATGGCGTCACCGCCCAGCAGCGACCGCGCGTCGCGCGCCAGGCCGCTGTTGAGCCGGTCGGCGAAGAAGCCGACCGCGGTCAGCGCGGCCACGGCGAGCATCACGGCGACGAGCAGCAGGCGCAGTTCGCCGGCGCGGAAGTCGCGCATCAGCTGGCGGCGGGCCAGGGTCCAGAGGGAAGGAGGGGTCATGGGGCGAAGTTTGCACTTCATGGCTTGGCCCTGCTTGTGTGCGGAGGGTGCGCCGGGTCTCGCCCCGGCAGGCGACCTACTTTCTTTGCTGGCTCAAAGAAAGTAGGCAAAGAAAGAGCCTCGAACGCCAGCCATCCGGACTGAGCGGGGCGCACGCATCGCTGCGCTCGCTCGGGCCGGTGGCCCACGTTGGCTCGCCCGCAAGGGGCTCGAACATTTCGGTTGCTGAAGGCCGCGGGCACTCTGGGCGCCCGCTCGTCCAAGGCCGCTGCCTCGTTTGACGTCTGGCGCTTCTAACCAGCGCCGCCGGTGCAAGACCGCGTTGTTCGAGCCCCTCGCGGGCGAGCCGGGGCGAACAGAAGTCCGGAGCGCATCGACCGGAGTACTCCAACCAAATGGCTGGCGTTCCAGGCTCTTTCTTTGCCTACTTTCTTTGAGCCAGCAAAGAAAGTAGGTCGCCCGCCGGGGCGAGACCCGGCGCAAGGCTTCGACAAGCTCAGCCCGAACGGGCAAGACTCACACGACCGCCGTCACCTTGACCGCCGTCACCTTGAACCCCGGAATCTTCCCCACCGGATCCAGCGCATCGCCGGTCAGCTTGTTGGCCGCGGCCTCCCAGAAGGCGAAGGGCAGGAAGACCTGGCCGCGTTGCACGTCGGGGCTGACCGAGGCGCGGGCCTGCACGCTGCCGTGGCGCGTCGCCAGCAGCACCGCCTTGCCGTCGCTCACGCCGAGCGCCTGCGCGTCGGCGGGATGCATCGAGGCCAGCGCTTCCGGCGCGATCGCGTCCAGCATGCTGGCGTGGCGCGTCATCGCGCCGGTGTGCCAGTGCTCCAGCACGCGGCCGGTGGTCAGCACGAAGGGGAAGTCGACGTCGACCTGCTCGGCGCCGGGGCGGAAGCTGGTGGGCACCACGGTCGCGCGGCCGTCGGCGGTCGGGAAGCGATCGATGAAGACGACCGCCGCACCGGGGTCGTCCTCGGTCGCCGCCGGCGTCATCACCGCGTCCTGCTTGACGAGGCGGCTCCAGGGCACGCCGGCCAGCGGCGGCATGCTGACGCGCATCTCCTCGTAGACGCGCGCCACGGCGGCCTGGCGGGCGTTCTTGCCGCCGCCGTCCTCGTCGCGCCAGTAGTTCCATGCCAGGCCCATGCGGCGCCCGACGCGCTCGATGATCCACAGGTCCTGCATCGCGAGCCCGGGCGGGTCGAGTGCGGGGCGGCCCACCTGGATCAGGCGGTCGGTGTTGGTGTAGCTGCCCCACTTCTCGGCATGCGCCGAGGCCGGCAGCACCACGTCGGCCAGCATCGCGGTCTCGGTGAGGAAGATGTCCTGCACGACCAGGTGCTCCAGGCCCGCCAGCGCCTTGCGCGCATGGTCGAGGTCGGGGTCCGACATCGCCGGGTTCTCGCCTTCGACGTAGATGCCGCGGATGCGGCCTTCGCTGGCCGCGTGCATGATCTCGACGACCGTCAGGCCGGGCGTCGCGTCCAGCGGCTCGGGCGTCGCCCACAGGCGCTCGAAGGCTTCGCGCACGGTCGGGTTGATGACGCGCTGGTAGTTGGGCAGCATCATCGGGATCAGCCCGGCGTCGCTGGCGCCCTGCACGTTGTTCTGGCCGCGCAGCGGATGCAGGCCGGTGCCGGGGCGGCCGATCTGGCCGGTCAGCATCGCCAGCGCGATCAGGCCGCGCGCGTTGTCGGTGCCGTGCACGTGCTGGCTGACGCCCATGCCCCACAGGATC
>CAZUUU010000116.1:0-8357 GCA_964622685.1 uncultured Methylibium sp.
GGCCTTCGCGCACCAGGTGCTGGTGAATGGCCGACAGCGCCAGCAGCGCCGGGATCGCGACCTGCTCGCGGCTCATGCGGCGGTCGGTGATGATGAGGATGTTGTGGCCGCTCTTGATCGCGTCCACCGCCTCGGCGCACAGCGAAGCCAGCTTGGCCTCGACCCCCTCGTCGCCCCAGGCCAGGGGGTAGATGATGTCCAGCTCGTAGGACTTGAACTTGCCGTGCGTCGGCTTCTCGATCGCGCGCAGGCGCGCCATGTCCTCGAAGTCGAGGATGGGTTGTGACACCTCCAGGCGCATCGGCGGGTTGACCGCGTTGATGTCCAGCAGGTTGGGCTTGGGGCCGATGAAGCTGTTCAGCGACATCACGATGGCCTCGCGGATCGGGTCGATCGGCGGGTTCGTGACCTGCGCGAACATCTGCTTGAAGTAGTTGTACAGCGGCTTGTTCTTGTCGGACAGCACCGCCAGCGGCGAGTCGTTGCCCATCGAGCCGATGCCCTCCTCGCCGGCCTGCGCCATCGGGCTCATCAGGAACTTCAGGTCCTCCTGCGTGTAGCCGAAGGCCTGCTGGCGGTCGAGCAGGGCTTCGGTGAAGGCCGGCGCGGCGTCGGACGGCGCCTGCACGTCCTCGAGCTTGATGCGCACGTTCTCGATCCACTGCCGGTAGGGCTTGGCCGAGGCGTAGGTGGTCTTCAGTTCCTCGTCGTCGACGATGCGGCCCTGCTCGAGGTCGATCAGGAACATCTTGCCGGGCTGCAGCCGCCACTTCTTGACGATCTTGTTCTCGGGGATCGGCAGCACGCCCGACTCCGAGGCCATCACCACCAGGTCGTCGTCGGTGACGATGTAGCGGGCCGGGCGCAGGCCGTTGCGGTCCAGCGTGGCGCCGATCTGCTTGCCGTCGGTGAAGACCATCGCGGCGGGGCCGTCCCAGGGCTCGAGCATCGCGGCGTGGTACTCGTAGAACGCGCGCCGACGCTCGTCCATCGTCGTGTGCTGCTCCCACGCCTCGGGGATCATCATCATCGCCGCGTGGGCCAGCGGGTAGCCGGCCATCGTCAGCAGTTCCAGCGCGTTGTCGAAGGTCGCGGTGTCGGACTGGCCCTCGAAGCTGATCGGGTAGAGCTTGTTCAGGTCGTCGCCGAGCACGGGTGACTTCATCACGCCCTGGCGCGCGCGCATCCAGTTGAAGTTGCCCTTGACGGTGTTGATCTCGCCGTTGTGCGCCACCATCCGGTAGGGGTGGGCCAGCGGCCACTCGGGGAAGGTGTTGGTCGAGAAGCGCTGGTGCACCAGCGCCAGGGACGAGACGACACGCTCGTCCGAGAGGTCCTTGTAGTAGGTGCCGACCTGGTTGGCCAGCAGCAGGCCCTTGTAGATCACCGTGCGGCAGCTCATGCTGGGCACGTAGTACTCGTGGCTGTGCGTCAGCTTGAGCGCCTGGATCGCGCTGCTGGCGGTCTTGCGGATCACGTAGAGCTTGCGCTCCAGCGCATCCGGCACGATCACATCGGTGCCGCGGCCGATGAAGATCTGGCGGATCACCGGCTCCTTGGCGCGCACGGTCGGCGACATCGGCATCTCGCGATCGACCGGCACGTCACGCCAGCCGAGCAGCACCTGGCCTTCGACCCGCACCGCGCGCTCGAGCGCCTGCTCGCAGGCCAGACGCGAGGCATGCTCCTTGGGCAGGAAGATCATGCCGACGCCGTACTCGCCCGGCGGAGGCAGTTCGATGCCCTGCTCCGCCATCTCGGCGCGGTAGTACTCGTCCGGGATCTGGATCAGGATGCCGGCGCCATCGCCCATCAGCTTGTCGGCGCCGACTGCACCGCGATGGTCCAGGTTCTCGAGGATCTTCAGCCCCTGGCTGACGATGTGGTGGGCCTTCTGCCCCTTGATGTGCGCCACGAAGCCGACGCCGCAGGCATCGTGCTCATGGGCCGGCTCGTAGAGCCCCTGAAGACTGGCGGTGTCGATGTCGAGACGGGTCGGGGCTGGCAGCGACATGGCGCTCTCCGGTCAGGCGGACGGGAGTGAAGGCTACTGCAGCGCAGCAATGATGACAACAGGAATTAAACAGTGTCTGTCACTATTTAAATTCAAAGATAGCTCTTCGGGTATTTAAATGGGGACATATTAATTGCCCTC
The DNA here is from genome assembly GCA_964622685.1 of uncultured Methylibium sp. Classification (GTDB taxonomy): domain Bacteria; phylum Pseudomonadota; class Gammaproteobacteria; order Burkholderiales; family Burkholderiaceae_C; genus Methylibium. The sequence continues at coordinate 2,156 of CAZUUU010000116.1, forward strand.
CTTCGGCTTGCTCGGACGGCCGCGTCGGCGCGGGAGGGTGGCTCGACTCACGTCAGCAGCGAAGCCCTGCGCGAAGTCCGTCGAGCCGAGGATCCAGCCACCGCGCAACGCAGTCTCGATCGCGGCCAGCTCCCGTGGTGTGAGCGCCTGCTCCGACAGCAATCTATAGCCGGCACCGCGCTCGAAGGGTGTGTTGCCCAGGGCCCAGTAGGCCGGTGGGTCCACGATCCAGGGCAGTGTTCCCTGGCCCGTGTGGTGAGCCAGGCTGGACCGCGGGATGCTCGTCGTTGCCATCTCGGCGCCGGCCGATGCACCGACCTGTTCCACGTAGCGCATGCAAGGCATGAGCCAGACCGCCGGGTCGATCGGCGCCGCGCGGAAGCGCCCTTCCCACAGGCTGCCCGAGCGCCCGTGCCGACGGTTGAAGTCATGAGCGTGCCGACGCGACAACGACTGCATGAACCGGCTCAGCGCCGCGCCATCGACCGGCGTCACGACCAGGTCGAAACGATCGTCTCGCAAGCCATAGGCATGCACGGCGACGCCGTGCTCGCGTGCTGCCTGCTGCAGGCTTTGCACGAATCGCATCCGGTCCTCGTCATCGCGAACCATGAACTGCTGGTGCTGGGCACGCTGGCTGGCCACATGGGGCAGGCCGGCGATCGCGAGACGGGGCAAACGGGCCACGGAAAGGAGGGGGCTGAAACAAAAAAGGGCACCTTGCGGTGCCCTCGGTTTGTACCCGGTCGCCCGGGTGACGTCGATCAGAAGCGGTGACGGACGCCGACCATGAAGGACGTGCGGTCGTCGGCCGGGCCGCCAGGCGCCGCCTGCGTGCCGTTGATGATCATGCCGCCCTTCAGCTTCGCGTAGTCGACCACCGCGTAGGCGTCGGTGCGCTTGGAGAAGGCGTAGTCGACCAGGAAGGCGAACGAGTCGATCTTGCCGGTGTTGACGCCGGCGACGTTCGACTGCTCGATGTACCAGTACTGGCCGCCGATCAGCAGCGCCGGCGTGATGTTGAACGTGACGCCGGCGGTCGTGAGCTCACGCTCCTTCGTCTGGCCGGCGATGGTGGGCAGCGGCACGGTCAGGCCGGTTCCCAGCAGCAAGGTCGGGATCTGCGTGACCGGGTAGCCGGTGTCCCACTCGTTCTTGTAGTAGGCCACGTTGACGTAGAACGGACCCGAGGTGAACGCGCCGCCGACGTTGTAGTTGTCGGCCTTCGCGCCGTTGATGGCTTCGGTCTGGATGTAGCCGCCGCCCAGAGAGAAAGCGCCGAAGGTGTAGCGGCCCGCCAGGCCCATGGACTTGGCGACATCGGGGCTGCCCTCGCCGGCACTGACCTGGGCCGCCAGCAGCAGACCGCCGGTGGCGAGCGTGTACTTGACGCTGTTCGGGAAGCGCGCGTAGTAGTTCGTCGCGGCCGCGCCGGCGTTGGTGCCGCCGTTGCCCATGAACACCGTCTCGTGCTTGAAGGTCTCGATGTACGGCGAGAACTTGAACGACGGATAGGTCGACGTCACCACGTCGAAGATCACGCTGTACTGGCGACCGAGGGTCACACGGCCCAGCGTGCTCGACTGCAGGCCGACCCAGACCTGCGACCACTGGGCCACGTTGGCCAGGGCACCGTCGTCCGACGTGAACCGCTGCTCCATGTTGGCCACCGCACGAAGGCCGCCGCCGAGGTCTTCGTTGATCGTCATGCCCCAACGGCTCTGGGACAGACCGCCGCCCACCATGCGGGTCACGGTGTCCTTGCCGGCACCCTCGTTGTCGGAGATGCGCACTGCGGCATCGACGATGCCGTACAGCGTGACGCTCGATTGCGCCTGCGCAGCACCAGCGATGGCCGACAGTGCGGCAAGAGTGACCAGGGACTTTTTCATCGAGCTATCTCCTAAGGTTCTTGGAATCGTCTAAAGGGACCCGTGGCGGGTCGCACGGCTCAGCCACAGTGCCGTCGGCAGCTGTCTGCGGGCAATATATCGACGGCCTTCCAGCGGCAATATCGGGTCAACACTCGATGTTGCAATTTGTTGACACGAGCTGGAGCAGCCTGTCTCAGGCGATCGAGGGAAACACCTGATGTCCGGTGAGGCGGTGGTGCTCCCGTAACGCATAGCGATCGGTCATTCCGGCGATGTAGTCGGCCACTGCGCGAGTCGGCTCGACATCGGCCCGCAAGGCGCCGGGCGGAGCGAGCCCGCCCGCATAGGCGGCGAAGAGATCGCCGATCACCCGCTGCGCCTGCAGGCTGGTCTCGTGCACCTGCGGATGCCGGTACAGCTGCGCGAAGAGGAATCGCTTGAGTTCGGTGCTCTCTGCGCGCATGGTCTCCGAGAATCGCAGCAACGCCGGCGAGGCGCGGACCCCATCAGCGCACTGCGGCGCATGCGCGGACAGCGCAAGGCGCGTCGCGAAGATCACATCCAGCACCTGGGCCGACAGCAAGCGCCTCAGCATCTCGTAGAGGAGGCGTCGCCCGCCCAGGCCCGGATGCTCGGCGCGTGCCGCCGCCAGGTGGCGCGCGACCAGCGGGACCTCTTCCAGTTGCTCGACGGTGACGAGACCGGAGCGCACGCCGTCGTCCAGATCGTGCGCGTTGTACGCGATCTCGTCGGCCAGGTTGCACAGCTGGGCCTCCAGGCCGGGCTGGCTGCCGTCGAGGAAGCGCCGGCCGACGCCACCCGGCTCGTCCGCCTCGAGGACGGCGGCGTTGCGCCGCGAGCAGTGCTTGAGGATTCCCTCGCGCGTCTCGAAGCTGAGGTTCAGGCCATCGAAGGCGGCATAGCGTTCCTCGAGGCGATCGACCACCCGCAGCGACTGCAGGTTGTGCTCGAAGCCGGCGCTGTCCGGCGCCGCCGTTCGCAGGCATCGATCGAGCGCCTCCTGCCCGGCATGGCCGAACGGCGTGTGTCCGAGGTCGTGGGCCAGCGCGATGGCCTCGGTCAGGTCCTCGTTGAGCGCCAGCGCCCGCGCGATCGACCGTGCCAGCTGCGCGACCTCGAGCGAGTGCGTCATCCGCGTGCGGAACAGGTCACCTTCGTGATTGAGGAAGACCTGCGTCTTGTAGACCAGCCGCCGGAACGCCGTCGAGTGCACGATGCGGTCGCGATCACGTTGAAATGCGTCGCGCGTCGGTGCCGGGGCTTCGGCATGGCGCCGACCGCGGCTCGCCGGGCTGTGGCTGGCGTAAGGCGCGAGCTCCATGCGCCAGTGAGGGGCCGTGCTCAGTCGCAGCGCTGCGCGAGCACCTGCCGGACGACTTCGTCCGGCGCGCCGCGCAGGCTGGCGCGGCCCAGGCCGTCCAGCACGACGAAGCGGATCTCGCCGGCCTCGGCCTTCTTGTCGGCCCGCATCAGCGCGAGGTAGCGGTCGGCGCCCCATGCCGGGCCGCGGACCGGCAGACCGGCGCGCTCGATCAGGCTCACGAGGCGGCGCGCGTCGCTTTCGGCCAGCAAGCCCAGCCGGGCCGACAGGTCGGCGGCCATCGCCATGCCGCAGGCGACCGCCTCGCCGTGCAGCCAGACGCCGTAGCCCAGCCCGGCCTCGATCGCGTGGCCGAAGGTGTGGCCGAAGTTCAGGATCGCACGCAGGCCGGACTCGCGCTCGTCGGCGCCGACGACCCGCGCCTTGATCTCGCACGAGCGCCGCACGGCATGTCGCAGCGCGGCCGGATCCCCGGCCAGCAGGTCGTCGAGCTGCGCCTCGATCCAGTCCAGGAAGGCGGCGTCGGCGATCGGCCCGTACTTGATCACCTCGGCCAAGCCGGCACGCAGCTCTCGCGCCGGCAACGAGCGCAGGCTGTCGAGGTCGGCCACCACGCACAGCGGCTGATGGAAGGCGCCGATCATGTTCTTGCCGCGCGGGTGGTTGATGCCGGTCTTGCCGCCCACCGAGGAGTCGACCTGCGCCAGCAGCGTCGTCGGCACCTGGACGAAAGGCACGCCGCGCATGAAGCTGGCTGCGGCAAATCCCGTCATGTCACCGACCACGCCACCGCCCAGTGCGTAGAGCACGGTCTTGCGATCGGCCCCGACGGCCATCAAGCGGTCGAAGATCAGGTTCAGCGTGGCCCAATCCTTGTGGTCCTCGCCATCCGGCAGCGTGATCAGGTCCACCTGGCGATGACGCGGCCTCAGGGCCGCCTCCAGGGCCCCCGCGTAGAGCGGAGCGACCGTCACGTTGCTGACGATCACGGCCATCGAGCCACGCGGTACGGCGTCGTAGCTGCGTGGATCGCCCAGCAAGCCTTGCCCGATGTGAATCGGATAGCTGCGCTCTCCGAGATCGATCGACACCGTCTCGATGGAAGAGGACCGGGATTCCGGCGTGGCCAGCACCTGCATGCCGCGATCTTAAGCGGCGGCGTCCTCGACTCAGCGCGGCGGCTCGACCGGCGACGGCACGCGGGTCGGATCGACGACGCCGGCGAGCTCGAGCTGCATCAGGATCATGCCGACGAGCGTGTACACGGTCGGACGCCCGGTCTCGATGACGAAGTGGGCCGTCTCGCGGTAGAGCGGATCACGCTCCCGATAGAGCTGTTGCAGCTTCGCCCGCGGGTCCTTGACCTGCAATAGCGGACGCTGGGTGTCGTGCCGCAGGCGACGCTGCAGTTCGTCGGGCGACGAGCGAAGGTAGATGACCGTTCCGGCATCGTGCAGGGCACGTCGGTTGGCTTCGCGCAGCACGGCCCCGCCGCCGGTGGCCAGCACACCGTCATGATCGGCACAAAGCTCGGCCACGACGGCCTGCTCGATATCGCGGAAACGTGCCTCGCCGGCGCGCTCGAAGAAGCTGCGGATCGGCTCGCCCAGGCGCTTCTCGATCAGGCTGTCGGTGTCGACGAAGCCGACATCGAGCCGTCGCGCCAGCAGCCGCCCCACGGACGACTTGCCGGATCCCGGCAGACCGACGAGCGCCAGGCGCATCGGCGGCCTCCGGACGACGGGTCTAGATGCTCGGCGCGCGACGCCCGCTGCTCAACGCTGTGCGGCAGCCGACGAGCGGTCCATCACCACCTTCGGGGTGAGGAACACCAGCAGCTCGGTCTTGTTCGCCGTGCGCGTCTTCGTGCGGAACAGCGCGCCGAGGTAGGGCACGTCGCCCAGCACCGGCACCTTCGTCGTGTCGGTCTGCTCGGTCTGCTCGAAGATGCCGCCGATCACGACCGTGCCGCCGTTGTCGACGAGCACCTGCGTCTTGACGTGCTTCGTATTGATCAGGATGCCGGCCGCCGTCGTCGCGCCTGCGCTGTCCTTGTTGACGTCGACGTCGAGGATGATGTTGCCCTCGGGCGTGATCTGCGGCGTGACCTCGAGCTTGAGCACGGCCTTGCGGAACTGGATCGCCGTCGCACCGCTCGAGGTGGCGGTCTGATAGGGAATCTCGGTACCCTGCTCGATCAGCGCCTTCACCTGATCGGCCGTGACGATGCGAGGGCTCGAAACGATCTTGCCCTTGCCGTCCGCTTCGAGCGCGGAGATTTCAAGGTTCAGGAAGCGGGTCATTGCGCTGTTGAACAGGGAGACGGCGAACGAGCCCGCGTTGTAGCCGTTCTGGCCGATGGCCGGCAGGTTCACAAGGTAGGTGTTCGGCACATAGCCGCCTGGATTGGGCGGTGTCTGGCCGGTCGTCTCGCCGACGCCGAGATAGTTGCCGCCATACGCGACGTTCCGCGACGGCACGACCTGGTTCACCCCGAGCTTCACGCCCAGGGACTGCCCGAAGGTGTCCGTCGCTTCGACAATGCGCGCCTCGATCAGCACCTGGCGCACCGGGATATCGATGCGAGCGATGATCTGGGCCACCTCTTCGAGCTTCGACGGGATGTCACTGACGAACAACTGATTGGTGCGGGTCTCGTACACGAGGCTGCCGCGGGGCGACATGATGCGGCTGTTGGTCGATTGACCGCCACTGCCACCACCGCCGCCGCTCTGTCCGGTCTGCTGCCCGGTCAGTCCCTTGGCGACTTCCTCGGCCTTCACGTAGTTGAGCTGGAAGGCCTGCGTGCGCACCGGTTCGAGCGAGGCGATCTGGGCCTTCGACTCGAGTTCCAGCTTCTCCTTCGTCGCGATCTCGTCCTTGGGCGCGATCCACAGCACGTTGCCGGACTTGCGCACGCCCAGGCCCTTGGCCTGCAGGATGATGTCGAGCGCCTGATCCCAGGGCACGTCCTTCAGGCGCAGCG
>CAZUUU010000116.1:8367-10317 GCA_964622685.1 uncultured Methylibium sp.
GTCACGTTGCCGGTGACGGTGTCACTGGTCACGACGTTGAAGTTGGTGAAGTCGGCAATGACCTGCAGCAACGCGCGAACCTCGATGCTCTGGAAGTTCAGCGACAGCTTCTCGCCGGCATAACCCGGACCCTGGGTCAGCTTGTTCGGGTCGACCTTCTGCGGACGCACCTCCAGCACGAACTGGTTGTCGGTCTGGTAGGCACTGTGCTCCCAGACACCGGTCGGCTCCACCACCATGCGGACCTTGTCGCCGCTCTGGAACGTCGAGACCGTGCGCACCGGCGTGCCGAAGTCGGTCACGTCGAGACGCCGGCGCAGGCTTTCCGGCAGGTTGGTCTTCAGGAACTCGACCACGAGATTCTGTCCCTGCTGGCGAATGTCGACGCCGACCTGGTTGCTGGGCAGTTCGACGACCACGCGACCCGCGCCGTCCGGCCCGCGACGGAAGTCGAGCTGGCGCAGCACCTGGGGCGCCTGGTTCTGACTGTCGGCGAAGCGGACGGCCGAGGGCGCCGCCGCGCCCGCCGCGGCGGGTGCCGACGGGCTGGCCGCGGCAGCGACTCCGCTGCCAGTGGTCTGGAGCGTCAGCACCAGCACCTTGCCCTCGAGGGTCGCCGCATACGTCCCGGGCTGACGCAGGTTGAGCACCAGCCGTGTCCGGTCGCCCGCCTGGGCGATGCCCACCGACCGCAGGTTGCCCTGGTTGATGTCGACGGTGCTGCGCCCCATCGCGTTCGAGATACCCGGCAGATCGATCGCAACGCGCGGCGGGGTCTGCACCGCGAAGCCCGTCGGCACGGCGGCCAGGGGTTCGCTCAGCTCGATGCGGACGACATCAGCGGTTCCCTGCTGGGTGCTGTTGATCGACTGGATGGCGTTCTGCGCCGATGCGCCGAAAGCGGCGAAAAGCATCGACAGCGCGACGGCGGCAACTCGCCACTGGTTCATGGTCGTGATCTCCCAAGCTGTTCTCATCGCGCCTTCTCCTGCAGCTGCAAGGCAGAGGGACGCTCTATCCATTCACCCGCGGCATCCTGAACGACTTCACGCACGGACACCTCGGTCTCGGAGATCTTGGTGATCTTCCCGTAGTTCTGACCGAGGTAGTCCCCCACCTTGACCTGGTAGAGCAGGTTGTCGACGCGCAGCAAGGCGTAGGGCCGCCCCTGGCGAGCCACGCTGCCGACCATGCTCATCGAGTCGAGCGGATAGGCCTCGAGCGGTTCCTTGCGGCGGTTCAGTTCGCCGGCCAGCAAGGAATTCGGCTGACGCGCCTCCTGCTTGAGCGCCACGGTCAGCTTCTGGCTGCTGAAAGGCTCCACCGCCCGGGCCTGCTCGTACGCTTGCGGGTCGAAGCGCTTGGGGGGCGACAAGGGCGCGATGTTCGGGCGGACCTCGCGCTTCTGCTGGTCCATCCACACGCGCAACTCTTCCTGCTCGGCACCGCAGGCGGCCATCAGCAACGAGGCCGCCAGAACCGGCAGCAGCCGCGCCCGGGCAAGCCCTCGGATCAGCGTCTTCATTTCTTCGCTCCCGCCTTCTGCGCGGCGTCCTTCGCCTTGCGCTGCGATTCGACCTCGGCCGGATCGAGGTAGCGGTAGGTGCGCGCCAGCGCATCCATGCTCAGATTGCCGGTTCCCGCGGTGGCCGCCGTCGCCGGCGCACCGCCCGGGCCGATCCCGGTGATGTTGAGGTTGTGCAGCGTGACGATGCGCGAGAGGTTGGCCACGTCGGACGCGAACGCGCCGATGTCGTGGTAGCGACCGGTCACCTTGATCGAGATCGGCAGTTCGGCGTAGTAATCCTTGACCGCCACCTGGCCGGGGCGGAACAGCTCGAACTGCAGGCCGCGACCGAGGCCCGCCTGGTTGATGTCGGACAGCAGGGCATCCATCTCGGCCTTGCCGGGCAGCTGCTTCTCGAGCTGGGTCACGTACTCCTGCACCTG
>CAZUUU010000117.1:0-9964 GCA_964622685.1 uncultured Methylibium sp.
GCCGCCTGCTCTACCAGGGCCGCTGGTTCGACCCGCAGGCCATCATGCTGCGCGAGGCGGCGCAGCGCTGGGTGGCGCGCGCCGTCACCGGCACGGTCACGCTGGAGCTGCGGCGCGGCAACGACTACTCGATTCTCGACACCGCGTCGCCCAACCTCACCTACGCGCCCGAGCGCCTGAGCATGGAGAAGGTCGAGAACGCGCCGTTCTCGCCCGCCGACCGCATCGGCCAGCTGACGATGCGCAATCTCGACATCGTCGACACCCGCGACAAGCTGGGCGTGTACGCCCGCGCCGGCCTGTTGTCGCTGGGTGGAAGCGCGGCGCTGGCACGCCTCGAGGGCGACGACCACTGATCCGCGGTCCCGCCGGCATCGGCGGAACTGACCGCAAGACACCCTGCACCGGGGTGTTTCATGGCGCTGTCATGAAGCGTAGTCTCCGGGCAGGAGGCTCGTCATGCCCGCCTGGTGTCGCCGCTGCTGCGCTCTCTGCGTCCTGGCCGCTGCCTGCGGCGGCGCGCTGGGCGTGCAGCTGGTCGACGAGCCACGGTCGCTGGGCTGGACCGCCGCCGAGGTCGCACAGGCCGGCGCCGGCAGCCTGCAGCAGGCCGTGGCACAGGCCGCGGCGGCCGGCGGGCTGGGATGCGCGCAGCACTGCGAACGGCTGGGCCGCCTCTTCGAGCGCCTGGTGGCCGAGGCGCGCCAGCAGTCGCCGCACGCCGACCGGCTGCGCTGGTCGCTGACGGTCCTGCGTTCTCCCGGCGTCGACGCCTTCTCGCTGCCCGACGGCCAGGTCGTGATCTCCGAGGCGCTGATCGAGGACCGCGGACTGTCGGACGAGGCCCTGGCCTTCGTGCTGGCGCACGAGATGGCGCACAGCCTGCTGGAGCACGAACGGCAGCTGCTCACGGCCGGGCGCTTGCTGCTGCCGCGGCAGGTCGACCGCAGCGTGAGCGACATGTACGTCGAGTTCGAGCACAACCTCGGCCTGCTGAGGACGCTGGAGCCGGTGCTGCACCAGGGCGAGTTCGAGGCCGACGAGCTGGGGCTCCTGCTGGCCGCGCTGGCCGGCCACGCGCCGAACCGGCAGCTCGAGTTCATGCAGAACGAGGTGGCCGAGGACGAGCATCGCCGGGCACTGTCATCGACCCATCCGTCGCCGATCGATCGGCTGGAGCGCCTGCAGGCGCGGCTGCCGCTGGCCTGGCGTCTGCACGCGCTGGGCCGCGGCGCCCGATAGGGCACCTGCCCCGGCCCGGCGCCGCAACGCGCGTCTAAACTCGTCGACCGTCTGCCACCACCGGGAACTGCCTTGGCCACCGTCGCTTCCCTGCACCTCGACCAGCAGCTGTGCTTCGCGCTCTACATGGCGACCAACGCGGTGACGCGGCTGTACCGCGCCCAGCTCGGCAAGGTCGGGCTCACCTACCCCCAGTACCTGGCGATGCTGGTGCTGTGGGAGCGCGGGCCGCAGACCGTCAAGGGCCTGGCCGACCGGCTGGCGCTCGACTCCAGCACGCTGACGCCGCTGCTCAAGCGGCTGGAAGCCGCGGGCCTGGTCCAGCGCGAGCGTGACAGCAAGGACGAGCGCGTCGTGCGCGTCAGCCTCACGCCCGCCGGCAACGACCTGCGCCAGCCCGTTGCCGAGATCCAGGGGCGGGTCGTCTGCCAGACGCGCCTGTCGGAGCAGGAGTTCACCGAGCTGCGCTCGCGCCTGCATTCGCTGGTGCAGTCGATCGCGCAGGAAGAGGAAAGCCTGCACGCCGCCGCCTGAGTTCGCCGTCGTCCGCGGCGACTCAGTCGCCGCCGCAGCCACCGCCCCCGTCGCCGGCGCCGTCGCTGCCGCCCGAGGATCCGCCGGCCTCGCCGCCGAAGCCCGCCGCGTCGCCCGGGTGCCCGTCGCCCGATGAGCCCCCGCCGCAGCCGCCGCCGAAGCTGCTGCCGCAGTGCACGTAGGGGTGGCCCGCGTCGTGCGGACGGCGCCGGCAGTCGGCCTCGTACCGGAAGCCGTCGGGAATCGCCAGCGCGGCGTCGAGCGCGAACAGCAGCGGCAAGGCCGCCGGCAGCCGCGGGTCGATGCCTTCCTGGCGGCAGGCGTGGAACCAGGTGCGGCGCAAGCCGTCGTTGCGGCGCGCGTCGCGGCCCAGCGTCTGGGCCGGGCTGTGGTGCAGGAAGCGCCCGAAGGCGTCGCGGCAGAAGCGCTGGTAGGCGCGCGTGTCCAGGATGAAGGCGTGCCACAGCGCGTCGACCGCCTGCGAGGGCATCGAGACGAAGCGCTTCGCGTGGAGATGACAGCGGAAGAACTGCCGCAGGCCGCGCTCCACGTCGTCGAGCTGGGCATCGCTCAGCGCCGGGTAGCGCTGGCGGACCTCGCCGCGCAGGTGCTGCGGCAGCCGGGCCCGGTCGACGTGGCGCTCGCGGGCGCGCTTCTCGCGGCTGGCGATCCAGGTCAGCAGGATCACCGTCGCGACGGTCCAGCCGATGGCCAGCCCGACGCCGCCGGGCACCTGCCACTGGCGCCACCACGCGGCCACCACCAGCAGCACCAGCAAGGCCTTCAGCAGGCGAAGCGGCGTGAGTGGGTCGATCGAGCTCATCGTGCCTCCATTCTTGTTGTTGTTCTCCTTGTTCTTCTTCTGCACGGATGCTCGCCCGTCATCGTGACGGCCGCGTGACGGGGCGCCGGTTCAGGAGCCGGGCGGCTTCTTGGCCGGCGCCGCCTTCCCCGGCGCCTTGTCGGCCTTGGCCGGCTTGCCCGCCGGCGGCCCCTTGCCGCCGACCTTGGTCTTGACGTTGGCCTTGCGCTCGCCGGTGGGCGGGTGCGTGCTGCCGTAGGAGGTCGGCGTCGCATTGGCGACGGCGAAGGCGGTCTCGAACTCGTCCCAGGCCGGCGCGGGATCGATGCCCTTGGCGCGCATCCAGACCACCGAGCAGGCGTCGGCCTCCAGCTCCTGTTCGCTGCCGAACTTGAGCTGCAGCGAGCGCACGAACTCGATCAGCTTCGGTGTCGTCGTCATCATGAACAGGCCGTCCTGGATGACATTGGTCTGGGTCCCGCGCATGCCGCGCGAGAGCAGCTTCTTGCCCAGGTCCCAGCCCTCGTCGGTCGAGATCATCGTGAACTGCATGTGCTTGATCGCATGGCGCTTGTAGACGTGCGACAGCTCGTGCGCCAGCACGAAGTCCGCGCCGGCCGGCTTCTCGGCCATGGTCTCCATGAAGCGGCGCGAGACCAGGATCACGCCGCCGAACTTGGCCGCCGCACCGTCGGCCAGCTTGGGATCGAACACGAGCTTGACCGAGCCGGGGAAGTCGCTGACCGCGCTGCGCAGGGTGTCGAGCCGCTGCTGGATCTCTGCCTTGCGCACCTCCTCGGCCTCGGTGAGGCTCTCGCCGGTGCGCGACGACACCAGGTCGAAGGCCGTGCCGAGCGCGCTCTCCACCTCGACCGGCATCCAGATCGTCGTGCGGGCGATGTACTTGAGCATCTGCCGGTCTTCCGGCGTCAGGTCGCTGTACTTGTAGTCGGACTTGATCAGGCGGTCGAGGCGCAGCGTGGCCTCGGTGCCGCCGTACTCGACCAGCTTCTCGGCGATGTTGAAGCGCTCCTGCGGCTGGTTGCACTGGCGATCCGGCGGGAGATCGACCTTGATGCCCTTCAAGGCGGCCACCGGCTGCGAGCCGTCGGCCATCGCGGCGCTGTTCTTCATCGGCGCGGTCGTGCCTGCACCGGCCTTCGCCGGCTCGGGCGCCTGCGGTGCCGAGGCCTGGCCCGCCCCCGGCATGATGCGGTTCAGCCGGTCACCGAGCTGCGCATGGCTGGACGCGGCGGCGCCGAGGAGCGCGAGGCCGACGGCCGTGGAGACGAGCGGGCGTTTCATCATCGTGGCTCCTGCGAGATCAGCGAGAGCTGGAAGGCATCCCACTCGTGGTTGTTGGCGATCAGCGTGTCGGCCCAGGCGATGCCGTCCGGCAGGCCCTGGGCGACGCGCCGCTGCATCAGCGTCTGCAGCGTGTCGCGGGTGGCCCGCGAGGCCACGGAGAACTCGCCGCTCGACGAGGCCCGCCCGGCGTCGTCGACGAAGCGGTAGACGTACTGCGCGCCCGGCACGAACCAGCTGCCATTCAGGCGCGCCATGCCCTTGCCGATGTAGACCGACACCTCGGGCGGCTGGCCGGCCGGCGGCGTGCCGCGGGCCAGCTTCACGGTCCACGTGCCCGAGATCGCCGCTTCGGCCAGGCGGAAGTTCCAGGTGTCCGTGGGCGGCAGCACCACGCCGCAGGGCAGCGCGATCTGGCAGGGGCTGCCCTCGCCGCCGGGCTTGCTCACCTTGTCGTCGATGCCGTGGCCCCCGACGGCGGCGACCATGCCGTTCATGCGGGCCTGGATGCAGGCGGGGCTGGGGACACCGCAGGGGTCGGGAGGGTACTTCTCGAAGTACTGCTTGATCGATCCCGGTGGCACGACGCCTTCCGGGGGGGTGAACCAGCGACCCTTGTGTCGGTAGCGCAGCTCGATCCGGGCCGCGGGGTCGCTCGGAGCGGGAGCGCCTACGACCAGCAACTCGCAAGCCCGGACCGTCTTGTAGGCATTGCGCTCGAACTTCTCGGGAGCGCCGGCGGCCGACCGCACGTTGCAGGCGGGCGGATCCGTGGCGGAGATGCATGCCATCTGACAGTCGGCGGCGCGGCCCGTCGGCGGCATCAACAGGGCCGCCAGCAGCAACGCGGGCCGAATGGCAACCCCGAGGGGGCTCACGCGAAGCTTCATCATGACCTCCACACGCGCCAGGCTTCCGCCAGGATGCAGGCCCAGCCACCGACGAGAACGACGAGCCTCAGCAGCGCGCTGAGGACGGCGTCGGTCAGTGCGGCGACACCGAGCCGTGACCGCACCACTTCGGCCTGGACCCGCAGCTCGTCCATGCCCGTGACCGGCTGGTAGCCGGATGTCGCAGCGAAACGCAGGCCCTCGACCCGCTGGCCGAATCCACTGCGCAGCGCCTCTCGAGCCGCCGGCAGGCCGAGCAGCCGGCTGCGCAGCTTGCGCTCCTCCTCGGTCCCGGGCTCCGAGTCGTTCCAGGCGTCGACGTAGATGCCGAGCAGCAGGCCGGCAACGATGTAGATCGGGTTGATCCACAGGTCGATGCTCATCCCGATCGCCACGAGCTCGAAGCACACCCACGTGAGCCCGATGCCCAGCCCCAGCGGCACGCCCGCCACGAGCCAGCCGCCGATGATCGGCATGCGCGACCGCAACGGGCGGAGCAGGTGCCGGTAGAGCAGCAGCCACGTCAACGAGTAGGCGGCGGCCACCACGACGTCCACGGCGATCCCGGCGAACTTCTGCGCCAGTGCATTGGGCTGCCACTCGATCGAGAGCGCCTGGAGCGCGTGCAGGCCCGCCCCGCTGATCGACTGGGCCGAGATGCCGGCGATGCCGAACTTGTCGTAGGCTGCTCCCCCGTCGATGCCGAGCAGCAGCACCGGACGGTTCAACGCGACGGCACCCAATTGCTCGGGCTTGTCGATCGACTCGATGTCGTTGATGACGGTCTGCTGCAGGCGCGGGTCGTCCAGCAGCCGCCAGCTGTAGCGCTGCTCGTCGTAGGACTTTGCGATCCCGGAAGCCGAAGGCGACGACATCCGGTCCTCGAGCAGTTCGCCGTCGCCCTGCGGCGAGTGCGCCTCCTCGCACAGGAAGGTCAAGGTCTGCCGCAGCGCCGTCGCGTCAAGACCTGCCGTCGCCGAGGCCGCTCCGGCTGATTCGCCGTGGTGCGGGAAGGCGTGCTTGTGCTGCTCGCGAATCAGGGTCCCCAACGACGGGAAGTACGGGGGCAAGCCGCCGGCGCCCTCCGCGGACAGATCCGCCTCCTTCGAGAGCCGGTAGGGGTACTTCGTCGGATAGCTGGCCGTCTGGTGGAACAGGCGAGGCGAGGCGAAGAACAGTGCGCCCGTCACGTCCGGCGGCACTTCGGGGTGCGGGATCGGGCACTGGGCGTCGGCGCCCGGCCGTTCGGCGGCAGAACCCGCGAGCCGGGTGCAGGCGGCCTGCCGCATGAAGCAGTTGCGCTTGTCACGGCCGCCCGCCGGGCCGGCGGCACGCGGCAGCACGACCGCGATCACGTGCGCCTTCTCGCGCAGCGCCCGCAGCGCCCGCAGAACGTCCCTCCGCTGCTCGTCCGTCGTGCCCGTGCGCTCGAGCGGAGCCAGATCGACATCGATCGCGACGATGGGCCTCGCGGCCGGCGCGACGGGCTCGGGGAGCCGCTGCGCCAGCGACTGGATGACCTTCGCCATCTGCCCCCGATCGACAGGCGCGACGCCGCCGAGCCGCTCGATCACGTCGGCGACATCCGTGCGCTGCTCGAGTTGGGCAACGCGGGCACGGGCGCTGATCTCGAGATGCTGGATCTGCAGTTCGCCTGGGCCGGGGGCCTTCAGGTCGTCCTGCAGCGAGCGCTGGCGCGCCACCTCGCGCACCACGGCGTCTTCGAAGCTGTCGAGCCACTTCGACTCTTCGATGAGTGCCGAACCGGCCATGGCCAGCGCGATAGCCGACAGCCAGTGCCAGAACGGAGACAGCCTGCGCCAAGCGTGCTGGAACTCCGCCACGCCCAGCATCAGCAGCAACCGCCGCCGCGCCGCCGTCCCAGAACGAAGCTTCGGCTCGTCACCCCCCGAGTCGCCTGGCATCTCCGCCCCCCGAACCGTCGCCGGCATCACGCCAGCGCGGTGTCAGCAAATGTAGCGAGCGCCTGGGTTGTCGTGAACCCGCAGCGGCGGCGCGAGCCCCGCAACCTAGGGGGTCGGGGGCGAGCCCGCCCGTCGTCTCAGCCGTCGTACTTCAGGTACTTGAACCGCGGATCGTCGTTCGGCGTGCCTTCCAGCACCGCCCCGGCGTCCTTGCCGGGTTGCCACTGGACCACTTCCTCGATCTTCTTCGCCAGCGCGAAGTCCTTCTCGGTCACGCCCTTGGCGTTGTGGTTCACCAGCTTCACGATGACGAAGGCGTAGCTCACCGCCAGGTCGGGGTGGTGCCAGGCGGCCTCGGCCAGGTGGCCGACGGTGTTGACGACCATCAGCGTGGCCTTCCAGCCGCTGGTCTTGTACTTGCGGCGGATCCAGCCGTCCTCGAAGTACCAGTGGGGCAGCTCGGCCTTCAACCGCGCCTCGATCTCCTCGGCCGTGTACACCTCGTCGACGCCCTTGGTCCTGCCGTGCCACTGTGTCATCGCGTTCTCCTCAAAGGACCACCGGCTCGGGTTCGAGCCGGATGCCGAAGCGGCCGTAGACGCTTTCCTGGATCGCCCGGGCCAGGGTGACGATCTCGCCGCCGATCGCCTGGCCGCGGTTGACCAGCACCAGCGCCTGCTTCTCGTAGACGCCGGCCTGGCCGATCGACTTGCCCTTCCAGCCGCAGGCGTCGATCAGCCATCCTGCCGCCAGCTTGAAGCTGCCGTCGGCCATGGGGTAATGCACGATCGCCGGGTCGCGGGCGATGATGTCGCGGCACTGCTCGGGCGTGACCACCGGGTTCTTGAAGAAGCTGCCGGCATTGCCGATCACGGCCGGGTCGGGCAGCTTGGCGCGACGGATCGCGCACACCCAGTCGAACACCTGGCGCGGGCTGGGGTGGGTGATGCCGGTTTCGGCGATCTTGCGCTCGAGGTCCAGGTAGCCCAGCACCGCGGTCGGCGGCTGCAGCAGCGCGAAGCGCACGCGGGTGATCAGGCAGCGGTTCGCCAGCTCGTGCTTGAAGACGCTGTCGCGGTAGCCGAAGCGGCAGTCCGCGCCGCGCAAGGTGAACGAGCCGCCGGTCTGCAGGTCGATCGCGTCCAGCGAGTCGAAGCGGTCCTTCAGCTCGACGCCGTAGGCGCCGATGTTCTGCACCGGCGCCGCACCGACGCTGCCCGGGATCAGCGCCAGGTTCTCCAGCCCCGGCAGGCCCTGGTCCAGCGTCCAGGCGACGAAGTCGTGCCAGTTCTCGCCGGCGCCGGCCTCGACGACGACTTCGTCCTCGCTGCGCGAGACCACGCGCCGGCCGGCGATCTCGACCTTGAGCACCAGGCCGGGCAGATCGTGCGTCAAGACGATGTTGCTGCCCCCGCCCAGCACGAACTTCGGCGCCGCCGCCAGTGCCGGGTCGGCCAGCACGGCGTGCAGCCCGGATTGGTCGGCGATGCGGACCAGCCGCTCGGCCAGCGCGGGCAGGCCGAAGCTGTTGTAGGGGCGAAGGCTGACGCGCGACTCGACGACCGGAAGGGACATGAGAGAATTTTCGCTGATCCTGCCATCGACAACTGCCCATGCCCAGCTTCGACACCGTACTCGAACCCAACCTCGTCGAGGTGCGCAACGCGATCGACCAGGCCGGCAAGGAGATCGGCACGCGCTTCGACTTCAAGGGCTCGAGCGCCAGGGTCGAGCTGAAGGACAAGGACATCACCGCCTACGGCGACAGCGACTTCCAGCTCGCCCAGGTGCTGGACGTGCTGACCGCCAAGCTCACCAAGCGCAGCGTCGACGCGCGCTTCCTCGACCGCAGCGCCAAGATCGAGAAGATCGGCGGCGACAAGGTCAAGCAGCTGATCAAGGTCAAGGCCGGCATCGACAGCGAGGCGGCCAAGAAGATCCAGCAGCTGATCAAGGGCAGCAAGCTCAAGGTGCAGGCCGGGATCCAGGGCGACACCGTGCGCGTGACCGGCGCCAAGCGCGACGACCTGCAGGCGGCGATGGCGCTGATCCGCAAGGACGTCGCGGACCTGCCGCTCACCTTCACCAACTTCCGCGACTGATGACGACCACCCCCGTTGCGGCTGCGCCACTCCCCGTGGCACCGAAGGGGCCGCTTCGTGGCCCAGGGGGGGCGACGCTGGCGGCCCGGCGGAGCCGGATCCGCGGCGTCCGCTGGCTGACGGTGGGCGTCGTGCTGGCAGGCCTTGCGGTGCTGGCCGAGGCGCAGCCGGCCAGCCGTCGTGTCGCGCTGAGCGGCAGCATGGGCGGGCGCGCCCTGCTGGCGATCGACGGTGCGCCGCCGCGCGTGGTGGCCATCGGCGCGACCGTCGCCGGCGTGAAGCTGCTGCGCCTGGACGGCGGCGAGGCGGTGGTCGAGGTCGACGGCCGTCGCCAGACGCTGCGCCTCGGCGAGTCGGCGGTCAACCTGGGGGGCGCCGCGAGCGCCGGCGGCGGCACCGAGATCAAGCTGACCAGCGATGCACGGGGACATTTCCTCGCCAACGGCCAGGTCAACGGCCGGGGCGTGACCTTCATGGTCGACACCGGCGCCTCCGCGGTCGCCCTCGGCAAGGGCGATGCCGACCGCATGGGCCTGAGCTACCTCGGTGGGCAGCGGGTGCCGGTCAACACCGCCAACGGGGTCGTGGTGGCCTACCGCGTCTCACTGAACTCGGTGCGCATCGGCGACGTGGAGGTCTTCAACGTCGAGGCCCTGGTGAACCCGCAGGAAATGCCCTTCGTGCTGCTGGGCAACAGCTTCCTCACGCGCTTCCAGATGCGGCGCGACAACGACACGCTGACGCTGTCGAAGCGGTTCTGAGCGCGGCGCGCGCTCACGGCTTGTCGCAGGTGGGACAGCCGCTCATCGAACGACCGTGCTAAAACCCGGCGTGCGCCGGCGCGAGCCGGCACGATCGAGGAGACCGCGATGGACCTGAATTTCACGGCCGAGGAACAGGCCTTCCGCGAGGAGATCCGCGCCTGGGTGGCTCAGAGCCTGCCGAAGGACATCAGCCACAAGGTGCACAACGCGCTGCGGCTGTCCAAGGACGATCACCAGCGCTGGGCCAAGATCCTGGGCCGCAAGGGCTGGCACGGCTGGGGCTGGCCCCAGGCTTTCGGCGGGCCGGGCTGGAACGCCATCCAGCGCCACCTCTTCGAGGAGGAATGCGCCCTGGCCGGTGCGCCGCGCGTGATCCCCTTCGGCCCGGTCATGGTGGCGC
>CAZUUU010000118.1:0-9878 GCA_964622685.1 uncultured Methylibium sp.
GACCTCGCCGCGCTCGACGGCGGCGATCACCGCGCAGCCCGGCTCGTGGCGGTGCGTGCAGTTGTAGAACCTGCAGCCGCCGGCATGCTCGCGCAGGTCCGGCATGCAGGCCGGCAGCGATGCGGCCTCGACCTGGCGCAGGCCGAACTCCTGGAAACCCGGCGAATCGATCAGCGCGCTGTCCGCCGCGCGGTCCAGCCAGTACCACTGCGTCGTCGTCGTCGTGTGGCGGCCCGAGTTCAGCGCCTGCGAGATCTCGCCGACCTGCGCGCCGGCGTCGGGCACCAGGGCATTGATCAGCGTGCTCTTGCCGGCGCCCGACGGGCCCAGCACCAGCGTCGCCCGGCCCTGCAGCAGCGGCAGCAGGCGGGCCCGCGAAGCCTCGCGATCGGTCTTCAGCGACACCTCGACGAGGCCGTAGCCCATCGCCACGTAGGGGTCGAGCCGCGCGCGCTGCGCGGCGTGCTCGGGCAGGTCGGTCTTGTTCAGCACGATGGTCGCGGCGATGCCGGCGGATTCGGCGGCGATCAGCGCGCGCGCGAGCTGCGACTCGCTGTGCGCCGGGTCGACCGCCAGCCACACCAGCAGGCCGTCCAGATTGGCGGCGAAGGACTTGGTCTTCCACTCGTCCTGGCGGAACAGCAGGTTGCGGCGCGGCTCGATGTGCTCGATGACGCCTTCCTCCTGGTGGCCGTCCGTCCGCGGTGACGTCGAGAGCCAGCGCACGCGGTCGCCGACCACCGCATCGCTCTTCTTGCCGCGCGGATGGCAGATCAGGCGCCGGCCTTCCGGCGTCTCGACGATGTAGTGGCGGCCGTGGCCGGCCACCACCAGCCCGAGGTCGAGTTCGACGGTGCGGCTCAAGCCGCGCCCTTCGTCACGAGATCAACGCGTCGAGCTTGGCGGCGCAGATGAAGTCGTTGATCGACAGGCCGCCCACCGAGTGCGTGTTGAAGCGCACCGCGCAGCGGCTGTAGCTGACCGCGAGATCGGGGTGGTGGTCCTCGCGGTTGGCGATCCAGGCCAGCGCGTTCACGAAGGCCATGGTCTCGTGGTAGTTCGCGAACTCGTAGGTCTTCTCGATCGCGCCGTCGACCGCGGCCCAGCCGCTGACCATGCCGAGGTACTGCCCGATCTCGTAGGGCGTCATCGCGTGATGACCTTCCATCGGCAGGCAGCGCTGCTCGGCGAGCTTCATGCGGCCGGCTCCAGGGCACCCATCGCGGCCAGCCGCTCCGAGGCGGGCGGGTGCGAGTAGTAGAAGCGCACGTACAGCGCGTCGGGCGTCAGCGTCGAGGCGTTGTCCTCGTAGAGCTTGAGCAGCGCGGCCCGCAGGTCGCTCGCGCTGGCCTGCGCGCAGGCATAGGCGTCGGCCTCGAACTCGTGGCGCCGCGACAGGCCGGCGAAGACCGGCGTCACGAAGAAGGCGAACACCGGACCCGCGAGCATGAAGAGCAGCAGCGCCAGCGCGTCGTTCGGCGCGCCCAGCGCCGGCTGCACGCCCAGGCCGGCGTAGAACCAGGCCTGCTGCGACAGGAAGCCCAGCAGCGCGAAGCCGGCGAGGCTGAGCGCGAACATCGACACCATGCGCTTCGTCACGTGGCGGTGCTTGAAGTGGCCTAGCTCGTGCGCCAGCACCGCCTCGACCTCGCCCGGCGTCAGCTTGCCCAGCAAGGTGTCGAAGAACACCACCCGCTTGGCGTTGCCGAAACCCGTGAAGTAGGCGTTGGCATGGGCCGAGCGGCGGCTGCCGTCCATCACGAACAGGCCCTGGGCCGCAAAGCCGCAACGCGCCATCAGCGCCTCGACGCGCGCCTTCATTGCGCCGTCTTCCAGCGGCTGGAACTTGTTGAACAGCGGCGCGATGAAGCTCGGGTAGAGCCACAGGATCGCCAGGTTGAAGGCGACCCACACGCCCCAGGCCCACAGCCACCAGGTGCTGCCGGCCGCCGCCATCAGCCACAGGATCAGCGCGACGATGGGCCCGCCGAGCAGGGCGCCGATCAGCAGGCCCTTGGCCTGGTCCGCCAGCCACAGGCCCGGCGTGCTGCGGTTGAAGCCGTGGCGCTGCTCGAGGCGGAAGGTGCTCCAGGCCTCGAAGGGCAGGTCCAGCACCACGCCGATCAGCACGAAGGCGGCCAGCAGCGCGAGCTGGTAGCCGATCGCGCCCAGCACCGGCAGCGCGTGGACCAGCATCCATGCGTTCAGCGCGTCGAGCCCGCCGAGCAGCGTCCAGCCCAGCAGCACCGCGGTGCCGAAGGCCATCGTCAGCAGGCCGAAGCGCAGCTTGGCCAGCGTGTAGTCGGCAGCGCGCTGATGGGCCTCGAGGCTGACGGTGCCGGCGAAGGCCGGCGGCACCGCGCCGCGATGCGCCGCCACGTGACGGATCTGCCGCGTCGCCAGCCACAGCCTCGTCAGCAGCGACAGCATCAGGAAGGCGGCGAACAGCAGGGTCAGCGTGAGCGAGGGCATGCGGGGGATTTTAGGTGTTGAAGGACAATCCGCCCCTCCGCAGGATCACCCATGACCGACACCCCCACCGCCCCGACGCCCGCCCTGGCCCGCAACGACCAGAACCTGGTCTGGATCGACCTCGAGATGACGGGCCTCAGCCCGGTCACCGACCGCATCATCGAGATCGCCGTGGTCGTCACCGACCCCGGTTTGACGCTGCGCGTCGAAGGCCCGGTGTTCGCGATCCACCAGAGCGACGCGGTGCTCGACGCGATGGACGCCTGGAACAAGGGCACGCACGGCCGGAGCGGCCTGATCGACCGCGTCAAGGCCTCCACCATCGACGAAGCCGAGGCCGAGCGTCGCGTCATCGACTTCCTGAAGCAGTACGTCGGCGGCGGCAAGTCGCCGATGTGCGGCAACTCGATCTGCCAGGACCGGCGCTTCCTCGCCAAGGACATGGCGGCGCTGGAGAGCTTCTTCCACTACCGCAACCTCGACGTCAGCACGCTCAAGGAGCTGGCGCGGCGCTGGAAGCCCGCCGTGCTGGACGGCTTCAGGAAGGCCCAGGCCCACACCGCGCTGGCCGACATACACGAGTCCATCGACGAACTGCTGCACTACCGGGCGCACTTCCTCGCGCTCTGATCGGCGCCGCCCAGGCAGGAAGGCCCGGCCTCCCAAAGGAGGCCGGGCCTTCGCGCTTCAGGCGTCGGTTCTGGAAGCGCGGTGGTCAGGACGACCGGTCAGTGACGGCGCGGGCCGCCGCCTTCGGTGAACCACTCGTCGCGGGCGCTCTGTTCCCAGGTCGCGACCTGCTTCTCGGCCTCGTCCTTGGCCAGGCCGTAGCGCTCCTGGATCTTGCCGGCGAGCTGGTCGCGCTTGCCGGCGATGACATCGAGCTCGTCATCGGTCAGCTTGCCCCATTGCTCCTTGGCCTTGCCCTTGATCTGCTTCCAGTTTCCTTCGATGCGGTCCCAGTTCATGTGCTGCTCCTTTGCAGTGGTGGTGGGGAAAAACGAAGAACCGGCTCTCGCTCAGCTCTTCACGACGATCGAGTTCTTGACGTCCTTGACGCCGTTGGCGCGGCGCGCCAGCACCTCGGCCTGTTCCTTCTCGGCCGAGCTCTTGGCAAAGCCCGAGAGCTGCACGGTGCCGTTCAGCGTCTCGACGCTGATGGCCGCGGCGTCGACGGTCTTGTCCTCGACCAGCTTGGCCTTCACCGAGGTGGTGATAGTGGCGTCGTCGACGTACTGGCCGACCGTGGACTGGCCGCGCGTCACGGCGCAGCCGCTGGTCACGGCCAGCGTGGTGACGGTCGCGGCGGCGACGATGAGGGTGCGAAGGTTTAGCATGGTGTGGCTCCTTGGATGGGGTTGGGATTGCGGGTGGATGTCGATGAGAGCGGCCCCACCCGCGTGGCCGTTTCCTGTCGGCAAGCCGAAGACGCAGGGCGCTCAGCGCTCCAGCAGGTCCTTCAGCTCGTCGGCGTGTTCTTCCTCGTCGCGCAGGATGTCCTCGAGGAGGCGGCGCGTCGTCGGGTCGGTGTCCCCGATCAGGCCGATCATCTGGCGGTAGCTCTCGACCGCGATGCGCTCGGCGACCAGGTTGGCGGTCACCATCGCCTTGAGGTCCAGCGAGGTGTCGTAGGCCGCGTGGCTGCGCTTCAGCAGGCCGTCCGGCGAGAAGTCCGGGTCGCCGCCCAGTTGCACGATGCGCTGCGCCAGCCGGTCGGCGTGCGCGGCCTCCTCGTTGGCGTGGACCAGGAACTCCTCGGCGATCCGGGGCGAGGACAGGCCGTGCGCCGTGAAGTGGTGGCGCTTGTAGCGCAGCACGCAGACCAGCTCGGTGGCCAGCGCGCCGTTGAGCAGTCGCACGATGCCGTCGCGCCACGGGCCGTAGCTCGGGGTCACCGCGCCGTCGTCGAGGTCGCGGGTGGCCGCCTTCAGGGCCTTCTCGTCGAGCGCGAGTTGTTGCGGTTCGAGGTTCTTGTTCATCGCGTGGACTCCTTGGTGGTGTGCGCACGCCGCGGCAGGCGGGGTGGGCTCCTGGTTTCGGACCGGGTCTTCGGCAGGTCGTCGTGGTCTTCGCGCCGACTGGCCAGCAACCCGACGACGACGAGCAGCGCGAACACCACGATCAGCAGCGCATACCAGGCGATGGCCGGAGGCGCCTCGCTCATCGCCGCTTCGGCGCGGGCCGACGCCGAGGCGACCACCAGGACGCAGGGCAGCATGAGCAAGACGGGGGGCCGGGGCATGGGGTGCACTTCGTTCGATAGCTCTTGACTCGACTCTAGGAATCGGCCGCTGCGGTGGCCATCGGCGCGGGTCGCGGCACGCTGTAGGACATGGCCGCATCGGCTTGTGCGGCCGGCGAAGCGGCCGATGCCGCAGGCGCCGGCGGCGACGGGGTCGGTGCATGGGCATCGCTCTGCGCCTCGGCGGACGGATCGGCGGAGGCAGCGGCGGAGGCAGCGGGCGGCATGGCGGCGAAGCCCGCGACCAGCCGGCTCAATTCGCCGCTCGCCAGCCAGCGCATCAGTCCGCCGCCGCTCAGCCAGCGCTGCAGGCTGCCGTGCGGCCACAGCGCGCCGATCAACAGCGAGGAGACGGCGGCCTGCGGCAGCCAGCGCCAGGGCCGCACGGCAACCACCAGGGCACCGATGCCCGCGGCGATGGCCACGAGGCGCAGCGGATGGCGCTTTGCCTCGGGCTCCAGGAGGCTGCGGGCAGCCGGCTCGGCCACATCCGCAGCCACCTGAGCGATGCCCTTGAGCGGATGCTTGTTCCACCACGACGTCAGCGCGTGCTCGAGCCAGGACACCAAGCCGTCGCCGCCGGCGGTCGGCGCGTCCGACGATGCCGGACCGTCGCGTCGCGCCTTCCAGGCGCTGCGCAGGCGTTCGCGCGAGGCCTCGAGGCGCTGCGCCGGTGTTGCCAGCGGTGCATTCATGAGGCGAGGCCTTCGCGCACCAGTTCGAGGTCCTGGCGAAGCTGCCCACGCAACTCCGCGAACGCGGGCTGATGCGTGCTCGGCCTGGCCGCCACGATCGCGACGACCGCCAACACCGCGGGCACCAGCGGCACGACCCAGAGCAGCCATAGGTGCGCGGCATCCGGCGTCGGCAGCGCAGCCCACAACATCAGGGCCACGCCGGCCAGCACCAATGCCGCCAGCGCCGAGGCGCCGGCGGCGATCAGCCAGGCGAGGCGCCGCGACCAACCCTGCCCGATGCGTTGCAGTTCGTCGCTGGCGAGGTCGGCGTACGCGGTCGCATGGTCGACCAGTGCGCCAGGTTCGTCGGCGATCGCACGCAACAGCGGCAGCATGGTCGGCCGCCTCGGCGTCAGGCGCGCTCGCGGCGACGCGAGGTCGCCCACTGCGCCAGCACCATCAGCGCGGCACCGGCGGCGGCGGCGATCAACACCGCCTTGACCGGCTCTTCCTGCACGTACTGCACGCCGCGGTCGGTGGCGTCGGCAGCCCGGTTGCGCAGCTGATGGGCCCGCTCGCGAACCGCGTCGGCGCCGCGATGGGCGAGCTCTTCGGCCTGGCCGGCGAGGCGCACCGCGGCCGGGATGACGCGCTCACGCACGCCGTTCACCGCTTGCTCGGCGCTGCTGGCGAGTTGATCGGCCGCATGCGCGGCTTGCTCGACCTGGGGCTGGAGGGTGGGGCTGCGGGTGTTCATGGGAAGCTCCTTGCGAGAGTGGGTGGGAAGGGTCGGGGACGTCACTTGCGGAACACGCCGAACAGGAAGCTCAGCACGGCCAGCACGACGAAGATGAAGAACAGCACCTGGGCGATGCCGGCGGCGCTGGCGGCGATGCCACCGAAGCCGAACACGGCGGCGATCAGGGCGATGACGAAGAAGACGACGGCGTAGTGCAGCATGACGGGCTCCTGGGGTGGTGAGGCTCCCGACGGCGGCCAGGAGACCGGCGAGGGCGCCATGCCTTCGCTGTGACTCCAATGTAGAAACTGCCTCGCGGCGCGCCCATCAGGCGGCACCGACCGTGCGCGTCGTCCGACGCTGCGCGGGGCTGTAGGACGGCGCCGACAGGCGCCGCCCTCCGGCACTCAGGCCGCGCGGTCGGCGGTGGCTTCGGCGGCGACCGCCGGGGCCGGCGGCAACCAGGCGGCGAGCCGCGTGCCCTGGCCGGGCTGCGACCTCAGCTGCATGCGGCCGCCTTCGGCCTCGACCCGAAAGCGCATGCCGCTCAGGCCGTGGGCGCTGCGTCGCACCTGGGCCGGGTCGAAGCCCGCACCGTCGTCCTGCACCGTCACCTCGACGCCGTCGCCGGCCAGCCGCAGGCCCACGTCGACGCGGCTGGCCTTCGCGTACTTGGCGACGTTGGTCAGCGCCTCCTGGACGAAGCGGTAGACCGTCAGTTCGCCGCTCTCGTCCAGCGGCACCGGCTCGAAGGCGGTGTGCACGGCCAGGCCGGAGCGCTGCCCGAACTCGCGCGTCAGGATGTCGAGCGACACCGTCAGGCCCAGGTGGCTCAGCGCCGACGGACGCAGGTCCTCGATGATGCGGCGCTTCAACGCGATGCCGTCGTTCAGTGCCGCGTTGAGATGGCGCAGGCGTTCGGCGACCTCGGGCGCGGCCGAGGGCAGGCGCGACTGCAGCCGGGCAACGTCGAGCTTGGCCGAGGTCAGCAGCGCGCCCAGTTCATCGTGCAGCTCGCGCGCGAGGTGGCTGCGCTCGGTCTCCTGCGCGTGCTGCAGGTGGCGGGCCAGCACCGTCAGCTCCTCGGTGCGGCGATCCACCTCGGTCTCGAGCAGGTCGCGCTCGGCCTCCAGCTGGGCACGCTGGCGCTCGCGCTCCTCGCCCAGCGCGCGCGTCTGCTTCAGGTAGAAGTAGAAGGCCAGCACGCTCAGCACCGTCATCGTCGCCACGCCCAGGCGGGCGATCAGCAGCGTCTGGCCCACCTGGCCCTGATGCCGCTGCAGGCGCTGCATCTCGGCCTGTTCCAGCCGGTCCGCCGAGCGGCGGATCGTGTCCTGCGCGTCCTTGCCGATGTCGGTGTCGATCAGGCCCTGCCAGGCGCTGTCGCGGCCGTCCCGGCGCAACTTCAGCGTGATGTCGATCTCGGACAGCTTCTTCTCGATGGCCCGGGCCATCGCCTCGAAGTCGCGGACCTGCTCGGGCTGACCCTGGTAGTACGGCGTGAGGCGCCGCAGCAGCTCGCCGATCTCGCTGACGGCCTGGTTGTAGGGGGCGAGGTACTCGTCGCGGCCGGTGAGCAGGTAGCCGCGCTGGCCGGTCTCGGCATCGACCATCAGGCGCAGCAGCCGCCGCACGTCGAGGCGCACGTCGAAGACCTGCGTCGCGCTGCCGATCGCGGCCAGCGAACGGCGATACGACGTCTCGCTGATCAGCAGCAGGGCCAGCGCCGTGATCAGCGCCAGCAGGAAGCTGAGGGCGACGGCGCGCCAGCGTGACAGGAGTTTGCTTGCTTGGATCATGGCGTGCAGGCGGCCGTGCCGCGGTTCGGCGACGCGAGCCTAGAATTTGCGCCATCCTCTCCCGCGAACCTACCATGTCCATCCGAGTTGCCATCGTCGACGACCATGCGATCGTGCGCACCGGGCTGCGCCAGTATCTGGCCGAGCAGATGGACGTGGAGGTCGTCGGCGAGGCCGCCAACGGCCGCGACGCACTGGACCTGGTGCGCGCCGGCGGCATCGACGTGCTGATCCTCGACGTCTCGATGCCCGACCAGAACGGCGTCGACGTGCTCTCGGGCATCCGCGCCCGCGCGCCCGAGCTGCCCGTGCTGATGCTCAGCGCCTACCCCGAGACGCACTACGCCACCGCGCTGCTGAAGCAGGGCGCCAGCGGCTACCTCAACAAGGAGTGCGAGCCGTCGGAGATCCTGACCGCCGTGCGCGCGCTGGCGCAGGGGCGGCGCTACATCACGCCGGGCGTGGCCGAACTGCTGGCCGACCAGCTGAACCCGGGCAAGGGCGAGGGCCTGCCTCACGAGCAGCTCTCCGAGCGCGAGCTGCAGGTCTTCCTGCGGCTCGCGCAGGGCGAGACCATCGGCGCGATCGGCGACAGCCTGAGCCTCAGCGTGAAGACGGTCAGTACCTACCGCACGCGGGTGATGGAGAAGATGAAGCTCGCGTCCAACAGCGACCTGACCTACTACGCGCTGAAGAACGGCCTGATCCAGTAGGTCAGCCGGGGGCGTCACCGGGACCGGTCGGTGCGCCGTCGAGCGCGGCGCAGTAGGCGATCAGCGCATCGATCTCGTTGGACTTGTCGAACACCGCGTCGGCGCGCAACTCCAGGCTCTTCATGCGAAGGTCCACGGTCGCGTAGTTGCTGAAGACCACCAGCTTGCGCGGCGCCGGCCGGTCGCGACAGGCCCGCAGTACGCCCAGTCCCGAGCCCTGCTTGAGGAAGAGGTCGACGATCAAGAGGTCCCAGCCATCGGGATGCTCGCCCAGCCATCGAAGCGCATCGGCCTCGCCGTCGGCCCATCCGACCACCGAGACGGGAGCCAGTTCCTGGAGCGTGTCGATCAGGTTGGCACGGATGACAGGACTGTCTTCGACGATGAAGGTGCGGCGCTGGGACATGGGACAGGGGGGACGGAAGTGCCGCGGAGGGCGTGGCACGCTGTGACCGAATGTTAGCCACCGCCGCGTGCCGGAGGCATAGTCGCTCGCGCCCCCGCGCTGTAGTCGTTTTCCTACGCCGCAAGCTCGGTCTGCCGCTGGCGCCATGCCTCGGTCGCCGCCTGCAGCCAGCCGGACAGGGTGTCGTGGCGCCCGACGTCGAGGCCGAGTGCGCCGGCCGCGGCGGCCAGCGCCGGCAGCGGCGCATCCACATCCAGCGGCGGCGCGCCGTGCTGCTTGCTGAGCTTCTCGCCGTCGGCGGCACGCACCAGCGGCAGGTGCAGGTAGCGCGGTGCCGGCAGGGCGAGCGTGCGCTGCAGCAGGATCTGGCGCGGCGTGTTGTCGGCCAGGTCCTCGCCGCGCACGATGTCGGTGACGCGCTGCTCGGCATCGTCGACGACAACCGCGAGCTGGTAGGCCCACAGGCCGTCGGCGCGCCTGAGCACGAAATCGCCGACCTCGGCCGCGACGTCCTGCGCCTGGGCGCCGAGGCGGCGGTCGAGCCAGCGGACCGCCGCGCCCGCGTCGACGCGCAGCCGCCAGGCGCGCGCCGCGCGGCCCTGCAGACCGCCGCGCTCCGGCCGGCAGGTGCCGGGGTAGACCAGTTCGGCATGGCGTTCGCGCGGGCGGCCCTGCGCAGCGAGCGCCAGCGCGATGTCCCGGCGCGTGCAGGCGCAGGGGTAGGCGTGGCCGGTCGTGAGCAGCCGCTCGAGTGCCGCCGCGTAGTGCGCCCCGCGCCGGCTCTGCCACTGCGGCGCTTCGTCGGCGCGCAGTCCCAGGGCGTCGAGCTG
>CAZUUU010000119.1:0-9678 GCA_964622685.1 uncultured Methylibium sp.
GCGGCCGTGGCAGCGTCGCTGCTGCATCCCGGGCGCACCGTGGTCAACCTCGCCGGCGACGGCGACTTCCTGATGAACGGCCAGGAACTCGCCACTGCCACGGGCTACGGCGCCGGGACCGGCGAGGGCAAGCTGATCAGCATCGTCGTCGACAACGGCACCTACGGCACCATCCGCATGCACCAGGAGCGCGAGTACCCCGGCCGCGTGAGCGGCAGCGACCTGTTCAACCCCGACTTCGCGGCGCTCGCGCAGGCCTACGGCTGGCGTGCGTCGCGCGTGGACGCCACGGCGGCTTTCGAGCCGGCCTTCGCCGAGGCATTGCGGGCCGGCGAGCCGACGCTGATCCACCTGAAGCTCGATGCCGACGTCAGCACCTCGCGGACGACGCTGGCGGCGATCCGCGCCGCCGCGCAGGCGCGCGACACTGCGCGCTGAACAAGATCACCCAGGGAGTCCCCATGTCCATCCGTCTTGGCGCATTGCCACTGCTGTCCGTGCTGGCGCTCGCCGCCTGCGGCGGCGTCCCGCCGTCGACCCAGCCCATGGCTCCACCCAAGCCCCAGGCCGCGGCGAAGCCCGAGCCGCCGCCGCAGCAGGTGCTGATCGAGGCGCCCGACCCGCAGGTGCTGGGCGAATGGATCATCGAGCAGGCGCGCAGCGCACCCCTGGTCGACAAGAGCAAGGCCCGCCTCGTGTTCGGCCCCGAAGGCGCCTTGAGCGGCCATGGCAGCTGCAACACGCTGCGCGGCCGCTACACGCTGGAGGGCAATCGCCTGAAGATCGAGCCGGTCGCGACCACCCGCATGGCCTGCAGCCCGGCGCTGATGGAACAGGAAGACCGCGTGCTCTCCGCGCTGGAGCGCGCCGCGCGGGCCACGGTGCCGCCGCACGGCTTCCTGACGCTGCAGGACGCCGACGGCGCGGTGCTGATGCGCGCCTCGCGCGCGCAGCCTAGGTCCTAGTCGGTGTCGTGCGTGGCCGGGCGTCGCCCGGCCAGCATCAGCACCACGCCCACCAGCACGACGCCGGCCGCGGCCCATTCGTAGCCGCTGACGACTTCGCCCGCCACCGCCACGCCCAGCAGCATCGCGATGACCGGGTTGACGAAGGTGTAGCTCGACGCCAGCGAGGCCGGCGCGCGCGCCAGCAGCAGCATGTAGGCGTTGAAGGCGATCAACGAGCCGAAGACCACCAGGTAGATCCAGGCCGCCACGGCCTGCGGCTCGGGCGGCCACTGCGCGGCCAGCGTCGCGTATTCGCCGTCCAGCGCGGCCATCGCCATCAGCACCGCGCCGCCGCAGATCATCTCGCTGGCAAAGCCGGTGGCGCCGGGTGCCAGCGGCAGGGTGCGCAGGCTCAGCACGCTGCCCACGCTCCAGGCCACGCAGGCGATCGCGATGGCCACCAGGCCCGCAGTCGAGGCCTGGAAGCCCGCGCCCTGCGTCAGCATCAGCACGCCGCCCAGTCCGGCGGCGATGCCCAGGGCCTCGAGCCGCGTGGGAAAGACGCGCCACAGCGTCAGCAGCAGGGCCATCAGCACCGGCACGACCGCGATGAAGGCCACGACCAGCCCCGAGCCCACCGTCTGCTCGGCATAGGCGGTGCCGCCCATGCCGCCGCCCAGCATCAGCGTGCCGACGGCCAGCGCGTGCAGCCACTGCCGGCGCGTCGGCATGGGCGCACCGCGCCAGGCCGTCCACGCCAGCAGCGCGCCGCCGGCGACGAGGAAGCGCGAGCCCATCTGCACGAAGGGCGGAAAGCTGACCAGCGCGAACTTGATGGCCAGGTAGGTCGAGCCCCAGACCAGCCAGGTGGCTGCGAGGCAGGCGATGACCAGCGGCGACAGGCCGGCGCGGGGTGCGGCCAGGGGAGGGGCGGCGAGCGTGCTCATGCGGCAGCATCGTAGAAGGCCGCATCGCCACCATCCAGCGGCGAATCAAGGAAACGCAGCCACCGTGCCTTGAGATTCAAGAAAAAATCCCTGCTACGCTTTGCACATGCCCGAAGCGCTGGCCCTCGACCACTACGACACCCGCATCCTCGCGGAACTGCAGGCCGACGCACGCCTGTCGATGGCCGAACTGGGCCGCCGCGTTCACCTGAGCCAGCCCGCGGTGACCGAGCGCGTGCGCAAGCTCGAGGCGGCCGGCGTCATCACGGGCTACCGCGCCACGGTCAACCTGGCGGCGCTGGGCTACGGCATTCGCGCCATGATCCGCGTGGGCCGGGCCGAGTACCAGCGCGTCGTCAAGCTGATCCAGCAGACCCCCGAGGTCGTGAACGCCTACAACGTGACCGGCGAAGACAGCTGGATCCTCGAGATCGCCGTCATCGACGTGGCCCATCTCGACGCCGTGGTCACCAAGTTCTGCATCCTCACCGAGACCTCGACCGCCATCGTGCTGAACGCCGCGCGCGCCAACCAGGCCATGCTGCCCGCCAAGCGCGAGGACGTGAAGCCGACCATCAGGAAAGTGGAGAACGCATGACCGCGACCGACCGCAAGGACACGAGCCCGGCGCCGGGCCGCCCCAAGCCGGGCGAGGTCCCCTCGGGGGACCGGCCGCGGTACGCCGCGGACGAGGGGCCGACATTCTCGACGTGTGACTTGTGCGACGCGCACAAGAACGACAGCGACGGCAAGTTCCGCGTGCTGCCGCCGGTCTTCCACAGCTACGGCGGCGTCGCCAGGTTCGCCGGCCCGGCCAGCACGGTGAAGTGCTTCGAGGACAACTCGCTGGTGAAGGCCGCGCTCGACGAACCCGGCCGGGGCCGCGTGCTGGTGGTCGACGGCGGCGGCTCGCTGCGCCGCGCGCTGGTCGGCGGCAACCTGGCTGCGGCGGCCGCGAAGAACGGCTGGGCCGGCATCGTCGTGGACGGCTGCGTGCGCGACGCGGCCGAGCTGCGCGCCGCGAAGGTCGGCATCCGCGCGCTGGGCCTGATGCCGCTGCCGACGGAGAAGCGCAACGAGGGACAGCGCGACGTGGCGGTGCAGGTGCAGGGGGTGTGGGTGAGGGTGGGGGACAGCGTGTATGCGGATGAGGACGGGATCGTCGTCACTGCGGCCGAACTTGTCGCTTGAGGTGAGGGGCGAACCGCGAATACGGCGGATGAAGCTGATTCGCCTTGCTGTCTCTTGCTGCATCGCCTTGGTGCTTGTCGGCAACGATGGGGCGTACGCAGGCGCGGTCGAGCCGTCGGCCGACACCCCTGGCTGGTACCGCACCCGCATCGGCCAGCTCACCGTCACCGCGCTCCACGACGGCACGCTGGAACTGCCGGTCGACGAGGTCTTCGCCCGTCCCGGCAAGCCGCAGCTGAAGGCGCTGCGCGACCGCGCCGGGCTGCCGGCGACCGCCACGCTGTCGGTCAACGCCTTCGTCGTCGACGACGGCGAGCGCGTGGTGATGATCGACGCCGGCACCGGGGCCTCGCGCGCCTTCGGCGATGGCCTGGGCAAGCTGCAGGCGAACCTGCGCGCCGCCGGCTACACGCCCGAGCGCATCGACGAGATCTACCTGACCCATCTGCACACCGACCACGTCGGCGGCCTCGCGATCGACGGCCGCGCGCTGTTCCCGCGGGCGGTGGTGCGCGCCGACGCGCGCGAGGCCGGCCACTACCTCAGCCGCGAGAAGATGGCCGCGGCGAAGTACGACAAGGAAGATTTCCAGAGCGCGATCGACGCGCTGGCGCCCTATGTCGACGGCGGGCGCTTTCGCACTTTCGAGGGGCCTACCGCGCTGGCGGCCGGCGTGCAGGCGATGCCGGCGCCCGGCCACACGCCGGGCCACACCGTGTACGTGGTGCAGAGCGGCGGCGAGACACTGATCCTCTGGGGCGACCTGATGCACGTGGCCGCGGTGCAGTTCGCGCTGCCGTCGGCCACCGTGTCCTTCGACGCCTCGCAGGCGCAGTCCGCGGCCAGCCGCGCGCAGGGGTTCAGTGACGCGGCCCGCGAGGGCGCATGGATCGCCGCGGCCCATGTCGGCTTCCCGGGGATCGGGAAGCTGCGCGCCGACGGCCGCGGCGGCTACGACTGGGTGCCGATCAGCACGCTGCGCGGCCGCTGACGGGCCTGACGGCGTCTGCCCGTGGCGGCACGGCTTACGACGCGACCGTCTGCCGCACCGCGTGCTCCCAGCGCGCCATGCGATCGGCGGCGCGCTCGCGGCTCAAGGTCGGCACGAAGCGGCGTTCCACCTGCCATTGCGCGGCCAGCTCGTCGAGGTTGCTGTAGACCCCGCAGCCCAGTCCGGCGAGGTAGGCCGCACCGAGTGCGGTGGTCTCGATGACCTTGGGCCGCACCACCGGGATGCCCAGCAGATCGGCCTGGAACTGCATCAGCATGTCGTTGACGCAGGCGCCGCCATCGACGCGCAGCTCGCTGACGGGCTGGCCGCCTGCGGCCGTCGCATCGCGGCTCATCGCCTGCAGCAGCGCGGCGCTCTGGAAGGCGATGCTCTCCAGCGCGGCGCGTGCGATGTGCGCCACCGTCGTGCCGCGCGTCAGGCCGACGATCGCGCCGCTGGCCTGCGGCTGCCAGTAGGGCGCCCCCAGGCCGGTGAAGGCCGGCACGAAGACCACGCCGCCGGCGTCGGGCACGCTCTCGGCGAGCGCCTGCACCTCGCCGCTGCCCTTGATGGCACGCAGGCCGTCGCGCAGCCATTGCACGACGGCGCCGCCGATGAAGACGCTGCCTTCCAGCGCGAACTCGGGCGTCGCCGTGGGCTGCGCCGCGCTGGTGGTGATGAGGCCGTTGGCCGAGGTCTGGAAGGCCGCGCCGGTGTGCATCAGCATGAAGCAGCCGGTGCCGTAGGTGTTCTTCGCGAGGCCGGGGCGGAAACACGCCTGGCCGAAGAGCGCGCTCTGCTGGTCGCCGGCGATGCCACCGATGGGGAGCGGCGCCCCCAGCCAGTCCGCATCGGCCACGCCGAACTCGCAGGCCGAGGGCCGCACCTCGGGCAGCAGCTCGCGCGGGATGTCGAGCAGCGCCAGCAGTTCCTCGTCCCAGGTGTTGTCGTGCACGCCGAGCAGCATCGTGCGCGAGGCATTGCTCACGTCGGTGGCATGCACGCGCCCCTTGGTCAGGTGCCACAGCAGCCAGCTGTCGACGGTACCGAAGGCCAGCTCGCCGCGGCGCGCGGCCTCGCGCGAACCGGCCACGTGGTCGAGGATCCACTGGAGCTTGGTGCCCGAGAAGTAGGCATCGATGATCAGCCCGGTCTTGCGGCGCACCAGCGCCTCGTGCCCGGCCTCGCGCAGCGCGGCGCAGGTGGGCTCGGCGCGGCGGTCCTGCCAGACGATCGCAGGATGGATGGGCTCGCCGGTGCGGCGGTCCCAGACGACGGTGGTCTCGCGCTGGTTGGTGATGCCGATCGCCGCGATGTCCTGCGCGCGCAGGCCGGCCCGGGCGAGCACCTCGCGCGCGGTGGCCAGCTGGGTCTCCCACAGCTCGCGCGGATCGTGCTCGACCCAGCCCGGCTGCGGGTAGATCTGCCGGAACTCGCGCTGCGCCATCGCGACGATGCGCCCGCCGCGGTCGAACACGATGCTGCGCGAGCTGGAGGTGCCCTGGTCGAGGGCGAGCAGGTAAGTCATGGCGGGGCCTCCTCGGTGGCCGTCATCCTGCCACCACGCACTCCACGCCAGCCTCCGCCAGCAAGGGCACGAAAGCCTCCGGCGGCGGCGCGTCGGTGAACAGCGCGTCGATCTGCGCGAAGCGCGCCACCTCCACCATCGCCGGGCGGTTGAACTTGCTGTGGTCGGCCGCGAGCCAGACCTCGCGCGAGTGCTCGACGATGGCGCGCGCGACCGTCACCTCGCGCACGTCGTAGTCGCGCAGCGTGCCGTCCTGCTCGATGCCCGAGATGCCGATCAGGCCGATGTCGACCTTGAACTGGCGGATGAAGTCCACCGTCGCCTCGCCGACGATGCCGCGGTCGCGCGGGCGCACCACGCCGCCGGCGACGATCACCTCGATCGCCGGGCTGTCGCTCAGGATCGCGGCGACGTTGAGGTTGTTGGTCAGCACGCGCAGGCCGCGCTTGGCCGACAGCTCGCGGGCGATCGCCTCGGTGGTGGTGCCGATGTTCAGTATCAGCGCGCAGTCGTTGGGCACCTGTTCGGCCACGGCGCGTGCGATGCGCGCCTTGCCTTCGGCATGCAGGGTTTCGCGCTGCGGGTGGGCCAGGTTCTCCACGGTGGAGCTGGGCACGCGCACGCCGCCATGGAAGCGCGT
Source organism: uncultured Methylibium sp. (assembly GCA_964622685.1). Lineage (GTDB taxonomy): Bacteria > Pseudomonadota > Gammaproteobacteria > Burkholderiales > Burkholderiaceae_C > Methylibium. Next base: position 6,245 of record CAZUUU010000119.1, read on the forward strand.
GAGCAAGCCCGATTCGGCCAGCCGCTGCACATCGCGGCGCACCGTCTGCAGCGTGACGCCGAAGCGCGCGGCCAGGGCTTCCACCGACACCGCACCCTCGGCGCGTACCGCGTCGATCAGCTCGGCTTGGCGAGGATTGGGCGTCATGGGGGCAGAGGCGCGAAGCCTAAGCGAACGTAAACGAAAAGAAACGCGGGTAATCGCGGGTGCGTTTGGGCGCGTCCGGATCTACAAACTCGGCTTGCTTCGCGACAGGCGGGCTTGTCGACCCCTGCCGGCGCCCGCGCAACGATCTCCGTGACCCACTCGCCTGCCACCCCCACCGCCGTGCCCGACGTCTGCGACGTGCTCGTCGTCGGCGGCGGCATCAACGGCTGCGGCATCGCGCGCGACCTGGCCGGCCGCGGCTGGCAGGTCGTGCTGTGCGAGCGCGACGACCTGGCGGCCCACACCTCGTCGTCGTCGACCAAGCTGATCCACGGCGGGCTGCGCTACCTCGAGTACTACGAGTTCTCGCTGGTGCGCAAGGCGCTGACGGAACGCGAGGGCCTCCTGCGCAGCGCGCCGCACATCATGTGGCCCCTGCGCTTCGTGATGCCGCTGGACGCGTCGATGCGCCCGGCCTGGCTGATCCGCGTCGGGCTGTTCGTCTATGACCATCTCGCGCGGCGCGAGGTGCTGCCGGCCTCGCGTGCCGTCGACCTGCGCCAGCACGCGGCGGGGGCGCCGTTGAAGCCCGACTTCGTGCGCGGCTTCGTCTACAGCGACGGCTGGGTCGACGATGCGCGGCTGGTGGTGCTGAACGCGATCGACGCCCGCGAGCACGGCGCGACCGTGCTGACGCGCACCCGCTGCCTGCACGCGCAGCGCAGCGCCGACGCCTGGACCGTGCAGATCGAACACGCCGGCGGCCGACGCCGCACGCTGCGTGCCCGCGCGCTGGTCAATGCCGCCGGGCCCTGGGCCGAAAGCTTCCTGCGCGGCGTGGCCGTGCCCGCGGCCGGCGAGACCCTGGCCACGCGCAGCCTGCGCCTGGTCAAGGGCAGCCACATCGTCGTGCCGCGGCTCTTCGAGCACGACCATGCCTACATCTTCCAGAACCCCGACCGCCGCATCATCTTCGCCATCCCCTACGAGGGCGCGTTCACGCTGATCGGCACCACCGACATCGAGCTGCAGGGCGGCGACCCGGCGGCCGCACGGATCGACGCCGACGAGACGGCCTACCTGTGCACGCAGGCCAGCCGCTACTTCCGCGCGCCGGTGCGGCCGGCCGACGTGGTGTGGAGCTACTCGGGCGTGAGGCCGCTGCTGGACGACGACTCCGGCGACCCGAGTGCCGTGACGCGCGACTACCTGCTCGAAGCCAACACCGACGCCGCGCCGCTGCTCAGCATCTGGGGCGGCAAGATCACGACCTTCCGCAAGCTGGCCGAGGACGCAGCCGACGACCTGGGCCGCATGCTCGGCGACGAGCGTCCGGCCTGGACGCACGGCGTGTTCCTGCCGGGCGGCGACCTGTCGGCGTGGATCGACGGCGGGGCCGGCGGACCAGGCCGCGGCGGTCGGCCCGACCTCGATTTCGAACGCTTCGTCGGCGCGCTCGGCCGCCGGCATCCGTGGTTGCCGGCAGCGCTGGCGCACCGGCTGGCGCGGGCCTACGGCTCGCGCATCGAGCGTGTGCTCGGCGACGCGGCTTCGCTGGCCGAACTCGGGCCCGAGGTCGCCCCGGGCCTGCACGAGGCCGAACTGCGCTACCTGCGGCGCGACGAGTGGGCGGCGAGTGCCGACGACGTGCTGTGGCGCCGCTCCAAGCTCGGCCTGCACGTCGGGGCCGGCGCCCGCGAGCGCGTGCAGGACTGGTTCGACGCGGCGAACGATGCCCCGGCCGGCGCCGAGGCTGCCGGGGCGTCCGCCAGGAGCGAGGCCGCCTGATGCAGCTCGTCCTCGACCAGGTCGCGCAGAAGGTCGGCGCGGTGCAGCACCTCTACCCGCTGGACCTGGCGCTGCGCCCGGGCGAGGTCAACGTCCTGCTGGGCGCGACGCAGGCCGGCAAGACCAGCCTGATGCGCGTGATGGCCGGGCTCGACAAGCCCAGCGCCGGCCGCGTCAGCGTCGACGGCGCCGACGTGACCGGCATGCCGGTGCGCGAACGCAATGTCGCGATGGTGTACCAGCAGTTCATCAACTACCCCTCGATGAGCGTGGCCGAGAACATCGCCTCGCCGCTGCGGCTGCGCGGCGCGAAGCTGCAGAAGATGGATCGCGCGGCGATCGATGCGCGGGTGCAGCAGCTCGCGCGCAAGCTGCACATCGAGCCCTTCCTCGCGCGGCTGCCGGCCGAGCTGTCGGGCGGGCAGCAGCAGCGCGTCGCACTCGCGCGGGCGCTGGCCAAGGACGCGCCGCTGATGCTGCTCGACGAGCCGCTGGTCAACCTCGACTACAAGCTGCGCGAGGAACTGCGCGAGGAGCTGGCGCAGCTCTTCGCCGCCGGCGACTCGACGGTCGTCTACGCGACCACCGAGCCCGGCGAGGCGCTGTTGCTGGGCGGCTGGACGGCCGTGCTCGACGCCGGCGAGCTGCTGCAGTACGGGCCGACGGCCGAGGTCTTCCACGCGCCGAAGTCGCTGCGCGTCGCGCGGGCGTTCAGCGATCCCCCGATGAACCTGGTCCCCGCGGCGGCGGCGAGCCTGGGCCTCACGCTGAACGCCGGACCGTCGCTGCAGGTGCCCTTGCCCGCATCGGCGTCGGCTTCACGATCCGGCAGCCTGACCGTCGGCGTGCGTGCCGCCGCGCTGCGGGTTCGGCCGCGTCCTGGCGACGTGGCGCTGCCCGGTCAGGTCGAGCTCGCCGAGATCTCCGGCTCCGACACCTTCGTGCATGCCAGCACCGCGGTCGGCGAGCTGGTGGCGCAGCTGACGGGCGTGCACGACTTCGAGCTCGGCATGCCGATCACGCTGTACCTCGACCCGGCGCAGGCCTATGTCTTCGGCGCCGACGGCGCACTGCTGGTCGCACCCGAGCGCGCGCGGAGAAGCTGATGGCCCGCATCGACCTCGACCTGGCGCACGCCTACCGGCCCCACCCCAAGGCCGACAGCGACTACGCGCTGCTGCCGCTGAAGATGACGTTCGAGGACGGCGGTGCCTATGCGCTGCTCGGCCCTTCGGGCTGCGGCAAGACCACGCTGCTCAACATCGTCTCGGGCCTGCTGACGCCGTCACAGGGCACGGTCAGGTTCGACGGTCGCGACGTCACCGCCGCCAGCCCGCAGCAGCGCAACATCGCGCAGGTGTTCCAGTTCCCGGTCATCTACGACACGATGACGGTCGCCGAGAACCTGGCGTTTCCGCTGCGCAATCGCAAGGTCGCACCGGACAAGATCAAGCAGCGTGTCGGCCGGGTTCGTCGCGGCGAAACCTGCGGCCGCGCCC
>CAZUUU010000120.1:0-9625 GCA_964622685.1 uncultured Methylibium sp.
TGGACCGTCAGCGCCTGCTGCCAGACCCACAGCGGCCTGGCCGTCGGCGTCGCGGTCGTCGCGGGCGCCGGCGTGTCGATGTGGCAGGCGAAGCGCGCGGTCGAACAGGCGGCGCTGGCGCAGCGCGAGACGCAGCGCGCGCAGGCGGTGCAGGAGGTGCTGCTCAACCTGTTCCGCTCCAACTCGCTGAAGAACCCCGACCCGATCCGCGCGCGCCAGACCACGGCGCGCGAACTGCTCGACATCGGCGCGGCCCAGGCCGTCGAGAGCCTGAAGGACTCGCCGGCGGCGCAGGACGACGTGCTCAACACCCTGGCCGACATGTACTACCAGCTCGGCCTGCACGACGACGCGGTACGCATGCGCGAGCAGCGGCTGGACGCGCTGCGCCGCGCCTACGGCCCGTCCGATCCGCGCGTCGCCGAGGCGCTGCTCGCCCTGGCCAACGACGTCGCGGCCACCGACCGGCCGATGCGTGCCGTCGCGGCGCTGGACGAGGCCCGACGCATCCTCGACGCGGCCGGGGACCACAGCTCCGAGACGCGCGGCTGGGTGCTGCTGGAGTCGGCCCAGCACCAGCAGTACTACTCGGTGGCCGCGGCCCGCCGCGACGCGCTGGCCGCGCAGCAGCACTTCCGCACCCGCCCGTCCGACTGGACCAGCCACTTCCACGCGCAGCAGGCCGTGGCGCGGGCGCAGTTCATCGCCGGCGAGTACGCGGCCGCCGCGGCGGGACATGACCGGGCGCTGGAGCTCGCGGAACGCCATCTCAACGGGCCGTCGGCCTGGTCGATCACGCCGCTGGTGCAACGCGCCGAGGCCCACGCCGGCGACCTGCGGCTCGACGAGGCCGAGCGCGACCTGCGCACGGCGCTCGCGCTGGCGCGCCGGCTCACCGGCGAGCACAGCAGCGTCACGCTGCAGACGCAGCTCAAGCTCGGCGGCCTGCTGCACGCCACCGGCCGGCGCGACGAGGGCCGCCGGCTGGTGCAGGACGGCATCGCCGCGACCGAGCGCAAGGAATCGAACGCGACGCCCAGTGCGCTCGACGCCGCGCAGCGCGTCGGCGCGCAGCTGCTGCTCGACGACGGGCACCTGGCCGACGGCCATGCGCGCCTGGCGAGCGGCGTCGACAGGATGCGCAGGCAGCTGCCCGACTCGCTGCCGCTGTCGCGCCTGCTGCTGCTCGAGGCCGAGCCGCTGACCGCGATGGGCCGCTACGACGAGGCCCGGCGCGCCCTCGACGAGGCCTGGGGCTCGTGGCGCCGCATCGCCGGCGACGCCGCGCTGCCGGCCCTGCACAACCGCTACCTGATCGAGCAGGCCCGCCTGCTGCTGGCGCGCGGCGCCTCGGCCGCGGCCGAGGCGCGACTCGCCGCCGTCACGCCGCCACCGAACGCCGCGCAGCTGCCGCTGCGCCTGGACGAGACGCGCGCACGGCTGCTGCTGGCCCAGGTGCGCCTGCTGCAGCAACGCCCGGCCGAGGCGCAGTCGCTGGCGCAGCAGGCGCTCGATCACCTGCGCGGCTCGCCGCTGCGCGATCGCCACCCGCGGCTGGAGGCCGAGGCGCTGCTGCGCCTGGGGCAGGCGCGCCAGCGCGGCGGCGACGCGCGCGCGGCGCGCCCCGAGCTCGAGGCCGCGCTGGCGCTGCGCGCCGCGCAGGAGTCCGCCGACAGCCCCTGGCTCGCCGAGACGCGGGTCGCGCTGGCCGACTGCCTGCTCGACCTGGGCGACCTGCGCGGCGCACGGCCCCTGCTGGCCGAGGCGGCGCGGGCGCAGCGCAGCCACGCCGAGCTCGGCGCGCACCTGAAGGCGCCGCTGCAGGAAGCATCGACGCGCGTCGTCGCGATGCGCTGAGCATGTCCGGCTGCGGCCGCTCCCTACGTGGTACTGGATGCGAGCCCTTGCCGCCCGGCGTGCATGCCGGCTCGCATCCACCCTTCAGGGAGAACATCATGACCATCGCCACCTCGCCCTCCGTCCCGTCCTCGCCGTCGTCCGGCGCCCGCCTGCGCCGCCGGCGCCGCACCGCCGAGCGCCTGCGCCGCTTCGCACTCGCGATCCCGCTGACCACGCTGCTGGCCGTGCCCTTCATCGCGCTGGACGCCCACGACGCGCGCGACCCCTCGCTGACCGTCGGCCAGGCCACCAGCCTGACCCAGGCCGAGCAGGCCTTCCGCGAACGCCGCTACGCGCATGCCTACGGGCGCCTGAGCGCGCTGGCCGACGCCGGCCACGTGCCGTCGGCGCAGCTCGCGATCGTGATGCACGACCAGGGGCCGGCGCTGTTCGGCAGTGCCTGGGCCGCGACCCCGGCCCAGCAGCGGCGCTGGAACGCGCTGGTCGTCAACGGCGCGCGCCAGCGCATCGACTTCCTCGACAGCGAGCGCGGCGACTGAGCCGCACCGCGACCGCCCGCGCTCAGCCCCCGGCCGGCCGCTGCACGATCTGCAGCTCGTTGCCCTCGGGGTCGCGCAGCGTGGCCAGCACGCCGCCCCAGAACTGCCGCTCCGGCGGGCCGCTGAAGACCACGCCCTTGCGGACCAGGTCGACGTGGGCGGCGTGCACGTCGGGCACGCGGAAGGACAGGCCGGTGAAGCGCCCGACCAGCGCCTGCTCCTCGGCCGGCGCGTCGGCCGCGACCGCCTCGACGACCAGCTCGCAGTTGCCGGCGTCGAACACGCAGTAGCCCTGCGCGCTGCCGTCGGCGCGCAGCGCCAGGCCCAGCACCTGGCCGTAGAAGGCGCGGGCGCGGTGGATGTCGCGCACGAAGATGCGGGCGGTGTTGAGGTTCATCGCGCCGCCGGCCGGGGTGCGTCGGCCAGCAGCGCCCAGCGCTCGTGGTCGCGCCAGCGCCCGCCGATCTTCAGGTAGCGCGGCGAGTAGCCTTCCTTGCGGAAGCCGCAGGCCGCGACCAGCGCGATCGACGCGCCGTTGGCCGGCTGGATGTTGGCCTCCAGCCGGTGCAGCCTGAGCGCCCCGAAGGCATGCCGCACGACGGCGCGCAGGCCTTCGCTCATCAGCCCCTGGCCCTCGTGCCCGGCGAACGCGTAGTAGCCGAGGTAGCCGCTGCAGAACGGCCCGCGCACGATGTTGGTCAGGTTGAAGACGCCGACCAGCGCGCCGTCGTCGCGGCGACACACCAGGTAGCCGCTGTTCGCCGGCTCCGCCATGCGTTCGACGTAGGCGCGGAACTTCGCCGGCGTGTCCGGCGCCGTGATCCAGGGATGGTGCAGTTCGCGGCTGCGTCGCGCCGCGGCGAGGAAGTCGCGCGCGTCCGCGATCGCCGGCGGACGGGCCAGGACGCGCTGCGTCACGGCTGCAGCGGGGCCCGCGCGCCGTCCTGCGCCTCGATGAAGGCGCGACGGAAGGCGATCGGGTCGGAGATGCCGGGGATCGGCGCCTGCGGCTCGCCGGCGCCGGCGATCACCAGCGTGCCGTAGTTCAGCAGCCGGCCCATCACGCTCTGGTCCACCTGCACGCTCTCGACCTTGTGGATGTTGAGCTCCACCGTGCGCCGGCTGACGAAGCCGAACTTGGCGATGACGCGGCGCGTGGTGATCGCCAGCTCGGTGGTCTTGTACTTGACGTAGGCCACCGCCAGGAAGATCAGGCCGAGGCCGAAGGCCGGCAGCAGCACGATGCCCGCCAGCAGCCAGCCCCACAGCGACCACAGGCTGATGCGCCCCAGGTGGACGATGCGCTCGTCCTTGATCAGGGCTCCTTCGACGTAGCTGGCCATGCGATCTCCGGGCAGGCAGGATGCGGGACGCGACTCTACCGTGCGCCGCTGCCGGACACAGGTTCGAAGCCCGACAGGGCCGGACAGACGACCGAGACGAAGATCAACGGCTCCGGGCCTGGATTGAAGACACCGTGCACCTCGCCGCGGTGCGCCACGACCACATCGCCCGGTGCGACCGAGGCGGTCCGGCCTTGCACGTCGAGCTGGTAGTCGCCTCGACCCGACAGGATGACCCAGGTGTCCTGACCGCTCGGGTGAACATGGGCCGAGATTCGCTGACCGGGCTTGACATGCCAAGCCACGACCGCCGCGTCGTCAGACTCGGTGATCACCGAGCGGATCGGCTCGCCGTCGGCGGGTTGCAGGAAGTCGGGGGTCCTGAAAACGCGGCTCGCGCTCATCGTCGTTGCATGGGGAGGATGGTGCGCGAGCCTTGCAAGAAGTGCGCCTCGGGCGGGCCCGCCCCGACCGACCGCTCCGGGCGGTCGAGACAGCGCCCCGGCTCAGAGCATGAAGTCGAAGTCGCGCGCAGGCACCGTCGAGCCGTTGGCTTGCGGCACCGACGTGGACGGCGCCGTCGGCGAGCCCGGGTCGCGGGCTGCCCGCGCCGCGAGGCCGGTGTCGGTGAACATGCTGCATCCGCTGATCATCGTGACGAGCAGCGCGGCGAAGAGGTACGTGTCGAGCTTGGGGTTGGCAGCCATTTCGGTTTCTCCCTGTGAAGTGAAGGTCGGGGTGCGCAGTCGAGCCGCACGCCCTCCTTCGTTCAACGCAGGCTCTCAACCGATCAGGACACGCTCGCCGCTACAGCACCTCGACCTCGGACTCGACCGGCACCGCCCGGCGCAGCGCATCGCCGACCGGCGAATGGGCCTCGCCCCACGCGACCAGCTCGCGCAGCTGCTCGGGCGAGGCCCCCGCCGCCGCGATGCGGATGTGGATGCGGATGCCCAGCGGGCCGGCCGGGACGCCGTCGGCCACGCCGAGCAGGCCGCGGTCGTCGGAGCGGCTGCCGACGCTGACCTCGAGCCGCTGCAGCGCGATGCCGAGCTGCGCGGCGCGCATCGCGATGACGGTGGCATCGCAGTTGGCCAGCGCGGCCCGCAGCAGCCAGCCCGGCGACGGCGCCGTGCCGCCGCCGCCCAGTGCCATGGGCATGTCGCTCGCCATGCGGGCGCCGTTGGGTCCCGCGGCCACGCAGCGCAGGTCGGCCTGCAGCACCGAGACCGCGGGGCTGTCGGTGGACAGCGCATCCTGCGGATGCTCGGCAAAGTGCCGGGCGACGCCGGCGATGGCGTCGCGGATGTGGCTCGTGGACATGGACACCCCTCTCGCGTTTGTCGGCCCTGCTAGAAGCTCGCGCACACCGCGCCCTGCACGCGCAGCACGGCTTCCTGCTGGAACCGGGTCTTGTAGGCCGCCACGATATCGCCGAGCGCCTGCCGCTCCGCCGCAGCGCCGGCATGCACGATGTTCAGCACGTACGAGGCCTCGCTGACGATGGGCCCGGCCTCGGACTTCCACTGCCCGGCGGCGCGCCAGACGCTCAGTCCCTGCGGGAAGCGCGGCGTCACCACCTCGTCGAGGAAGGCCTGCCAGTCCGCGGCCGTGACCACGCCGCCCGGCTTGCTGGTGCCGAAGTACAGCGCCTCGCTCAGCATCGCCTGCTGGCCCGGCGCGCAGGCCGGGCGCCCGGTCGATGCGCAGCCGGCGGCGAGGACCAGCGTGCCCATGGCGACCACCCTGCGCAGGCAGCGAACCGCCAGCCCGTCAGGTCGCGCCGGCATCACGGCCCTCCCGCGTCGGGGGCCGCCGGGGGCTTGCCGTCGAGCCTGCGGCGCGACGCAAGCAGCCAGGCGCCGGCCTCAGTTCTTCTCCGGCATGGCCGACGAATGATGGCTGGTGATGAGCCAGTCCTTGCCCGTCCACTTGTAGGTGAAGGTGTAGCGGGCCTTGACCTGCGAGCCGTCGGCGAAGGTGAACGTGTACAGGCCGGCGTCGATGGCGCTGTTGCAGTCGACCTCGATCGAGCGGCTGTCGATCCGGCCCACCGGCTTGCGCTGCAGGAAGTGCTCGAAGTAGTCCTCCTTCTCCTCGGCCGTGAGGCGCGGCTTGTTGGACACCGTGGGCAGCAGGATCGATCGCGCGGCGTAGTTGGCGACGACCCGCCGGGGTTCCCCGGTCTGCAGCGACGCGTTCCAGCGGTCGAACAAGGACGCGATCTGCGTGTCGGAGGCCGCATGACACACCTCGGACTTGGCGTGTGCAGGGGCGGCGAGGACCAGGACAAGGACCGACAGGGGGATGCAAGGCAACAGGCGCATGGGCTCTCCAGATGAAAAGCTGCGCAGTCTGAAGACCGAAGTTCGCGGGTGTTTGACACGAGGCTTGCCGGGAGCTGTCGGTCTGCGGCGGCGTGGCGACGATCCGCGACTAGGGCCGCGGGCCGCGCGCATGCTGCAGGCCGACGCACAGCAGGCAGGCGATGAGCAGCACGCTGTACTCGGCGCCGTTGCGGCCCAGGCCGACGACGAACCAGCCGGCCTTGGCATGCACGAGCACGATGCCCATCGCGTAGACGAAGGCGTAGGCCAGGCACAGCGGCACCACGAAGCGACGGGCCAGCAGCAGCACGGTGCCCACGATCTCGAGCGCGGTGACGGCGCCGGCGATGCCCAGGCCGAACGGGAAGCCCTGGCTGTCGAGCCAGCCGCCGAAGGGCACGACGCCGCCTTCCACCAGCCGCGCCCAGCCGTGCGCGGCGATCAGGCCGGCCAGCACCACGCGCAGCGCGTCCCAGCCGAAGCGGCTGCGCGCGGCGTCGCTGGCCAGAAAGCGCGGCATCACGGTTCGCCGTCCCAGTAGTCGAGGCTGGCGCCCTTGCGGTCGATCACGTCGAAGGGCGTCTTGCTGTCGAGGCTGGCCTCGGCCAGGTACTTGCCCGAGTCCGGGTACTCGCAGATCTCCGGCGTCTCCATCGTGCTGATCGACAGGTACTTGAGCGGCGCGTCCGAGGTGTTGATGATCTGGTGCGGGTACTCGGGGCCGGCCGGGATGAAGACCACGTCGCCGGCCTTCAGCGGCAGCATCTCGCCGGCGACCCGCAGCGTGCCGCTGCCCTCGACGACGATGAACATCTCCTCCTGCGCGTGATGCAGGTGGTAGGGGCAGCCGCGCTTGCCGGGCTCGAGGATGTCGATCGTCGCCCCCAGCTTGCGGGCCGCCGTGCCCCGCGCCAGGCGCGCCGCGCGGGCGTCGTAGTGCGGCTCGCGCACGTCGCGCGTCAGCGGCACCTCGTTGAAGTTGCGGATCAGGGCGGCGGCCAGGGCCGCGGTTCGTTCGGTCATGCGGGTGACTCCAGAGACGACGGGGGATCCGCCGGGTCGATGGCAGCGAAACGCGGCTGGCGCCGGCCGTCCACATCGACGTCCTCGAAGAACATCGCGCAGGGCCGCGCCCACAGGCCGCTGGCGTTGTAGAGCGGGCGGTACAGGACCAGCGGCTCCAGGGTCTCGCTGTGCCGCGCGACGCCGACGAGCTCGTACTCGCCGCCCTTGTAGTGGCGGTAGCGGCCGAGCCGCGGCGCGGGGAGCGGTGGCAGGTCGTTCATCGTCGTTCGCCAGGGTAGCTCAGACCGGATCCTTGTCGAACACCGTCACGCCGGCCGGCAACTGCACCCAGGGATGACGGCGGCAGTCGTAGACCGAGTCCTGGGGCGGCGGGAAGGCCGGGTCCGCGAAGCCGCCCACGGCCACGGCGACGCCCAGGGCCTCGCGCCCCTCCTCGGTGTGGAACAGGTTCGACCCGCAGACCGGGCAGAAGCGGAACCTGAACTTCGCGCCCTGGTCGCCGGCGCGCACGAACTCCGTGGCCTCGCCGTGGACCCGGTACGGCGCCGCAAAGGCCGCCAGCGCGGCGAAGACGCTGCCGGTTCTTTGCTGGCAGGCCAGGCAGTGGCACACGCCCACGCCTTGCGGGTCGCCGTCGACCTCGATGCGCAGCTGGCCGCAGCAGCAGGACGCGGTTCTCGTCGTCATCGACACCTCCCCAATCGGCTCAGCCCAGCCGCGCTCTCGCAGCACCTAGCAGGATGCGCGAGTACAGCTTGTGAAAGCCCAGCAGCGCGCGGAACATCCAGCCCAGGCCGGCCTGGCCCGTGCGTCGGCTGCGCACGGGAACGACGGCAGAGCCGAAGTAGAGACGCGTCTTCGGCGACGCGGTGCCTTCGGCCGCGGCCACCATGAGCCAGGATTTCGTGCGGCCGGTGAAGTCCCCCAGCAGCAACTGGTCCGCCGTGCGGCCCTCGACGGACCACGCGGCGAAGCTGTCGCGCGTGCCGGCCGCGAGTTGCCTCGCTTCGTCGTCCGTCGACGGCCGAGACGCGAACAGCCGCAGGATCAGGCGCTCCAGCTTGAACACCCACGTCGTGTAGAACGCCTCGACGAACGCGGCGTGCGACACGCGGCCCGCGACGTCGACCGCGTAGCAGTCGGCATAGGCTCCCGCGCCGGCGTGGCGCTGCAGCAGGGCATCGGCCGGCAGTTCGCAGCGATGGATGGGAGACATGCGGCCGGTCGACGATCGGCTAGTCGCGGTCTGCTTCGCGCGCGCCGTGCCGTGGTCCCAGGATCTTTCTCGTGCCTCGGCCTACAGACTTTGCGGCGAAGAGCACGACCAGGACGGGAACGCAGATCATGATCAAGACGAAGATGGTCATGGGCCAGTGATCGGTCTCACCGAAGAAGTCGATCTTCCACAGCAGCAGAGCCAGTACCGCCAGAGCCACCCACTGCAGCGGAGTGCCGATCGCCCCCAGCAAGCCGCGCAGCGGGTTCCGGGTCGACCCCCAAGCGGGCGGCGGGGCCTGCTTCCGTGGCTCGCGATCGGCAGTCCGATGCGAGCGCCCTTTGGACGCCAGCCCCCACACCAGCCCGACGACGAGTGCTAGCCCAAGCACCCAGAGGTGAATATTGCTCATCACAGCTTCCCAGTTCATGGAAATCGACTCAGGTGCTCATGGACGATCCGCAAGTCCCCTGCCCCGCGCACCAGCACTCGGCTGCCGCGGCCGCGCACGGAAAAGCTCCGATCGCCCTGCGAGCCCTCCCAGTGCCAGGTGTAGGTCGCGGTGGCCGTGTTCTCGTCGACGGTCAGCACGGTGATGTCGCTCAGGTAGAAGCGCGCCTTCTTCACCGTCGGGTCGCCGCGCCAGGTCTTCTCGAAGGCGGCCTGGATCGCGGCGCGGCCGATGAAGTCGCCGTCGTTGAAGCGGAAGTAGGCGCGCTCGTCGATCAGGTCGCGGATGAGAGCGAAGTCCTCCTGATCGGCCAGGCGCTCGAACTCGTGGAGGAAGGCGACGACGGCCTCAGGGGTGATCGTGGGCATGGACGCGGCTCACTTCCGGCCACGGCTCGGCGCCTTGGCCGCGACCGCCTGCCGGTTGGCCGCAACGGCCGCCCGGATCAGCGCCTTGAAGGCCCGCGCATCGAGCGACTCGCCCTCGCGGATGTCGATGGCACGGCGCGTGTTGCCCTCCAGGCTGGCGTTGAAGAGGCCCTGCGGATCGTCCACCGAGGCACCGCGGGCGAAGGTCAGCTTGACCACCTGCTTGTAGGCCTCGCCGGTGCAGACGATGCCGTCGCACGACCACACCGGCACGCCGCCGGGATTGCTGGCCTTGGCCCACTTGCAGTCCTCGACGATGTCGGGCGCGGCTTCGTGGATCAGGCGGCGAACTTCGGTCAGGGTCTCGGCGCGCCAGCCGGCGATGGAGTGGAGGAAGGCGTCGACGGGGTGCGACGCAGTTCCAGCATTAGCTGTGCTCGTTAGGGAGATGCTGATCAATGACCTGTGCGATGCGCATTGACGCGACGCGACGGC
>CAZUUU010000121.1:0-9592 GCA_964622685.1 uncultured Methylibium sp.
ACCGTGGAGCTGGGCCGCACGCGCATCCCGATCAAGCACATCCTGCAGCTCGCGCAGGGCTCGGTGGTCGAGCTCGACGCGATGGCCGGCGAACCGATGGACGTGCTGGTCAACGGCTACCTGATCGCCCAGGGCGAGGTGGTGGTCGTCAACGACAAGTTCGGCATCCGCCTCACCGACATCGTGACGCCGAGCGAGCGCATGCGCCGCCTGTCGCGCGGGATGTGAGCCCGGCATGACCGGTTCGCTCGGATTCGGGCTGCTGTGGTTCGTCGTCATCCTGGCGATGATCCCGCTGGCGCTGTGGCTGCTCAAGCGCACGCCCTACGGCGCGGCGATGAGCGGCACCGGCGCCGCCTCGCGCGTCGTCTCGACGCTGCCGATGGGTCCGCACCAGCGCCTGGTCACCGTCGAGGTCGGCCAGGGCGACGAGAAGCGCTGGCTGGTGCTGGGCGTGACGCCGCAATCGATCAACACGCTGCACACGCTGTCGCCGGTGGAAGCGCCGCCGGCCGCAGTGCAGCCCGAGACGCCGTTCGCGACCCTGTTGAAGAAGGTGCGTGATGCGCGCCGCTGACCTCGCTTGCCTTTTCGTTCGGCATCGCCGGGCGGCGCTGATCGCCGCCGTGTCGGTGTTGTCGGCGCTTCCTGCAGCGGCTTTAGCCCAGGCGGCCGGCGGCAACGCCAACCTGCCGCTGATCGTCGGCCAGGGCGCCGGCGGCACCAGCTACTCGGTGCCGATCCAGACCCTGCTGTTCTTCACCGCGCTGTCCTTCCTGCCGGCGGTGCTGCTGATGATGACCGGCTTCACGCGCATCGTCATCGTGCTGAGCCTGCTGCGCCAGGCGCTGGGCACGCAGTCGGTGCCGCCGAACCAGGTGCTGATCGGCTTGAGCCTCTTCCTCACGATGTTCGTGATGGGCCCGACCATCGACAAGGTCTACAGCGAGGCCTACAAGCCCTACGCGGAAAACAAGATCGCCTTCGACGAGGCGCTGGCGCGCGGCGAGAAGCCGATGCGCGAGTTCATGCTCAAGCAGACGCGCCAGAGCGACCTGATGCTGTTCGCCCGGCTGGCCAAGCTGGACCCCGCGGTCAAGGGCGAGGACGCGCCGTTCCGCGTGCTGGTGCCGGCCTTCGTGACCAGCGAGCTGAAGAGCGCCTTCCAGATCGGCTTCCTGATCTTCATCCCCTTCCTGATCATCGACATGATCGTCGCCAGCGTGCTGATGAGCCTGGGCATGATGATGCTGAGCCCGGTGCTGGTGGCCCTGCCCTTCAAGCTGATGCTCTTCGTGCTGGCCGACGGCTGGAACCTGCTGCTGGGTTCGCTGGCCGCGTCCTTCGTCACCTAAAGGCCACTTCCATGGATCCCCAGCAAGTCTTCGCCATCGGCCAGCAGGGCCTGATGCTGCTGCTCACCGTGAGCGCCCCGCTGCTGCTGACGGTGCTGGTGGTCGGCCTGCTGGTCAGCGTGTTCCAGGCGGCCACGCAGCTGCACGAGGCGACGCTGTCCTTCGTGCCCAAGCTGATCGCGGCCGTCGCGGTGCTGGCGATCGCCGGCCCCTGGATGCTGACCTCGATCGTCGAGTACCTGCAGCGCACGCTGCAATCGATCCCGACGATCGTCGGCTGAGTCATGACGACCCCCACGCTTGCGGCTGCGCTGCAGCACTGCCCCCCGCGGGGGCGCAGCCGGCCTTGGGGCGGCCCGGCGGCCGGCTGACCGTGCTCACCTTCAACGACGCCCAGCTCACCGCCTGGCTCGCGCCGCTGATCTGGCCCTTCCTGCGGGTGCTGGCGCTCTTCACCACGATGCCGGTGCTGGGCATGCGCAGCGTGCCGGCGCGGGTGAAGGTGGCGCTGGCCCTGCTGATCACCGTCGCGGCGCAGCCCTCGCTGCCGCCGATGCCGGTGATCGCGCTCGACAGCGGCCTGGCCGTCGAGGCGGTGATCCAGCAACTGCTGATCGGCATGGCCCTCGGCTTCGCGGCGCGCATCGTGATGGCGGGGATCGAGTTCGCCGGCGAGCTGATCGGCCTGCAGATGGGCCTGAACTTCGCCTCCTTCTTCGACCCCATCAGCGCCACCCAGGCCACCTCGGTCAGCCGCTTCTTCAGCACCAGCGCGGCCTGGCTGTTCGTCGTGATGAACGGCCACCTGCTGCTGACCGCCGCGGTGATCCAGAGCTTCCACGCCTTCCCTGTCGCCAGCCCCGACGCCGCGCCGCTGGCCTTCCTGGCCCAGGTGCAGCCGCAGGCCTGGGGCACCGAGGTGTTCCGCCTGGGCCTGTGGATCGCGCTGCCGATCGTGACCATGCTGCTGTTCATGAATCTGGTGCTGGGCGTGATCGCCCGCGTCGCCTCGCAGATGAACATCTTCGCGATCGGCTTCCCGATCACGCTGGGTGTCGGCCTGATCGGCATCACGCTGACGCTGCCGCTGATGGAACAGCCCTTCACCGCGGCACTGGAACGGCTGCTGGCGCAGTTCCAGTAGGTCGCAGGCGAGCCCGCGCGGCCCGGCAAGGGGCCGGATTCAGGAAAAGCGCCCGGAAAAGAACGTTTTTGTTAATTTCTGGCACGCGGTTTGCGCGCATATTGGTAGCAACCCGAATCACTCGGGCTGTGTTCCGGAGGTGCCCCATGCGTGCTTTCCTGATGTCCTTGGTGATGGCAGTGTCCGCACCAGCCTGGTGCGGCGAAGACATCCTGGCGGTCCTGGAACGCTCGCAGCAGATGCAGCTGGATGCCCTCTCCGAAGCCGAGGTGCCCGCGGACCATCCGGCGGCCCAGGCGGTGCAGCGCAGCTTCGATCAGGTCAGCGCCGCGATGGGGATGCAGCAGCCGGTCCGGCTGGTCGTCGTCCGCGGGCCTCTGCTGGCGGTCTGCCTGATGGGCCGGGTGGTCGCGGCGAACGTCTCGCTCGCCGACCTGAGCGAAAGCGAACGCCGCTTCGTGCTGGCCCACGAACTGGGCCACATCGCGCACGGCCACTGGTCGAAGCTGGGCGAGCTCTACAAGCGCCACATCCCCGGCGAGGTCGTCAAGGAGCACACCGACGCCATCGCCGGCGTGCTGGGCCGCGAAGCGTCGCAGCTCTCGCACGAGCAGGAGTACGAGGCCGATGCCTTCGCGCTGCGCCTGCTGCGCCGCATGGGCGACCCGGACGATACGCCGCTGGTGCTGTTCCAGCACCTGCCCATGGTGAAGGCCACGGCCACGCACCCCGGCACCCACCAGCGCGTCGCGCACCTGCGCACGCTGCGCTGAACGCCCGCGGTCCCGCCGCGCGGTAACGAATCGGAACCTCGACCCCCCTTCCGAGCGAATGCCGGTCGCACCGGCTTCGCCTAGGCTCGCTGCAGAGTCGCCGGAGACACCGGCCCGGCTCGCAGCGCACGCCCAAGCCCGAGACCCGGGACCAGGCGCCACCCAGGGGATCCCATGTCATCCACCCAGGCCAGCAAGACGGCCGAGATCGCGGCCGCCGTGCGTGCCGCCCACCGCCGCTACGACCACCCGGTCGTCTTCGACGATCCGCATGCGCTGGCGCTGACCAGCCCGGCCTGGCGGGCCATCGTGCGCAGCCGTGTCCTGCACCGCCTGGTGGTGCGCCGGCTGCTGGCCGACTTCCGCAGCATCCATGCCGAGATGCTGGGCCGCGCCCGCTTCGCCGAGGAAGAGCTGCTGCGCGCCGTGGCCGGCGGCCTGGGCCAGTACGTGATCATCGGCGCCGGGCTCGACTCCTTCGCGTTGCGTCACCGCGAACTGGCGCCGCAGCTGCGGGTGTTCGAGCTCGACCATCCGGCCAGCCAGGCGGTGAAGATCGAGCGGCTCGCGAAGATCACGACCGAGCCGCTGGCGCACGTGGAGTTCATCGCGGCCGATCTCGAGCACGAGACCGTGGCGACGGCGCTGTCCCGTTCGGGCTACGACCGCGGCGCGCCGGCCTTCTTCGCCTGGCTGGGCAACACCTACTACCTGACGCCCGAGGCGATCGCCGGGACGCTGCGCGCGATCGCCGGACTGGCCGCGCCCGGCAGCGAGCTGGTGCTCGACTACGCGCTGCCGGTCGAGCAGCAGCCGCTGGAGGAACGGCGCGCCTTCCTCAAGGCGCAGGCGGCGGTCGAACGGCGCGGCGAACCCTGGCGCGCCTTCTTCACGCCGCCGCAGTTCGCCAGGCTCGCACGCGAGTGCGGTTTCGAGCTGATCGCGACGCTGTCGCCCGCCGAGCAGTTGCAGCGCTACTTCAGCGGCCGCAGCGACGGGCTGCGGCCGCCGGCCTGGGGCCACTTCGCCCACCTGCGGCTGATGCGCTGGCAGACCGTGCCCTGAGCGAACCCTTCAGGGCCGCCCGGGCTCCACGCCCGCGTGCTGCGGCAGGTCGTCGGCGATCTCCCACCATCCGGCCTTCGAAGCCACGTGGATGTGCGCCGCCGGGTGCTGGGCGATCGGCGTGTCCAGCGTGCCGATGCGCAGGCGCAGGACCTCGGGCCTGTCGTCGCGCCGGCTGTGGATCGGCGAGCCGCAATGCGCGCAGAAGCTGCGCCACTTGCCGGGCGACGAGGCGTAGGCCTTCAGCGCCTCGGCGCCTGCCAGCAGGTGGAAGTCGGCCGCCCGCACCGGGGCGTTGACGGCGAAGGCCCCGCCCTGCGCCTTGCGGCATTGCCCGCAGTGGCACAGCACGATGGGCCCCAGCTCGCCGTCGATCCGATAGCGCACCGCACCGCACAGACAGCCGCCGGCGAGGAAGCTCGGCTCGGTCATGTCGGTGGACGACACGGCTCACGCTCCACAGGTCGAATGACCCGGACGCAACCCGGCAGACGCCGCGGCTCCGGCTCTGCCGGTCCGCCGGCGTCGCCCCCTCGAGGGGGAGCGGCACAGCCGCAACGGGGGTGGGTCACACCAGCCCGTTGCGGATCGCATAGACCGTCAGCTCGGAGTTGTTGGACAGCGCCAGCTTCTCCAGCACGCGGGCGCGGTAGACGCTGACCGTCTTGGGGCTGAGCGTCAGCTCGGCCGCGATGTCCGACAGCCGCTTGCCCGAGGCGATCAGCACCAGGGTCTGCAGCTCGCGGTCGGACAGCTTCTCGTGCGCGACCTCGGCGGTCGGGTGGCTCAGGCTCTCGGCCAGCATCTGCGCGATCTCGGGCGTGATGTACTTGCGACCCTTGGCGACCGAGCGCACGGCCTCCACCAGCTGCTTCGTGTCGCTGCCCTTGTTGACGTAGCCGTAGGCGCCGGCGCGCAGCGCGCGGATCGCGTACTGGTCCTCGGGGTACATCGACACCACCAGCACGCGCAGCGTCGAGCCTTCTTCCTTCAGCACGTGCAGCACGTCCAGGCCGCTGCGGCCCGGCAGGTTGATGTCGAGCACCAGCACGTCGCAGCTGTGGTCGCGCAGCAGGCTGCGCAGTTCACCGTAGTCGCCGGCCTCGCCCACCACCTCGATGTCCTCGGCATCGGCCAGCGTGTCGCGGATGCCGCGGCGGATCAAGGCATGGTCGTCGCACAGGATCACGCGGATGGTCATGTCCTGACTCTACCGTGCGCGACGGGCGCCGGACCACCTCGCCGGCGTCACAGCACGTCCCAGGACGTCGGGTCGTCGGGGTCCTCGTGCAGTTCGTCGAAGCTGCCGGCGCCGCTGTCGCCCGGCCCGGACAGCGGCACCGACAGGATGATGGTCGTGCCGCCCGGCCCGCTGGACAGGTCGACCCAGCCGCCGACCTGGGCCGCCCGCTCGCGCAGGCCGCGGATGCCGAAGGAGCGCGCCTTGCCCAGGTCGTCCTGGTTCAGGCCGCGACCGTTGTCGCTGACCTCCAGCGACAGCACCTTGCCGGCCACCGTCAGGTCGACCTGCACCCGCGTGGCGTGGGCGTGCTTGCTGATGTTGGTCAGCGCCTCCTGCGCGGTGCGGTAGGCGGCCAGCGGCACGCCCGGCGGCAGGGCCGGCAACTCGTCGCGGCTGGTGCGGAACACGGTGACGACGCCGCTGCGCTTCTCGAAGCGCTGGGTCATCCACTGCAGCGCCGCGATCAGGCCCTGCTCGAGGATCGCCGGCCGCAGGTTGTGCATGATGCGCTGGCTCGACTCGATGGCCAGCGTGACGGTCTCGAGCGCGCCCTGCGCGCGCTGCGCGACCGCGGCGTCGGCCGTGTGGCGCTCGATCCAGGCCAGGTCGAACTTCAGCGCGGTCAGCGAGCCGCCGACGTCGTCGTGGATCTCGCGCGCGATCGCCGTGCGCTCGGCCTCGATGTTGGCCTGCAGGTGCTGGGCCAGTTCGCGCAGGCGCTGCTCGCTCTGGCCCAGCGCGAGGTCGGCCTCCTGCTTGGCGCGCAGGGCCTCGATGCCCTCGATCGCGTGCAGCATCGCCGGCACCAGGCGCGCCAGGTTGTCCTTCAGCAGGTAGTCGCTGGCGCCGTTGAGCATGGCCTGCACGGCGACCTGCTCGCCGATCTCGCCCGAGATCAGGATGAAGGGCAGCATCAGCCGCGTGTCGCGCAGGATCTCCAGCGCCCGCAGCCCCGAGAAGCCCGGCAGGTTGTAGTCCGACAGCACCACGTCCCAGGGCTCTTCCAGCGCCGCCCGGTAGGCGGCCTCGGACTCGACCCGGACCGCCTCGGCGTCGATGCCGCCGCGCCGCAGGTGGGCCAGCATCAATTCGTGATCGAGTTCCGAATCCTCCAGGTGCAGCACGCGCAGCTGCATCGGGGTCGCGGAGAGCGGCGTGGGCCGGCTGGACAGGTCGGGCATCGGTCGGAAGGCGGGCTGGAAAGCGCGGAACTGGCGGCCGTTTGGCCCGGTGATCTTGACACCGGCACCCTGACGGCTGTCGAAGAATTGTGCCAAGTCGCATCCAGCTGGACACGCGGTGCGTCGATCGCCGGTGCCGTGCACCCGCAGCGTCCCGTTTCCGCAGAGTCCTGACCGATGACACCGATGCCACACGCCGAACCCCAAGACGCCGCCCTGCCGCTGCTGCTGGCCGCCGACCTGCAGGACCACCTGATGGTGGCCGGCCACGATCTCGAGCGCCTGCAGCGCCTGCTGGCCGACACCTGCGACACGCTGATGGCGCGCTTCCACGGCGCGCTGGGGCAGATCGACGCCGCGCCCGGCGCCGGCCAGCTGGACGGGGCCCGCAGCCAGCTCGCCGAGGCGGTGACGGCGCTGCAGTTCCAGGACCTGGCCTCGCAGCTGATCGCCCACACCCACCAGCGCCTGCGCAACTGCGCCGACCTGCTGGCCCACGACGCCTTCGGCCCCGATGCCGAAGGCGAAGCCGTCATCGCGCCGCCGCCCCTGCGGCCCAACCCGGTGACGCAGGACGAGATGGACGCCGGCTCGGTGGAGCTGTTCTAGCCCCCCCGCCGATTCAAGTCACGCCGCGAACGACCGATACCCCCCGAGCAATCCGGAGACCCTCATGCATTCAATCCTGGCCGTGGACGACTCCGCTTCGATGCGGCAGATGGTGTCCTTCACCCTCAAGAGCGCCGGCTACAAGGTGACCGAGGCCGTCGACGGCAAGGACGCCTTCGACAAGGCCTCGATGGGGGCCTTCGACCTGGTCCTGACCGACCAGAACATGCCCAACCTCGACGGCATCGGCCTGACGAAGAAGCTGCGCGAACACCCGCAGTTCAAGGCCACGCCGATCCTGATCCTGACCACCGAGTCGAGCGACCAGATGAAGCAGGCCGGCCGCGCCGCCGGGGCCACGGGGTGGATGGTCAAGCCCTTCGACCCAGCCAAGCTGCTGGAAGTCATCAAGAAAGTCATCCGCTGATCAGGCTGGGGAGTCGACATGGGTGAGATGAGCACCGAGGGCGCGAACGCCAGCGCCGGCATCGACCTGAGCCAGTTCTACCAGGTCTTCTTCGAGGAAGCCGGCGAGAACCTCGACCGCATGGAGCAGCAGCTCCTCGCGATCGACGTGGCCGCGGCCGACGACGAGGAACTCAACGCGATCTTCCGCTGCGCCCATTCCATCAAGGGGGGCGCCGCCACCTTCGGCTTCGCCGACGTGGCCGAGCTGACGCACCAGATGGAGACGCTGCTCGACAAGCTGCGCCGCCACGAGCTCGAGCCGACGCCGGCCATGGTCGACGTGCTGCTCGCCTCGGGCGATGCGCTGCGCTCCCAGCTCGGTCGCCACCAGGGGGCCGGCGGCGAGGTCATCGACACGACCGACCTGCTGGTCAACATCCGCGCCTTCGTCGCCGGCGGCGGCGCCGCCGCGGCGGCCGCGCCGAGCCCGGCGCCTGCCGCGTCGACCGCCGCCGCCCCGGCGATGGCGGTCGAGGCCGACGTGCCGGTCGCGCTGAACGGCGACCGCATCCTCGAGCTGGTGCTGGGCCCGCTTGATCGACCCGAGCTCGCGGTCAGCATCGTCGAGTTGTTCAAGGAGATCGAGGGCCTCGGCAGCATCGAGGCCATCGACGGCGGCATGCCGCAGGACGGGCTGCGCCGCTTCAAGCTCACGACCTCGAGCAGCGATGCCGACCTGCTGGACCTGTTCGGCTTCCACGTCGCGCGCGAGCAGGTCGCGCTGCGGCCCTTCGCGGGCGAGCGCGTGGCACCGGGCTACGGCTTCCACGCCGGCGCGCCGGGCTCGCCGATCACCGAGGAAGACAAGGGCTACGGCTTCTTCGACGAAGCGCCGGGCGCACCGGGCAGCCCGCCCGACGCCTCGGCCGTCGCCACCGCCAACGCCGCAGCCGCCGCGCTCACGGCCAAGCCGGCAGCGGCCAAGGCCGACGCCAAGGCGCCGGCCGCGACGCTGGAAGCCGCGTCGATCCGCGTGTCGGTCGAGAAGGTCGACCAGCTGATCAACCTGATGGGCGAGCTCGTCATCACCCAGGCGATGCTGGCGCAGAACAGCGCCAGTCTCGACCCGGTGCTGTACCAGAGCCTGGTCTCGGGCCTGACCGCGCTGGACCGCAACACCCGCGACCTGCAGGAAGCGGTGATGTCGATCCGCATGATCCCGATGCAGACCGTGTTCAGCCGCTTCCCGCGCATGCTGCGCGACCTGGCCTCCAAGCTGGGCAAGAAGGTCGAGCTGGTGACGGTGGGCGAGGCGACCGAGCTCGACAAGAGCCTGGTCGAGAAGATCACCGACCCGCTGACCCACCTGGTGCGCAACTCCTGCGACCACGGCATCGAGCTGCCGGCCGAGCGCCTGGCCAAGGGCAAGTCCGAGGTCGGCACGATCACGCTGGCGGCCAGCCACCAGGGCGGCAGCATCGTCATCGAGGTCAAGGACGACGGCAAGGGCCTGTCGCGCGAGAAGCTGATCAAGAAGGCCCGCGAGCGCGGCCTGTCGGCCCCCGACACGATGTCCGACGCCGAGGTCTGGGGCCTGATCTTCGAGCCCGGCTTCAGCACCGCCGAGGTCGTCACCGACGTCTCGGGACGCGGCGTCGGCATGGACGTCGTCAAGAAGAACATCACCGCGCTGGGCGGTACGGTCGAGATCGACTCGGCCGAGGGCTACGGCATGCGCGTCGCGGTGCGGCTGCCGCTGACGCTGGCCATCATGGACGGCATGAGCGTGGGCGTCGGCGAAGAGGTCTACATCC
>CAZUUU010000122.1:0-9512 GCA_964622685.1 uncultured Methylibium sp.
CTCGACCAGTCGAAGAACCTGTTCGTGCAGATGCAGGAGCAGATGCACAAGCAGAGCGGGACGCTGTTCCCGGCCGGCTTCGGGCTCGGCGGCAAGAAGTAGCGGCGCGGCGCTCGCCGCGCCCGCCGGGCGGATCGGCGAAAATCCACCGATGACTCAAGACAGCGCGGTCGCCGCAGGCGCGGCCCCCCGGATCGGCTTCGTCTCGCTCGGCTGCCCCAAGGCCCTGACCGATTCCGAACTGATCCTCACGCAGCTCAGCGCCGAGGGCTACGCCACCAGCAAGTCCTTCGCGGGCGCCGACCTGGTGATCGTCAACACCTGCGGCTTCATCGACGATGCGGTCAAGGAGAGCCTCGACACCATCGGCGAGGCCCTGGCCGAGAACGGCAAGGTCATCGTCACCGGCTGCCTCGGCGCCAAGGCCGGGGAGGGCGGCGGCAACTTGGTGCGCCAAATGCACCCGAGCGTGCTCGCCGTCACCGGCCCGCACGCGACGCAGGAGGTGATGGACGCGGTGCACCTGCACGTGCCCAAGCCGCACGATCCCTTTGTCGACCTGGTGCCGGCCTACGGTGTGAAGCTCACACCCAGGCACTACGCCTACCTGAAGATCAGCGAAGGCTGCAACCACCGCTGCAGCTTCTGCATCATCCCCAGCATGCGCGGCGACCTGGTGTCGCGCCCGATCGGCGACGTGCTGAACGAGGCGCGCGCGCTGTTCGAGTCGGGCGTGAAGGAGCTGCTGGTCATCAGCCAGGACACCTCGGCCTACGGCGTCGACGTCAAGTACCGCACCGGCTTCTGGGACGGCCGGCCGGTGAAGACGCGCATGACCGAGCTGGTCGAGAAGCTCGGCGAGCTGGCCGAACCCTTCGGCGCCTGGGTGCGCCTGCACTATGTCTATCCCTACCCGCACGTCGACGAGATCCTGCCGCTGATGGCCGGCGGCCGGGTCCTGCCCTACCTGGACGTGCCTTTCCAGCACAGCCATCCGGATGTGCTCAAGCGCATGAAGCGCCCGGCCAGCGGCGAAAGAAACCTCGAGCGGCTCTCGAAGTGGCGCGAGGCCTGTCCGCAGATCGTCGTGCGCTCGACCTTCATCGCCGGCTTCCCGGGCGAGACGGAGGTCGAGTTCGAGCACCTGCTGGACTTCATGCGCGAGGCGCGCATCGACCGGGCCGGCTGCTTCGCCTACTCGCCGGTGGCCGGCGCCGGCGCCAACGCGCTGCCCGGTGCCTTGCCCGATGCCGTGCGCGAGGAGCGGCGCGCGCGCTTCATGGCCGTGGCCGAGGCGGTGTCGGCGGCCAAGCTCGCCGAACGCATCGGCGCCGAGATGCAGGTGCTGGTTGATGCCGCCCCGGCGCTCGGCCGCAAGGGCGGTCGCGGCCGCAGCTATGCCGATGCGCCCGAGATCGACGGTGTCGTCCACCTGCTGCCGCCGCTGAAGGCCAGCCGGACGCTCAAGGTCGGCGACTTCGTGCGGGCGCGCATCGTCGGCACGCAGGGTCACGACCTGGTGGGGCAGCCGCTATGAGCGGCGGCCCGGACGAGCGCGACGAAGACCGGCTCACCACCGGCCTGATCCACCATCCCTACGAGCCGCCCGCCGGCTTCGGTGCGGTGGCGCCGGGCGTCTTCAAGGCCTCGACGGTCATCTTCAAGGACGTCGCGGCGCTGCGGGCGCGCAACTGGCGCGAGAAGACCGGCTACACCTACGGCCTGCACGGCACGCCGACCACCTTCACGCTCGAGGAGCGCATCGCGACGCTCGAGGGCGGGTTGCAGACGCTGCTGGTGCCCAGCGGCCTGGCCGGCATCGCGCTGGTCAACCTGGCGCTGCTGAAGTCGGGCGACGAGGTGCTGCTGCCGTCGAACGCCTACTGGCCCAACGCCGAACTCGCCCGCCAGGAACTGGCCCGCTGGGGCATCGGCCACCGCGTCTACGACCCGATGGATGTCGCGGCATTCGCGGCCATGCTCGGGCCGCAGACCCGGCTCGTGTGGGTCGAGGCGGCCGGCTCGATCACGATGGAGTTCCCCGACCTGGCCGGACTGGTGAACGCCTGCCGCGCGCGCGGCGTCACCGTGGCGCTGGACAACACCTGGGGCGCCGGCATCGCCTTCGCGCCCTTCGAGCAGGGCGTCGACATCTCGATGCAGGCGTTGACCAAGTACCCCTCGGGCGGTGCCGACCTGCTGATGGGTTCGGTGACGACGCGCGACGAGGCGCTGCACCAGCAGATCAAGGCGACGCACATGCGGCTCGGGCTCGGCGTCGGCGCCAACGACGTCGAGTTCGTGCTGCGCTCCCTGCCGACGCTGGCGCTGCGCTACGCGGCGCAGGACGCCGCCGGTCGCCACCTGGCGGCCTGGTGGCAGGGGCGGCCGGAGATCGTGCGGGTCTTCCACCCGGCCCTCGAGGGTTCGCCCGGCCATGTGCACTGGGCCGCCTGCTGCAGTGCCGCTGCGGGCCTGTTCTCGGTCGAGTTCGACCCAGGCTACGGCCAGCCGCAGGTCGACGCCGTCGTCGACGCGCTGCGGCGCTTCAGGATCGGCCATTCCTGGGCGGGACCGGTCAGCCTGGCCGCACCCTACGACCTGGCGACGCTGCGCGGCCAGACCGGCCGCGGCAAGCTGGTGCGCTTCTCCATCGGCTTCGAGAACATCGACGACCTGGTCGCCGACTGCGAACAGGCCTTGCGCGCGCTGTGACGATCGCGACACCCTCGAACGCCGCGACGGGCCGGCGCCTGCCGATGATCGACCTGCTGAAGGCCGTCGCCGCCCAGCTCATCGTGCTGCACCACCTGGCCTTCTACGGGCCGATGTCGGACGTGGTGGCGACGGCGGCGCCGCAGCTCATCGAGTGGTTGTCGCGGCAGGGACGGCTGGCGGTCCAGGTCTTCCTCGTCGTCGGCGGCTTCCTGGCGGCCCGGCAGCTGGCGCCCGAGGGACGGCTGGCGCTGCGCGGTCCGCCGTGGGCCGCGATGCGGGACCGCTACCTGCGGCTGGTGCTGCCTTACGCGGCGATGCTGGTCTTCGTGCTGGCCTGCGCCGCGCTGGCGAGGCGCTGGCTCGACCATCCCTCGGTGCCGGCGCCGGCCGACGGCTGGGACCTGCTCGCCCACCTGCTGCTGTTGCAGGACCTGCTGGATGTCGACGCGCTGTCGGCCGGCGTCTGGTACGTCGCGATCGACTTCCAGCTGTTCGTCATGTTCCTCGGCCTGCTCTGGATCGCGGCCGGCGTGGAGCGTCGCTTCGCGCCAGGTCGCTTGCCTGCCGTCGCGTTGACGGCGGCGCTGGTGCTGGCCTCGCTGCTGCACTTCAACCGCGACGCCGGCTGGGACGAGGCGGCGCCGTACTTCTTCGGCGCCTACGGGGCCGGTGCCCTGGCCGCCTGGTGGATCGCGACGCCCGGCCGCCTGCTGTCGCCGCGGCTGGCGACGGTGCTGCTGCTGGGAAGCGCTCTCGCGCTGGTCATCGACTACCGGCCGCGGATCGCGCTGGCTGCGGCGGTCGCCCTCGCGATCGCCATCGCCGCGCCGCGTGCCCAGGTGCTGCAGGGCCGGGCCTGGGCCGCCATCGACGCGCTGAGCCGCGTCAGCTACTCGCTGTTCCTGGTGCACTTCGGCGTCTGCCTGGTGGTCAACGCGGTGTTCGTCCGCTTCCTGCCCGCGACGGTGTGGGTGCAGGGACTCGGGCTGCTGGTCGCGTGGGCCGCGAGTGTCGCGACGGCGGCCTTGTTCCACCGCTGGATCGAGCTGCCGGCGCTCGCGTGGGTGGCCGCCCGGCCCGGCCGGGCGACGTCAGCTCTTCGGGCCTGACGAGACCTTGGTGCGCATCAGGCGGCCCTTCTCGCGCTCCCAGTCGCGCTTCTTCTCGGTCTCGCGCTTGTCGTGCGTGTCCTTGCCCTTGGCCAGGGCGATGTCGGCCTTCACCCGGCCGCCCTTGTAGTGCAGGTTGAGCGGCACGAGGGTGTAACCCTTCTGCTCGACCTTGCCGATCAGGCGCCGGATCTCGTCGCCCTTCATCAGCAGCTTCTTGGTGCGATCGGCCTGCGGATGCACGTGCGTGGATGCCTCGCGCAGCGGGTTGATGCGGCAGCCGATCAGGAACAGTTCGCCGCCCTTGATGACGACATAGCCGTCGGTCAGCTGCACCTGGCCGGCGCGGATCGCCTTCACCTCCCAGCCCTCGAGCACCATGCCGGCCTCGAACTGCTCCTCGAGCGTGTAGTTGAAGCGGGCCTTCTTGTTCTCTGCGATTGACATCCGGGGTCTCAATAGAATTCCGACGATTCTATGAAGCACGTCAAGAAGTCGGTCCTGCTGTGGTACTCGGCCCGCGAGATGTACGGGCTGGTGACCGACATCCCGGCCTATCCGCAGTTCCTGCCCTGGTGCGAGCGGGCCGAGGTGCTGGAGGCCGGGTCGGCCGGGATGACGGCCCGCCTGCACCTGGCCTACCGCGGGGTCCGGCATGCCTTCACGACGCGCAACACCCATGTCGACGACGAGTCGGTGACGGTGTCACTCGTCGACGGCCCGTTCTCGCAGCTCGAGGGCCAGTGGCGCTTCATCGCCGTCGGCACGCCGGCGGACGGCGAGGAGGACCTGCGCGCGTCCCGTGTCGAACTGGACCTGCGCTATGCCTTCAGCAGCGGTGCGCTGGAGGCCGTCGTGAGTCCGGTGTTCGACCGCATCGCCAACACGCTGGTCGACTCCTTCGTCCGGCGGGCCGAGCAGGTGCATGGTCCGCGCTGAGCCGGTCATCCTCCGCGTCGAGATCGCCTACAGCCCCGAGGCACGCGTCGTCGACCTCGTCGAGCTGAGCCTGCCGGGCCCCTGCACCGTCGGCGAGGCGCTCAGGCAGAGCGGCCTGCTGCAGCGCCACCCCGAGATCGACCTCGATCGGCAGCGCGTCGGCGTGTGGGGGCGGCCGCGACGCACCGACGACCTGCTGAGCGACGGCGATCGCGTCGAGGTCTACCGCACGCTGCGGGTCGATCCGAAGGAAGCGCGCCGCCAGCGGCAGCGGCGTCAGAAGGCGCAGGCGCCGAAGCGCGGGGCGGGGACGGCCGAACGCTGAGCGGCGCTCAGCGGCACTCGCTGGCGATGACCCGGCGACCCTGCTCGAGTTCGCGGGCCCGCGCGCCGTCATCGAGGACTTCGCGTTCGCCCTTGTCGTTGACACGGGCCAGGCGCTGGCCGCTTTCGAGCGTGCGCATCGACGTGCGGGCACGTTCGCAGTTCTCGGCCCGGGCCTGCGCCAGCTTCGCCTCTTCGGCCTTGCGCTGCGCTTCCTGCTGCTGCTCGGCCTGCTTGCGCTTGGCATCGAGCGCCGGGTCGACGGCGCTGGCCGCGGCGGCCGGGGCCGATGCCGCAGGGGCGCTGGCCGGGACGAGCTTCACCGGCGCGGCCCCGATCGGACTCTGCAGGATGTCCTTGGCCGGCGTTCCGGCCGGCGGCGGGCGATCGCTGTACTGCACGCGGCCCGTCGCGTCGCGCCACTTCCATTGCGCGTGGGCCGGCAGGCACGCCAGGGCGATCAGGCCGACCATCAGGCCGGCGAACCAGCGGGGCGCAGTGGAACTCATGCAGTCAGTTTAGCGGCGCACCCCTGCGTTGCGGCATGGGCGCACACCACGGCCGCGGGGTGGGCACGCGACGGCCCGGACGAAGCGTGGATTTATCACGCCCCGCCGTCGCGGCAGCACCCCATCCGTATAATTTGCTTTTGCGAAGGAGCTCTTCCCATGCGCCTACTCGGCAAGGCACTCACCTTCGACGATGTGCTGCTGGTGCCGGCCTATTCCCAGGTCCTGCCGCGCGACACCAGCCTCGCCACCCGCCTGTCGCGCAACATCACCCTGAACCTGCCGCTGGTGTCCGCCGCGATGGACACCGTGACCGAGGCCCGCCTCGCGATCGCGCTGGCCCAGGAAGGCGGCATCGGCATCGTGCACAAGAACCTGCCGCCCAAGCAGCAGGCCGCCGAGGTCTCGCGCGTGAAGCGCTACGAGTCCGGCCTGCTGCGCGATCCGATCACCATCTCGTCCGGCGTGCGTGTGCGCGACGTGATCGACCTGTCGCGCCAGCACGGCATCTCGGGCTTCCCGGTCGTCGACGACGGCAAAGTGGTCGGCATCGTCACCGGCCGCGACCTGCGCTTCGAGACGCGCCTGGACGCGCCGGTGCGCGAGATCATGACGCCGCGCGAGCGCCTGATCTCCGTCAACGAGGGAGCGACGCTGCAGCAGGCCAAGGCGCTGATGCACCAGCACAAGCTGGAGCGCGTCGTGGTGGTGAACGCCGCCAACGAGCTGCGCGGCCTCTTCACGGTGAAGGACATCACCAAGCAGACCAACTTTCCGGATGCGGCGCGCGATGCCCAGGGCAAGCTGCGCGTCGGCGCCGCGGTCGGGGTCGGCGAGGGCACCGAAGAGCGCGTCGAGCTGCTGGTCAAGGCCGGCGTCGATGCGATCGTCGTCGACACCGCGCACGGCCACAGCCAGGGCGTGATCGACCGGGTCCGGTGGGTCAAGAAGAACTTTCCGCAGGTCGACGTCATCGGCGGCAACATCGCCACCGGCTCGGCGGCGCTGGCGCTGGTCGAGGCCGGCGCGGACGGCGTCAAGGTCGGCATCGGACCGGGCTCGATCTGCACGACCCGCATCGTCGCCGGGGTGGGTGTGCCGCAGATCATGGCGATCGACAACGTCGCGACGGCGCTCAAGGGCTCGGGCGTGCCGCTGATCGCCGACGGCGGCATCCGCTACTCGGGCGACATTGCCAAGGCCCTGGCGGCCGGCGCGCACACCGTGATGATGGGCAGCATGTTCGCCGGCACCGAAGAGGCGCCGGGCGAGATCGTGCTGTTCCAGGGTCGCAGCTACAAGAGCTACCGCGGCATGGGCTCGATCGGGGCCATGCAGCAGGGCAGCGCCGACCGCTACTTCCAGGACAACTCGGGCGCCAACCCCAACGCCGACAAGCTCGTGCCCGAGGGCATCGAGGGCCGCGTGCCCTACAAGGGCTCGGTGATCGCGATCCTGTTCCAGATGGCCGGCGGCCTGCGCGCCTCGATGGGTTACTGCGGCTGCGCGACCGTCGACCAGCTGCACGACAGGGCCGAGTTCGTCGAGATCACCTCGGCCGGCATCCGCGAGAGCCACGTGCACGACGTGCAGATCACCAAGGAAGCCCCGAACTACCGCGCCGATTGATGTGGCCCACCCCCGTTGCGGCTTCGCCGCTCCCCCTCCAGGGGGCGCCGCTGGCGGACCGGCGGAGCCGGACCTGCGGCGGCTGCCGGGAGGGCCAGGTCGCTGCGTGGCGCCCGTCCCCCGAACGGTCCGTCGTTTCTGAAGGATGTCCTTGACCTCCCGCATCGATCCAGGCCCGCGCCAGGCGGCGATGCCCTTCATCATGGTCACGGTCTTCATCGACATGATGGCCATCGGGCTCATCGTGCCGGTCCTGCCGCCCCTGGTGGGTTCGTTCACGAGCAGCCAGGCCGAGCAGGCCTACTGGTACGGCGTGGTGGCCTTCGCCTTCGGCTTGGCGAACTTCTTCGGCGCGCCGATCCTCGGGGCGCTGTCCGACCGTTACGGGCGCCGACCGGTCCTGCTGCTCGGCTTCTGCGGGCTGGCGCTGAACTTCTTCGCGACGGCGCTGGCGACCGCGCTGTGGATGCTGATCGCCGTGCGCCTGGTGGGTGGCGCGGTGCAGGCCAACGCCGCGGTGGCTAACGCCTACGTGGCCGACATCACGCCGCCCGAGGAACGCGCGCGGCGCTTCGGGCTGCTCGGCGCGATGTTCGGCCTGGGCTTCATCGCCGGTCCGGTGGTCGGCGGGCTGCTGGGGGCGATCGACCTGCACCTGCCGTTCTTCGCGGCCGGGGCGCTGGCGATGGCGAACCTGCTGTATGGCTGGTTCGTCCTGCCCGAGTCCCTGCCGGCCGACCGCCGCCGCGCCGTCAGCTGGCGCGCTGCGAACCCGCTGACCTCGCTGCGCGAGCTGACCGAACTGAAGGGCATCGGCATGCTCGTGGCGGTGCTGGCCTGCACGGGCCTCGCGCAGTTCACGATGTACACGACCTGGGTCCTCTACACGAGCTTCAAGTTCGGCTGGGGCCCGGCGGAGAACGGCTGGTCGATGTTCGCCGTCGGCGTGATGTCGGCGCTGGTGCAGGGCGTGCTGCTCGGCCGCCTGTTGAAGCGCTTCAGTGCGCAGCGGCTCGCGCTGCTGGGCCTGCTGTCGTCGACCTGCGCCTACCTGGCCTGGGCGCTGGCGAGCGACGGCTGGGTGATGTATGCCGTGGTGTTCGCGAACGTGCTGGGCTTCACCGTCACCGCGGCGCTGCAGAGCATCGTCTCGGGCGCCGCCGACGCCAGCATCCAGGGCCGCACCATGGGTTCGGTCAGTGCACTCAACAGCCTGATGGCGGTCGCCGCACCGGCCATCGGCGCGCCGCTGCTGGGCCTGGTCTCGCACCTGCCGCAGGGCGACTGGCGGCTCGGCGCACCGTTCTTCTTCTGCGCCTTGCTGCAAGGCCTGGCGCTGCTGCTGGCGTGGCGGCACTTCCGCCGCCCGGATCACGGCACCCCGCTGCACGCCCCGGCCGCCGCCGGTTCGGGCGGCCTGACTTCCTGACCACCTGCCACCCATGCACGACAAGATCCTCATTCTCGACTTCGGCTCCCAGGTCACGCAGCTGATCGCAAGGCGCGTGCGCGAGGCGCACGTCTACTGCGAGATCCATCCGAACGACGTGTCGGACGCCTTCGTCCGGGAGTTCGCGCCCAAGGCGATCATCCTCAGCGGCAGCCACGCCAGCACCTACGAGGCCCAGGACCTGCGGGCGCCGCAGGCGGTCTGGGACCTGGGCGTCCCCGTCCTCGGCATCTGCTACGGCATGTTCACGATGACGGTGCAGCAGGGCGGCGAGGTCGAGGCCAGCACGCACCGCGAGTTCGGCTATGCCGAGGTGAGGGCGCATGGCCACACCGCGTTGCTGAAGGGCATCGAGGACTTCGCCACGGCCGACGGCCACGGCATGCTCAAGGTCTGGATGAGCCATGGCGACAAGGTCACGACGCTGCCGTCGGGCTTCAAGCTGATGGCGTCCACGCCGTCGTGCCCGATCGCCGGCATGGCGGACGAGGCCCGCGGCTACTACGGCGTGCAGTTCCACCCCGAGGTCACGCACACGGTGCAGGGACGGGCGCTGCTGAACCGCTTCGTGCTCGACATCGCGGGGGCCCGCCCCGACTGGGTGATGGGCGACTACATCGGCGAGGCGGTCGCGCGCATCCGCGAGCAGGTCGGCGACGAGGAGGTGATCCTCGGCCTGTCGGGCGGCGTCGACTCCAGCGTGGCGGCGGCACTGATCCACCGCGCGATCGGCGACCAGCTGACCTGCGTCTTCGTCGACCACGGCCTGCTGCGCCTGAACGAAGGGGCGATGGTGATGGACATGTTCGCGGGCCGGCAGCACGCGAAGGTGGT
>CAZUUU010000123.1:0-9483 GCA_964622685.1 uncultured Methylibium sp.
AGCAGGCGGGCCATGACGATCAATTCCATCAGCACCATGTTAAGCGCCTGGCCGAAGTGGAGCTGGCCGTTTGCGTACGGCGGTCCGTCGTGCAGCACGAACTTCGGCCGCCCGATGCGGGCGTCGCGCAGGCGCTGGTAGGTGCCCTGCTGATCCCACTGCGCGACCCAGCCCGGCTCGCGCTTGGGCAGGTCGCCGCGCATCGGGAAGGGCGTGTCGGGCAGGTTCAGCGTGGCGCGGTAGTCGGGGGTCTGGGCGGGGGACGGGGTGTCGTTGCTCATGGCGATCTCGGCGCAGCCGCGCGTCGGGACGGGCGCGGCGTGGAACTCGGGGGCCGGCGCAGGGTGGCGCACCGGGAGGGCGGTTCAGCCGCCCTGAATTCGATCGCGCGTGGTCTGGCGGCGCTCGGCCGCGTGCGCCCGCGGGGCGTGGGTCGCGAACCAGGCTCGCGCGTCGAGCGTGTCCTGCGCGATCGCGGCGCCCAGGGCCTCGAGCCCGTCGTAGCGGGCTTCGTCGCGCAGTTTGTGCAGCAGTTCCACGCGCACGAGTTTACCGTAGCCCCCCTCGGCGCCGAGGCTCGCGGGCCAGTCCAGGCAGTGCACTTCCAGCAGCACGCGGCCGCTGTCGTCGACGGTCGGCCGCACGCCCAGGCTGGCCACGCCGTCCAGCGGTTCCGCGCCGAGGCCATGCGTGCGCACGACGAAGATGCCATGGGCGGCGGGGCGCGGGTGGGGGAAACGCAGGTTCAGCGTGCGAAAGCCGCCGCTGCCGTCGGCCGCGGCTCCGAGCGTTCGGCCCAGCTTGCGGCCGTGCAGCACGTGGCCGCTGATGCTGTAGGCGCGGCCCAGCAGGCGCGCCGCCAGGCCCATGTCACCGGCCGCCAGCGCCTCGCGCACGGCCGAGCTGCTGACGCGCAGGCCGTGGACCTCGTAGCTCAGCATGCGGGCGACATCGAAGCCGGCGGCCTCGCCGGCGGCGTCCAGCATCGCGTAGTCGCCGGCGCGCCGGGCGCCGAAGCGGAAGTCGTCGCCGACCAGCACGTAGCGCGCCTTCAGGCCCCGCTGCAGCACCTCGTCGATAAAGGCCTGCGGGCTCTGGCCGGCCAGGCGCTCGTCGAAGGGCAGGATCACGACCCGCTCGATGCCGCAACGCTCCAGCTCGCCGAGCTTGTCGCGCAGCGTCGCGATGCGCGCCGGCGCCTTGTCGGGCTGGCCGGCCTTGGCAGCGAAGAAGTCGCGCGGGTGCGGCTCGAAGCTCAGCACGGTGCTGACCAGGCTGCGGTGCAGCGCCTCGCTGCGCAGCAGCGCCAGCATCGCCTGGTGGCCACGGTGCACGCCGTCGAAGTTGCCGACGGTCACCGCGGCCGGTGGAGATTCGACGAGCAGGCTGTGGTGCAGACCGCGGAAGACTTGCATCGGGCGATTATCGCGACCGTGCTTCGGCCGGAGCTGTCGGGGGGGTCGACCGGGGCGCCAACGACAAAAAAGCCCGCCGAGGCGGGCTTTCCTGACCGGAGCAGCCTGGGGCCGCGCCGGAACCGCTGGATCAGCGGTTCGAGATGTACATCGTGATCTCGAAACCGTAACGCAGGTCGGTCGCTTGGGGCTTTTGCCATTGCATGGTGAGTCTCCTTCCAGAACGTTGCACAGGGCCTGCTGGCGCTGCGGAGTGGTGGGGCGTGATCAGAACCCGTCAACTCATGGCTCATCGTGCGCCTGCCGGGCCCGGGGCGGCAGGCCCCGCGCCATGAATCCCGCCTCATGATTTTCTGGATTCGCGCCGCACGGCCGGTGGCAGGGGACCGATACCATCGCCCCATGAGCCTGCGCCTGAAGATCCACCTGATCGTCGGCAGCCTGGTCACGCTGTTCGTGCTGGCGGTGATCGCGCTGCAGCTGCAGGCCACGCGCGACTCGGTGCGCGAGGAGGTGGTGGCGGCCAACCGCGTGGCCTCGCAGCTGCTCAACCGCACCGTGTGGCTGCAGGCGGCCCAGGGCAATGCCGCGATGCTGAGCTACCTGCACGGCCTGGGCCGGGTGCGGGCCAACGACATCATCCTGTTCGACAACGCCGGGCAGCAGCTCTACCGCTCGCCGCCGTCGCCCTACAAGGCCGGACGCGACGCGCCGGCCTGGTTCGCGGCGCTGATCGCGCCGCCGCACTCCGAACAGTCCATCGCCTTCCCCGACGGCCGCCTGGTGATCCGGGCCGACGCGTCGCGGGCGGCGGTGGACGCCTGGGACCAGTTCATCGTGCTGGCGTCGGCGGGGCTGGGGCTGCTGGTGGCGGTCAACCTGGTCGTCTACTGGGTCGTCGGTCGCACCGTCAAGCCCTTCGGCCAGATCGTCGAGGCGCTGGGCCGCCTCGAGGCCGGCCAGCTGGACGTCAAGCTGCCGTCGCTGCCGGGCACCGAGGCGGCCGCGATCGGCGGCGCCTTCAACCGCATGGTCGACGGCGTGGCCGCGCGCATCGAGGCCGAGCGACGCGCCGCCCATGCCGAGCGCGAGCTGTCCGACCGGCGCGACCTGGCCCGCTGGATCGACCGCCACCTCGAGCAGGAGCGCAAGCTGATCGCCCGCGAGCTGCACGACGAGCTGGGCCAGTCGGTCACCGGCATGCGCAGCCTGGCGCTGTCGGTGGCGCAGCGCGTCGAGGCGCGGGACCCGGAGGCCGCCAAGGCAGCGCGCGTGATCGCCGACGAGAGCTCGCGCCTGTACGACGCGATGCACGGCCTGATCCCGCGCCTGGCGCCGCTGGTGCTCGACGCCTTCGGCCTGGCCGATGCCTTGCGGGACCTGGCCGAGCGCACGCGCGTCAGCCAGCCGCAGGCGCGCATCGACCTGCAGCTCTCGCTCGGCGACGTGCAGCTGGGCAGCGAGGCCGCGCTGGCGCTCTACCGGGCCGCGCAGGAAGGCATGACCAATGCGCTGCGGCATGGCCAGGCGCAGCACCTGGCGGTCAGCCTGCGGGCCGACGGTGGCGGCGCGCAGCTCGAGGTGCAGGACGACGGCGCTGGCCTGCCGCCCGACTGGAAGGACAAGGCCCGCCAGGACGGCGGCCACTACGGCCTGCGCTGGCTGGCCGAGCGCGTCGAGGCGCTCGGCGGCCGCCTCGCCATCGCCAATCGCGCGGTGCGCGGCGCGCAGCTGCAGGTGTGGTTGCCGTTCACCACGGCAGAGGAAGGAAGCTCGTGATCAAGGTGATGCTGGTCGACGACCACGCGCTGGTGCGCATGGGTTTCCGCATGCTGCTGGCCAACGCCGACATCGAGGTCGTGGCCGAGGCCGAGACCGGCGAGGAGGCCTGCCAGCAGGTGCCCAAGGTCAGGCCCGACGTGGTCGTGATGGACCTGTCGATGCCCGGCATGGGCGGGCTCGAGGCCGTGCGCCGGCTGCTGGCCCAGGACGCCAAGCTCAAGCTGCTGGTGCTGTCGGCCCACGAGGACACGGCCCACCCGCAGCGCGTGCTGCGCGCCGGCGCCCTGGGCTACCTGGCCAAGCGCAGCGCACCCGACGCGCTGATCGCCGCGGTGACCGCGGTGTCGCGCGGCGAACGCTATGTCGACGCGCAGACGGCGCAGCGCCTGGCCGTGGCCCAGATCGACGGCGAGTCCAGCCCGGCCGAGACGCTGAGCGAGCGCGAGTTCTCGGTCTTTATCCAGCTCGCCCGCGGCGCGACGGTCGCGCAGATCGCCGAGACCCTGAAGCTGTCGCCCAGCACCGTGGGCACGCACCTGTATCACATCAAGCAGAAGCTGAACGCCAGCAACCAGAGCGAGATCACGCTGGTGGCGCTGCGCTGGGGCCTGATCCAGGCTTAGCGGGCTACGGCAGCTCGCCCTGCAGGTGCCTGAAGGCGATGAACTCGGCGCGCGTCCGCGGACCGTAGGTCGCGAAGGCCGGCTGCGGATCGTCGAGGTAGTCGTTGCGGCTCTTCTGCACGCGGTCTTTCGCCAGGCGCTTGCGCAAGCGCGCGGGATCGAGGCCGTACACGCGCGCCGCGTTCAGGCCGAAGATCTTGCGCTTGATCGCCGGCGTCAGGGCCGGGTATCCGTAGCGCTGCTGGAACTCCGGGCTGATCTGGAAGGCGCGGAAGGCCTGGATCTGGTCCTGCGGGCTGCCGTACCAGATCGAGTCGGTGCCCCAGAGGATGCGGTCCTCGCCGAAGCCCAGCAGCAGCTTGCCCATCAGGTGGGCGGCCTGGTCGGGGTCGCGCATCACGAAGCGCCAGGTGCTGCCGAGCTCGGCGTAGGCATTGGGCGGGTTGCCGGCCTCGCGCACCGAGCGCAGCAGCGCGTCGACGCCGAACTTCGCCTCCGGGTCGTGCGGCCCTTCCTTGACCTGGGTGTCGAAGCCCGAGTGGTAGACGAGGAAGTTCATGTCGGGGTGGCGCTTCGCGGCCGGGCCGATGTCGCGCGCGCTGGAGTACTCGTAGCCGCGCGGCCCGAAGGCCAGGCCCTTGTGCACGGCGATGTTGCGCACGCCCAGCTTGCGGGCCTGGTCGATGAAGGGCGTGCCGTGCCGGTCGTCGTCGAGGAAGAAGCCCGCGGGTCCGTCGGCCGGACCGAACTGCGTGTAGGTCTTGAAGGCCGCCAGCGGATGGCGCTCCTTCTGCGCGGCCATGCCGTCGAGCTCGCCGGGCAGCGTGGGCATGCAGCGGCCGTGCACCAGCAGGCGCTCGCTGCCGTCCAGCGCGTTGGCGGCGGTGCGCGTGGCGCCCGCGGCCTCGAAGTCCAGCGGGTTGGTGTCGATGCCGCCCGGCACGTGCGACAGCACGCCCATCGCGGTGTCGCTGTCGAGGAAGACGTCCTTCAACAAGGCGCCGCTGGAGAGGCACTCGATGTGGTCGTCCTTGCCGCAGCGGCTGCCCGGCATGTTGCGGAAGGCGTTGGGCCCGGCGCGCTGGCGCCAGGCGCCCTGCGGGTTCACGTGGTGCAGCTGGACGTCGAAGATGAACTCGTCGCCGGTGATGGCGGACTGCGCCGCGGCCAGCTCGAAGGGCGCCTCGGCCGGCAGCTCGTAGCGCCCGCCGCGCAGGCCGGCGGCGGCGAAGGCACGGTCGAAGGCAGCGAGCGTCGCTGCCGCGCCGAGCAGCGAGACGAGGTAGTCGCGCCGCCCGAGCCCGACGCGCCGCGCCGCCGTAGCGACGCTGTCCAGCGCCACCGAGCGCGCATGCCGTGCGGCCGCGCCCAGCGGCACCGGCGCGAACTCGCCGTTGGAGGTGGTGTCCAGCTTGATGGGCAGGCGGCGCGGATCGATCTCGGTGGGGCGGGACATCGGCATCTCCGGGGTCGAGGCGCCCTTACGATAGGCGCGTGACCACCGATCGCCAAGCGCGGGAACGATGAGCCGGCTGCTCGCGGCGCTGCTGGTGCTCGTGCTGCTGTACGCCGCGCTCGTGCTGGCGGTGGCACTGTGGCAAAGGCAGCTGCTGTACCTGCCGATGCGCGCGCCGGTCGCGCAGCTGGTCGATGCGCAGCTCCGGGCCTGGCCGTCGGCCGGGGACTTTCGCGGCCTGGTCGCCGACCCGGTGGCGCCGGCCCGCGGCACCGTGCTGGTCTTCCACGGCAATGCCGGCCACGCCGGCCATCGCGCCCATTACGCCGCGGCGCTGGTGCCACTGGGCTGGCGCGTGATCCTGGCCGAGTATCCGGGCTACGGGCCGCGCGAGGGCCAGCCCGGCGAGCGTGCACTCGTCGACGACGCGTCGACGACGATCGCGCGCGCCCACCGCGAGCACGGCGCGCCGCTGGTGGTGATCGGCGAGTCGCTGGGTGCCGCAGTCGCTGCGCAGGCGGCCGCGATGCGGCGCGAGCAGGTCGCCGGCCTGATGCTGATCACGCCCTGGCAGCGGCTGGAGGACGTGGCGGCCCATCACTATCCCTGGCTGCCGGTGCGTCGGCTGCTGGCCGACCGCTACGACACCGCCGCCCACCTGGCCGGCTTCGACCGCCCGATGTGGATCGCCGTCGCCGGACGCGACGACATCGTGCCGACGCGCTTCGGCCTGGCGCTCCACGCGGCACTGACGGGTCCGAAGCGCCTGGTGCTGCTGGAGGGTGCCGACCACAACGACTGGCCGCGACACGTCGACGCGCGGCAGTGGCAGGACGCGTTGCGCTTCCTGGTCCCCGCAGCGCCGTGATGCTTCGCCGCGCGACGAAGCATCGCGACCCGGCCCCGGCCCACACTGGGTGCACGTCCACCGAGAGCCGCAACATGACCCTGACCTGCTTCATCCGTTACCAGATCGACCCCTTCCAGCGCGACGCCTTCCAGGCCTACGCCGAGGCCTGGGGCCGCATCATTCCGCGCTGCGGCGGCCACCTCGTCGGCTACTTCCTGCCGCACGAGGGCAGCAACGACGTCGCCTGGGGCCTGATCTCCTTCGACAGCCTCGCGGCCTACGAGGCCTACCGCGCGCGGTTGAAGACCGACCCCGAGGGACGCGAGAACTTCGCCCGGGCGCAACGCCAGCGCTTCATCCTGCGCGAGGAACGCAGCTTCACCGAGCTGGTGCCCGGCACCTGGGATGGACGGCCCGTGACGGCCTAAGAGGTGACGGTGCGCCCCTGCAGGGCGGCGCGCCCGGCCTCGTCGACCCAGCGCCACTGGCCCGGCGCCAGGTCGACCGGCAGCTGCAGCGTGCCGATCGCGCTGCGGTGCAGGCTCTCGCAGCGATTGCCGACGGCCGCCAGCATGCGCTTGACCTGGTGGTACTTGCCTTCGGTCAGCGTGAGCCGCAGCGTCGACTCGCCGGTGCGTTCGGCCGCAGCGGCGCGCACCGGCGCCGGGTCGTCGCGCGGCTCGCCGCGCAAGACCACGCCGGCCAGCAGCTGCGCGATCTGCGCGTCGCTGACCGGGTGCTTGGCGCTCACCTCGTAGACCTTGGGCACGTGATGCTTCGGCGAGGTGAGCCGGTGCAGCAGCTGGCCGTCGTCGGTCAGCAGCAGCAGGCCGGTGGTGTCGACGTCGAGTCGGCCGACGGCCTGTACGCCGCGCTGGCGCAGGGGTGGCGGCATCAGCGTCATCACGCCGGGCGAGGCGCCCGGCCGTTGCGAGCACTCGTAGCCGGCCGGCTTGTGCAGCAGGATCAGCGCGCTCTCGGCATAGGGCCAGGCACGGCCTTCGACCTCGAACTCGAGGCCGGCGGTGTCGACCTCCGCGTCCGGGTCCTCGACCGGACGGCCGGCGTGCTGCACGCGACCGGCCCGCAGCAGCGCCTCGCACTCGCGGCGCGTGCCGAAACCCTGGCTGAACAGCACCTGCGACCAGCGCACATCGACTCCCGGAACGAAAGAGGCCGCCCGCAGGCGGCCTCGGTGGGAACGCAGTCTAGCGGGCCATCAGGCAAAGACGCCGGCCGTGTCCTGCATGCGGTCGCTCACCTCGCCCAGGTGGTGCAGGGTGTCGCCGAAGCTCATCTCCAGCATCGTCAGGCGCTTGAAGTAGTGGCTGCCGATGTACTCGTCGGTCACGCCGATGCCGCCGTGCAGCTGCACGCACTGCTGGCCGACGAAGCGCATGCTGTGACCGAGCTGCACCTTGGCCTGCGACAGCGCACGCCGCCGCGCCGCCGCCGGCTCGCCGAGCTTGAGCGTCGCGAAGTAGCTCATCGAGCGCGCCAGCTCCAGCTGCATCTTGACGTCGGCGATGCGGTGACGCAGCGCCTGGAAGCTGGCGATCGCGACGCCGAACTGCTTGCGCGTGTTCATGTACTCGACGGTGACGGCCACCAGCTTGTCCATCAGGCCCACGGCCTCGGCGCACGCGGCGGCGATGCCGATGTCGACCGCATGCTCCAGCACCGCGTGCCCGTCGGCGGTGATCAGTGCGGCGGGCGTGGACGCAAGCGTCAGCTCGGCGGCACGGGCGCCATCCTGCGTCGGGTAGCCGCGGACCACCGCACCCGCGGCGGCCTTCTCGACCAGGAAGAGCGCGATGCCCTTCGTGTCGCCGTCGGCCCCGGCGGTGCGCGCCGGCACGATGAAGGCGTCGGCCTCGTCGCCGGCCGGCACCACCGCCTTGGCGCCGGTGAGCGTCCAGCCGCCGGCCGCCTGCACCGCCTGGGTCCTCACCTGGTTCAGGCGATAGCGCGCGCCGCGCTCCTGGTGCGCCAGCACGACCAGCGCGGAGGCGTCGGCGATCTTCGGCAGCCAGGCGGCCTGCAGCACGTCCGGGCCGGTGCCCAGGATGGCCGGTGCGATCAGCGCGCCCTGCGCATACGGCGCGTTGACCAGGCCGCGGCCCAGCTCCTCGTTCACCACCATGGCCTCGACGGGGCCGAAGCCCATGCCGCCGTGCGCGTCGGGGACGGCCAGGGCCGTCAGGCCCAGTTCGGCCAGCTCGCCGTAGACCTCGCGCGTCTTGCCGCCCGCCTTGGCGATGCCGTGGCGGCGCTCGAACGAGAAACCCTTCTCGACCCAGCGCTGGACGGCGTCGCGCAGGGAGTTCTGGTCGTCGGTGAAGTCGAAGTCCATGTCAGGCCTCCTGCCGGGCCGCCCCAAGGGAGGCCTGCGCCCCCCTGGGGGGCAGTGAACGAATGTGAGCGTGGGGGTCGTTCATCTCAGCTCCCGAGCACGGTTTGAGCCACGATGTTGCGTTGCACTTCGTTCGACCCGCCGTAGATCGTCGTCTTGCGCACGTTGAAATAGGTGCCGGCCAGCGGCGCGAGGTAAGCCGCGCCGACATGGTCACCCTGCCAGCCGGCTTCCCTGGCCTCGTGGATGTAGGGCAGGGTGCCGGGGCCGCCTGCCAGCATCATCAGCTCGGTGTAGCGCTGCTGGATCTCGGAGCCGCGGATCTTCAGCAGGCCTGCGACGTCGAGCGACTGCTTGCCGCTCTTCTCGGCACTCAGCACGCGCAGCACCATCATCTCGAGCGCGACGATGTCGACCTCGAGCAGCGCGACCTGGTCGCGGAAGCGCTGGTCGTCGTAGACACCCTCGGCCTTGGCGATGCGCTTCAGGCGCTCCAGCTCGCGCTTGGCGCGGTTGACGTCGGCGATGTTGGTGCGCTCGTGCGCCAGCAGGTACTTGGCGTAGGTCCAGCCCTTGTTCTCTTCGCCCACCAGCTGGTCGGCCGGGACCTCGACGTTGTCGAACCAGACCTCGTTGACCTCGTGCTCGCCGTCGAGCGTGATGATGGGACGCACCGTGATGCCGGGCGACTTCATGTCGATCAGCAGGAAGCTGATGCCGGTCTGCGGCTTGCCCTCGGTGCTGGTGCGCACGAGGCAGAAGATCCAGTCGCCATACTGACCGAGCGTCGTCCAGGTCTTCTGGCCGTTGACGACGTAGGTGTCGCCCCGGCGCTCGGCGCGGCACTTCAGGCTCGCCAGGTCGGAGCCCGAACCAGGCTCGCTGTAGCCCTGGCTCCACCAGACCTCGCCGCTGGCGATGCCGGGCAGGAAGCGCTGCTGCTGCTCGGCGTTGCCGAAGGCCATGATCACCGGCGCCACCATCACCGGGCCGAAGGGGATGAC
>CAZUUU010000124.1:0-9414 GCA_964622685.1 uncultured Methylibium sp.
TGGCGTCGATCCCCTCGCCCGGCCAGGGCCGCGACTCGGGCCTGGCCTGGGCCGAAGGCAGCCTGTGGGTGGGCCAGTACCGCGACCGCAGGATCTACCAGATCGACCCGCAGACCGGCGCGATCCTTCGCAGCATCGAGTCCAACCGCTACGTCACCGGCGTGAGCTGGGTCGACGGCGAGCTGTGGCACGCCACCTGGGACGACGACGAGAGCGAGCTGCGCCGCATCGACCCGGCCGACGGCAGCGTGCTGGACCGGCTGGAGATGCCGCCCGGCACCGGCATCAGCGGGCTCGAGTCCGACGGCGCCGGGCTCTTCTACTGCGGCGGCGGCGCCAGCGGCAAGGTCCGCGCCGTGCGCCGCCCGAAGTCCCGGGTTCCCTGAAGCGCGCGCGGCAGGGTCCTGCCGCGCCGTCGTTCCCCTCGTGTCCTGCCCACCGGTCCGTGGCGACCGGCGGCTGCGGCATGTCCACGTCCCGTTCTTCACCTCCCCAAGGAGCACCCCATGAACACCACCGTCATCGACACCAAGCCCTCGACGAAAGCACCCATCGTGTCCCGCGACCACTGGCTGGCCAAGCGCCTGGCCCTGCTGGAACGCGAGAAGGAGCTGACGCGCCTGGGCGACCAGATCGCCGCCGAGCGCCGCGCCCTGCCCTGGGTGCGCGTCGACAAGCGCTACGTCTTCGACACCCCCGAGGGCCTGCGCTCGCTGGACCAGCTGTTCGACGGCCGCAGCCAGCTGCTGGTGCAGCACTTCATGTTCGCGCCCGGCTGGGAGCAGGGCTGCGCGAGCTGCTCGTACATGGCCGACCACCACGACGGCGCGATGGCGCACCTGGCGCATCGCGACGTGACGCTGCTGGTCGTGTCGCGCGCGCCGCTGGCCGACATCGAGCGCTTTCGGCGGCGCATGGGCTGGCAGTTCCGCTGGGTGTCATCGCACGGCAGCGACTTCAACCGCGACTTCGGCGTGAGCTTCTCGCCGGAGGCCGTGGCCGAGGGCAAGGTCCACTACAACTACGCGCTGCGGCCCTTTCCGGTGGAAGAAGCGCCGGGCATCAGCGTGTTTCGCCGCGGCGAGTCGGGCGAGGTCTTCCACACCTACTCGCGCTACGGGCGCGGCGTCGAGGTGATGATGGGCACCTACCCGCTGCTGGACCTGGTGCCGCGCGGCCGCGACGAGGACGGCCTGTCGCACCCGATGGCCTGGGTGCGGCATCACGACCGCTACGAGCAGCAACCCGCGACGACGCCCGTCGCGAGCTGCTGCGGGGCGAAGGCCTGAAGAGCGCGGCCATGGGCGATCCCTGGCCGTGGCTCGCGGTCGCCGGGCTCGGGGCGCTGCACGGCCTGAGCCCGGCCAGCGGCTGGGTCTTCGTCGCCGCCCGTGGCCTGCGCGGTGGCGATCGCAGGCAGGCTTGGCGCGCGCTGCTGCCCGTGGCGGCCGCCCACGTGGCGGCGATCGCGGCGGTCGCTGCCGCCGTCGCGCAGGGCATCGCGGTCGACCGCGTGCTGTGCCAGTGGCTGGCCGGCGCGGCACTGCTGGGCGCGGCGGCGTGCCTGCTGCCGCGCTGCGGTGCGGTCGTTGGTCAGATCGGTGGTGAGCTTGGCAGCAAGCTCGGCCTGGGGCTGGGCGCCGTGCTGGCCGCCTGCGCGCACGGCGCCGGGATGATGCTGGTGCCGGCACTCGTGCCGCTGTGCCTGGCCGACGGCCCGGCGCGCGCGATCACCGCATCGGGCTCGATGGTGCTGGCGCTGGCGGCGGTCGGCGTCCACCTGGCGGCGATGCTGCTGGCGGCCGGCGGCGTCGCTGCCCTCGTGTGCCGCGGCCTCGCGCTGCACCCGCGCCTGCAACGCGCCGCCGCGTCACGGCAGGTCGGGGCCGCGGTGCTGGCGCTGGTGGGGGTGATGCTGATCGTACCGGGGTAGCGGCGGGTTGATGACGCCCGACAATGGGCGCCTGCGCAGCGCCATGTTCCACATCGTCCTCGTCCACCCCGAGATTCCGCCCAACACCGGCAACGTGATCCGGCTGGCGGCCAATACCGGCTGCACGCTGCACCTGGTGGAGCCGCTGGGTTTCTCGATGGAGGACAGGCTGCTGCAGCGCGCCGGGCTGGACTATCACGAGTACGCGGCCGTGCGCCGGCATGCGTCGTGGGCCGCGCTGCTGGCTGCCGAGCGACCCGATGCCTCGCGGATGTTCGCGTTCACCACGCGCGCCGCCACGCCGCTGGCCGAGGCGCGCTTCGTGCCGGGGGACTGGCTGGTGTTCGGCTGCGAGACGAGCGGCCTCGCGCCGGAACTGCTGGACGCGGCCTTCGCGCCGCCGGCGCAGCGCCTGCGGCTGCCGATGCGCGCGGGGCAGCGCAGCCTGAACCTGTCGAACGCGGTGGCGGTGGCGGTGTTCGAGGCCTGGCGGCAGCAGGGCTACGAGGGCGCGGCGCGCTGAATCGCGAGCCGCGCCGGCCGTCGGTCAGACCGCGGCCTGCTCCATCGCGCAGTAGCGGCCGATCAGCGCCAGCAGCTCTTCTTCGCTGTAGGGCTTGCCGAGGTAGTGGTTCACGCCCAGCTCCGCGGCGTAGTCGCGGTGCTTCTGCGCGATGCGCGAGGTGATCATGATGACCGGCAGCGAGGCCAGCTTCACGTCGCCGCGGATGTTGCGCACGAGGTCGAAGCCGTCCATGCGCGGCATCTCGATGTCGCTGAGGACGATGGCCGGGCGCTCCTCGGCCAGGCGCTCCAGCGCGTCGAGGCCGTCCTTGGCGAGCGCGACGCGATAGCCTTCGCGGGCCAGCAGGCGCTGGGTCACGCGGCGCACGGTGAGCGAGTCGTCGACCACCAGCACCAGCGGTGCCATCGGCGCCGCCGGCAGCACCGGCTGCATGACGACCGGCTGTTGCGGCGCGTGCAGCGCGGCGGCCATGGCCTGGCGCGCGGCATCGCCGTA
Source organism: uncultured Methylibium sp. (assembly GCA_964622685.1). Taxonomy (GTDB): domain Bacteria; phylum Pseudomonadota; class Gammaproteobacteria; order Burkholderiales; family Burkholderiaceae_C; genus Methylibium. Next base: position 2,955 of record CAZUUU010000124.1, read on the forward strand.
CACCGTTGCCAGCGCCACCGGGTTGTAGATCAGCGCGACGGCGCCCGACGCCAGCAGCGTCATGCCGGCCAGGCCGGGCAGGCGCGAGAGCTGCGGGCCGAGGTTCTTGACCACCACTTCCTGGTTGCCCAGCACTTCGTCGACGTGCAGCACGATGCGCTGCGCGGCCGAGCGCACCACGATCACCGGCTGCGAACGCGCGCCGGCGTCGCCGCCGCGCGGGCTCATCTGCAGCAGCGCGCCCAGCCAGAAGAAGGGCAGCGAGCTGTCGCCGTAGGCGTAGGCACCGGTGGCGTAGGCCCGGTCGACCTCGGCCGCGGTGGCGCGGCGCACGATCTCGATCAGCGTGGCCGGCACCGACACGACGGCATCGCCGGCGCGCAGCATCACGACCTGCGTCACCGCGGTGGTCAGCGGCAGCACGAGCTTGAAGCTCGTGCCCTGGCCGTAGGCGCTGGCGGTCTCGATGCGGCCGCCGAGGGCGTTGACCTCGGAGCGCACCACGTCCATGCCGACGCCGCGGCCGGCCAGCTCGGTCACCTTGTCGGCGGTGCTGAAGCCGGGCATGAAGATCAGGTTGGCCAGTTCGGCGTCGGGGTGCTGGACGTTGCCGTCGATCAGGCCCATCGCGACGCCCTTGTCGCGGATGCGCGCCAGGTTGAGGCCGGCGCCGTCGTCGCGGAACTCGACGCTGACTTCGTTGCCCTCCTGGTGCAGCGAGACGACGATGCTGCCGATGGCGTCCTTGCCGGCGGCGGCGCGCGCCTCGGGCGACTCGATGCCGTGGGTGATGCAGTTGCGCAGCAGGTGCTCGAAGGCGCCGGTCATGCGGTCCAGCACGCCGCGGTCGACTTCGATCGAGCCGCCGACGATGTCCAGGCGGACCTGCTTGCCGGTTTCCTTGGCGGCCTGGCGCACGACGCGGTACAGGCGCTCGGACAGGCCCTCGAACTCGACCATGCGGGTGCGCAGCAGGTCGTCCTGCAGGTCGCGGGTCAGCCGGGCCTGCGAGGCGAGCTCGTCCTCGGCCGTCTCCAGCGTGCGCTGCAGCGAGCGCTGCACGGTGGCCACGTCGTTGACCGACTCGGCCATCATCCGCGTCAGTTCCTGGAAGCGCGTGAAGCGGTCGAACTCCAGCGGGTCGAAGGCCTGCGCGGCGGCCTTGGCGGCCTCCATGCGCGTGCTCATCTGGGTCTCGGCCTGCAGCTCGATGTCGCGCAGCTGGCCGCGCAGGCGCTCGAGGTTGTCGGTCAGGTCGCCGAGCGATCCCTTGATCTGGCCGACCTCGGATTCCAGTCGTGCACGGGCGATGCTGACCTCGCCGGCCTGGTTGACCATGCGGTCGAGCAGCTGGGTGCGCACGCGCACCGCGGCGGCCGACGCCAGCGGCGCACGCTCGGCCGGGGCGACCGGCGCGGTGACGCCGGTGCCGAGCGCGAAGCGCGACCAGTCGATGTCGCGCGCGCCGGCAGCGTCGCGGGCGACGGCGGGCACTGGCAGGTCCTGCACCGCCAGCGACGCCACGGGCTGCGGCATCGGCTCGGGCATGACCGGCAGCGGCGCCGGGGCCGACTCGGCCACGGCCTCGTCGAGCGGCGGCCAGGCGGTGTTGACGACGTGCGACTCGGGCGTGTCGGCCAGCGGCTGCACCGCGTCCTGCGCGGCCGAATAGGCCAGCGCGTCGCGCTGGCGCAGCGCCTCGAAGGCGATGCCCAGGCCGTCGGCGCGCTCGAGCAGCGGCTCGACCTCGGCGGTGCTGGCCGCCGACTCGCGGGCCAGCAGGTGCTCGATCGCGGTCTCGAGGCGGTGCGCCAGTTCGCCCAGGCGCATCGCGCCGGCGAGGCGGGCACCGCCCTTGAAGGTGTGCAGCGTGCGCATGCTGGCGGCGGCATGCGCGTTCTCGTGCGGCTGCGAGACCCAGTCGCGCAGGTGCGCGGTGAGTTCGGGCAGCAGTTCCAGCGCCTCTTCCTCGAAGATCGGGAAGAGGTCGACGTCGACCACGTCGACCGAGTCGAGGTCCTCGTCGGTGTCGAAGGCGGCGCGCGGCGCGGCCTGCTGCACCGCGCGCTGCGCCTCGACGGGGAGCGGCACGAAGGGCTTGAACTCGGCCTGGCCGAAGTCGGCGAAGGCGGTGCCGCCCGGCACGGGGGCGGGGGCGGGGGCCAGCAGGGCCGGCAGGCTGGGCGCGGGCGCGGCGGCTTCGTCCTCGGACACCGCCGGCGCGGCGGCCTGCGCGGCCAGCCGGCGCGCCAGGTCGAGCTCGTGCTCGCCCAGGCGCTGCAGCAGCTCGGGCGGCGGCGACTTCAGGAAGCCGGCGGCGAACTGGTGCAGCAGCCGGCGCATCTCTTCGGCCACGTCGAGGTAGAGCTGGGCATCGCCGCTGCCGCCGCCGCCGAGCTGCTGCGAATGCATCAGCGCGTGCTCGAGCTGGCGCGCCAGCGAGGACAGGTCGGTGAAGCCGACGGTGGCCGAGTTGCCGGCCAGCGAATGCGCGAGCGCGACCGCGGTCTCGCCGACCGGGCGGTCGAGCTCGTGCGTCCACTCGGACAGCTCGGTGCCCAGCCGGCGCGACAGCTCGTCGGCCTCGCTCAGGTAGATGTTGAACAGCGGGATGCTGATGTGCAGCGGGCCGACGACCTTGACCTGGTCGCTGACCGGCTCGTCGGCCGCCGGCGCGAAGGCCGACGACAGCTCGCCGGCACCCGAGGGATGCAGCGCGACGACGATGTCGTTGGACTCGAAGGGCACGACATCGGACTCGGCCGCCTCGTCGAGCGGCGCGACCGGGCTGCCGTCTTCCAGCGCGCCGGGCTGCGGCTCGAAGCCGGCCGCAGCGGCCGGCAGCGTCGGCTGCAGCGGCTCGATCAGCGACGGCGCGTCCGGGACCACGGTGCCGGGCACGGGGGCCGGCATGTCGAGGTCGATGGTGGTGAACAGCGCGTCGTCGGCGATCGCCGGCTTGGGCAGCTCGTCCAGCGGCAGCGGGGCGGTCGGCGAGGCGTCGTAGCCGCGCGAGGCGCTCAGGTCCAGCGCATCGTCGAGGGCCGGCAGTTCGACCGGCGGCGCCGTGGTGTCGAAGGGCTGGTCGAAGGCGGCCAGCGCCTCGGCGTCGGCCAGCGGCAGGACCTCGGGCAGCGCGGGCGCCGGCTCGCCGAGGTCGAAGCTGAAGTCCATGCCCGGCACGGTCTCGGGCTCGGGGGCGGCGACGGGCGCTGCGGGCGGTGCCGGCAGGTCGAGCTCGCTGGCTGCCGGCAGCACCAGGTTGATCGGCGCCATCGGCGCGGCGGGTGCCGTCACCGCGACCGGCGCGGCGAAGGGCGCCGGGGCCGGCGCGGCCACGTCGGCCAGCTTCAGGAGGCGGCCCTCGAGCCGCATCGCATCGGCGACCTTGCGCACCGGCGCGCTGTGCCAGCCGCTGACGTTGCCGGCCGCGATGGCCTCGATCCAGCCGCCGAGGTGGCTCAGCAGGTCACCGCTGAGCTGCAGCAGCTCGACGCTGGCGGGCTGCTGGGTGGCGAGGTGATCGTTGTAGAGCTGCTCGCAGGCCCACGCGGCCTCGCCGAAGTCGTTCAGCCCGACCATGCGCGAGCTGCCCTTGAAGGTGTGGAACGAGCGGCGCACCGTGGTGAGCTGTTCCACGTCGGCCGGCGCTTCGGCCAGCGCGTCGAGCGCGGCCCGCGCGTTGACCAGGACCTCGCGCGCTTCCTCGAGGAAGATGTCGCGCATCTCGTCGTCGCCCTCGAGCCCGGTCTGCTGCACCGGCGCGGAGGGCGTCAGCGACATCAGCGGCATCGGGGCCGAGACGCGCGGCGCCTCCAGGCCGACCGGGTCGGACGCGGTCGAGACGAAGTCGGCCAGCGCGTCGGCGACCTGCTCGCGCACGCGCGCTTCGGTCTGGCGCTTGGCGAACGGCGCGTCGGCGGTCTCGATCGCGGCCTGGGCGCTGGTCAGCGAGGCGCTGAGCTCGGGCTGGGCCGCGACGCCGGGCGACTGCGCCAGCTGGTCGATGCGGCGCGACATCTCGTCCAGCGGCATCGCCCCGCTGTCGCGCGCCAGGGTCTGGGCCTGCGCGACGAGTTCGGCGTCGAGGCGCGGCGCGGCCGCGGCCTCGAGCGCGGAGCTCTGGCGGCCGACCTGCGAGACCAGCAGGCCGGAGACGCTGTCGAACTGGAACAGGGACTTGGCGGCCTGCGGCTGCACGCCCAGCAGGTCGATCAGGAAGCTCAGGGCGCTGAGGTTGCCGGCCAGGCGCTCGAACAGCGGCTGCTGGTGGCGTGCGTCCGAGCCGGCCGCGACCAGCGCGTCGACGTCGTCGCGCATGCGCAGCACGGCCTGCGTGGCCTGGCCCAGGCCCAGCACCGACATCACGCCGCGCATCGCCTGCAGCTGCCCCGGCACGGGGATCAGCACCGCGGGTTCGGTCGGCTTGCGGAAGAACTGGTCGATCAGCTTCTCGGACTCCGACAGCGAGCTGCGCAGCTCCTGCACCACGCTGCCCATCGTCTGGCGATCGGACACGCGGCGGTACAGCTCCTCCATCCAGGTCTCGAGCGGCTCGGGCGTGCCGCCGCCGTGGACCGCGTCGACGCGCTGCGCGAGGCGCTGCACGCGCCCGGCCTGCTCGGGCTGGTCGAAGGCGCCGTCCTCGAGCGCGGCCTCGATGTAGAGCACGCTGGTCGCGATCTCCATCGCCAGCGCCGGTTGCGGCACGCCGCCGCCCTGCACCGACTGCGCGACGGCGCGCGACAGCGAGTCGCCGAGCACCTCGCCGCCCGGCACCAGGCGCTTGAGCGAATCGGCCACCAGCGCGAACTGCTCGTTCAGGCCGGACAGGCGGTGCATCTCGCCGCCGGCGACGGCCGACCACGAGTCCTTGGCGGTCGAGACGCGCTTGCGCGCCTGCGTGATCCACGCCGGGTCGTAGCGACCGAGCTGGACGGCGTTGTAGTCGGCCGGCACGGCGTCGCGCGTCGGCGGGTAGACGGCGCGCACGGCGGCGAGCCGCGGCGCCCGGCCGGCCGACGGGGCCGCCGCCAGGGCGCAGAAGAAATGCAGGTCGCGCGCCAGGCGCTCGGCGGCGGTCGGGTCGCCGCGCTGCTGGCTGCGCAGTTGCGCCAGCAGCCGCGAGGTCATGCGCTTGGCATAGACGTCCGGCGTCAGCAGGCCCTCGGCCTGCGCCTCGAAGAAGGCCGCAGCCAGGCGCCACAGCGTGGCGGTGTGCGGCTGCTCGGCGCCCGCCGCCAGGCCGGCGCTGAGGTCGGACAGGCGCTTCTGCACCGCCGGGCCGGGCTGGCGCATCAGGGTCAGGGACTGGGCCTCGAACTCGGCGGTCATCGCCGGCTCGGCGCCGCGCGGCGCGACGCCGGGCTCCGGAGCGACGTTGTTCCACTGCCATTCCTGCGGCCACAGGTCGGCCGGGTGCACGCGCTCGGCGCCGGCGAGTTCCTGCACCGCGCGGTACTGCGGGAACAGCGCGACCGGCGACACCGCCTTGCCGGCGAGCCGGCGCGCCAGGAAGTCGTGCAGCGCGAACGAGGCGCGCTCGATGACGTCGACCGCGGCCAGGTCGAGCTTGTGCGGCTTGGCGATGAAGCGCTGGACCGCGGCCTCGCTGCCGCGCAGCAGCGCGGCGCCGGCCGGCAGGCCCACGAGCTCGAGCACGCCGACGCCCTGGTGGATGTGCTGGCGCGCCGCACGCAGCAGCGTGGGCTCGACGTCGTCGAGGTCCGACCCGAAGGTGGACTCGGTTTCCTTCAGCGTGCGACGCAGCGCCTTGTGCGCGTTGTCGAGCGACTTGCGCAACTCCTCCTGGACCCAGGCCAGGGCGCTGACGTCGTCGAGGGTGTCGTGTTGACTGTCCATCCGAGGGCGGTCCGGTGACGTGGGGCGCGCGGTCGCGGTCTCTGTGTCGGTGGCGGGTCGCGGATCAGCCGATCTTGAACCGCGCGACCGAGGCCTTCAGTTCCTCGGCCGTGCGCGACAGCTCCCGCACCAGCTGCGCCGTCGAGCGCGTGCCGTCGCCGGTCTGCTCGGTCACCGCGAAGATGTGCTGGATGTTGGCGGCCACGACGTTGGCGGACTGCGCTTCGCGCGACGCGACGTTCGAGATGTCTTCGATCAGCTCGGCGAGCTGGCGCGACACGCGGTCGATCTCGCCCAGCGCGGTGCCGGCGTTGTCGGACAGCTTGGCGCCTTCGACCACGCCCTGGGTCGACCTTTCCATGGCCGCCACGGCATCCTGCGTGTCGGTCTGAATGGTCTTCACCAGCGCGGCGATCTGCTTGGTGGCGTCGCCCGAGCGTTCGGCCAGCCGCTGCACTTCCTCGGCAACGACCGAGAAGCCGCGACCGGCCTCGCCGGCGGACGCGGCCTGGATGGCGGCGTTGAGCGCCAGCACGTTGGTCTGCTCGGTAATGTCGGAGATCAGCTCGGTGATCTCGCCGATCTCCTGCGAGCTTTC
>CAZUUU010000125.1:0-9365 GCA_964622685.1 uncultured Methylibium sp.
CCTGGCGCTTGAGGCCGTAGCCGTCGGCGACGAACTTCTCCTCGGCCACCTGGTCATGAACGAACAACAGGTCCGCATCGCCGCGCCGGCCCATGTCCAGCGCCTGGCCGGTGCCCAGCGCGACCACCTTCACGTCGATGCCGCTGGCCCTCTTGAAGACCGGCAACAGGTGCGCGAACAGTCCGGACTGCTCGGTGGACGTGGTCGAGGCCATGACGATGCTCTTGTCCTGCGCCCAGCCGGTCCCCGACAGCACCAGACCCATCAGCCCTGCACCCGCGATGCGCCAGACCGCGCGCCTGCCCTCTTTCACCATGGCAACTCTCCCTTGAGAAACAACTTGGCTTCGGGCGGCAGCACCGCCCCGTCGAAGAACTGGGCGGCCGGTACGTCGGCCAGCACGCGCCCCTGCTCCAGGTAGACCACCCGCTCGGCCAGTCGCTTGACCTGGCCGAGGTTGTGCGAGGCGATCAGCAGGGCCAGGCCCTGATCGGCGAACTCGCCGAGCAAATGCTCGACCTCGCGCTTGGCGCTGGGGTCGAGGCTCGCGGTCGGTTCGTCGAGCAGCAGCACGTCGGGCCGCAGGGCCCAGGCGCGGGCCAGTGCCAGCCGCTGCTGCTGGCCGCCCGAAAGCGCACGTGCCGGGCGCAGCGCCTGATCGACGAGTCCGACGCGCTGCAGCGCCTCTTCGCAGCGCGCCCGGCCCGCGTCGCCGCGCACGCCGGCCAGCCACAGGGCCAGCTTCACGTTGCCCTGCACCGTGAGACGCAGCAGGAAGGGTCGCTGGAACAGCATCGCGATGCGCAACGGCCGGCCCTCGACGCCCGCGACCTGGCGCCGCTCTCCGCTGGTCGGCGGCAGCAGGCCGTGCAGCACGCGCAGCAGCGTGCTCTTGCCGGACCCGTTGGCGCCGATGAAGGCCACGCGCTCGCCGGCCTGGATGCGCAGGTTGACCGAGCGCAGCGCGTCCAGCGTTCCGTAGCGCAGGCCGACGGCCTCGAGGGCGATCAGCGGCTCAGCCATTCGCTGCCCCCCCCGCCACCGGCACCGCGTCGGTCGCCGGGCCGCCCGGGTGGTGCGTGGCCCACCAGCGCACCAGCGCGATCAGCACGTTGAGCAGCAGCACCACGCCCAGCAGCACCATGCCCAGCGCCAGCGCCAGCGGCAGGTCGCCCTTGCTGGTCTCGAGCGCGATGGCGGTGGTCATCACGCGCGTGTGTCCGTCAATGTTGCCGCCGACGATCATCACCGCGCCGACCTCGGAGATCGCACGGCCGAAGGCCGCCAGCAGCACCGTCAGCAGGGCCAGCCGTTCGTCCCAGAGCAGCAGCAGGCCGGCGGTCCAGCGGCTCGCGCCGAGCGAGGTGAGTTGCTCGCCGTTGTGCTTCCAGCTGTCGGCGATCGCCTCGCGCGTGAGCGCGGCTACGACCGGTACCACCAGCACCGTCTGCGCGATGACCATCGCACCCGGCGTGAAGAGCAGCCCCCAGGAGCCCAGCGGGCCCGAGCGCGACAGCAGCAGGTAGACCACCAGGCCGACCACCACCGACGGCAGCGCGAGCAGCGTGTTCAGGATCACGAGCACGCCGCGCCGCCCGGGAAAGCGCGCCACGGCAAGCGCAGCGCCGCCGGCCAGGCCCAGGCCCGCCGCCAGCAGGCAGGCCGTGCCGCTGACCCCGAGCGACAGGCCGACAACCCGCAGCAATTGCGCATCGGCGTGCAGGATCAACAGCCAGGCCGTGCGCAGACTCTCGACAAAGGCATCCATTCCAGGGACTCGACTTGCAGACTTCGCGCTCACGCCTTTGCGGCACACTGCGACGCCCGCGATGCTAGGGAGAGCCCCGAGCGCCGGCGATATGAACAGCAATGCATAGCGACGATTCCCGACGACCCTTGCCCCTGCGCGGCCGCGCCGCCCATCGCGTGCAGCTGACCTACAGCCTCGGCGACGACGGCAGCCAGCAGCCGGTCCACCATCCCCTGCTGGCCCTGCTGGACGCCCTGCACGGCGGCGGCTCGGTGCTGGCGGCGTCGAAGGCGCTGGGCCTGTCCTACCGCCACGTCTGGGGCGAACTGAAGCGCTGGGAGACCACCCTCGGCCGCTCGCTGATCGTCTGGAACAAGGGGCAGCGCGCCCTGCTGACGCCCTTCGGCGAGAAGCTGCTGTGGGCGGAGCGGCGCGCCCAGGCGCGGCTGGCGCCGCAGATCGAGGCGCTGCGGATGGAACTGGAGCGTGCCTTTGCCGACGCCTTCGACGATCGCGTCGACGTGCTGTCGGTCTGCGCCAGCCACGACCAGGCCCTGCCCTTGCTGCGCGAGCTGGCGCTCGCCGAGCAACTGCATCTGGACATCGAGTTCGCCGGCAGCCTGGACGCCCTGCGTGCGCTGGACGCCGGCCGCTGCCTGCTCGCCGGCTTTCATGTGCTGGACGGCGTCGCCAGCCGCTCGGTCAGCGCGCGCGCCTACCGGGCCCGGCTCCGACCCGGTCATCACAAGCTGATCGGGTTCGCACAGCGCGCTCAGGGCCTGATGGTGGCACCCGGGAATCCGCTCGGTCTCGCGGCGCTGGCCGACTTCGTGCGGCCCGGCTTGCGCCGGGTCGGCCGGCCCGAAGGCACCGGCACGCGGGTGCTGCTCGAGGAACTGGCGCTGCGCGACGGTCTGGACCTCGGCGCCGACTACGCGCTCATCGAACCTTCGCACGTTGCCGCCGCTCAGGCCGTGGCCAGCGGGGCCGCCGACGCGGCCTTCGGCCTCGAGGCCGCCGCGCGCAGCGCCGGCCTGGACTTCGTGCCGCTGGCGCACGAGCGCTACTTCCTCGTCACGCTGAAGAGCAGCCTCGATCTGCCCGCCGTGCAGCGGCTCGTCGCGCTGCTCGGATCGAGCGCCTGGGCGCAGACGCTGTCGGCCCTGCCCGGCTACCAGGCGACCGAGCCCGGGGCCGTGCTGGCGCTGACCAAGGTGCTGCCCTGGTGGAACTACCGAAGCGAGCGCCCGAGCGCGGGCGTCGCTCCTCGCAGGAGATCGGCATGAAGTGGTTGCGCTTCCGGCACGCGGATCGTGTCGGCTTCGGCACGCTGGACGGCGAGCACGTGCGGCTCCACGACGGCGATCTGTTCGGTAGCTCGCGCGACACCGGCGAGCGACTCCCCGTGTCCGGCATCGAGTGGCTGACCCCTTGCATGCCCGGCAAGATGATCGGCCTGTGGAACAACTTCCAGGCGCTGGCCGAGAAGAACGGCTGGGCGCGCCCGGCCGAGCCCCTGTACTTCCTGAAGGCCTCGAGCAGCTTTGCGGCGCACGGCGCAGCGATCCGGGCGCCTTCCGGTGACGTGGGGCGCATCGCCTACGAGGGCGAGCTCGCTGTCGTCATCGGCCGGACGACGCGCGCCGTGTCGATCGACGCCGCGCCTTCGCACATCTTCGGCTACACCTGCGCCAACGACGTGACAGCGATGGAGCTGATCGGCCGCGACCCGAGCTTCGCGCAATGGGCCCGCGCCAAGAGCTTCGACGGCTTCGGCGTGTTCGGCCCGGTGATCGAGACCGACTTCGACTTCGCGCGGGCGACGCTGCGCACGCGGGTCGGCGGCCGCGAGCGCCAGAACTACGCGCTGTCGGACATGGTCTTCTCGCCGGCCGAGCTGGTGTCGCGCCTCTCGCAGGACATGACGCTCGAGGCCGGCGACGTGATCCTGTGCGGCACCTCGCTCGGCGTGATGCCGATGAAGCCCGGCAGCCAGGTCGACGTCGAGATCGACGGTATCGGTGTGCTGAGCAATCTCTACGGCTGAGCGCCGCTTCCAAACTAGGGGGCCGCGCGAGAGAACGCGCCGATCCATCGACCCCCTCATCTTGGTCAGTGATCGTCCCCCCTACGGACGATTGGTTCCTGCGGCCCAGCCACTAACCTGCATGGTCATGGGGCGAGATGCTCCGGGAGATCCTGACCATGCGACTCGATGCCCTGCTGCTGTCGGCCACGCTGGCCCTGCTCGGGCCGGCGGCACCGGCCGCAGCGAACCCCGCCCCGGCGCCGGTCCTCACCATCGTCGACGGCGACGCCCAGGTGATCCGCGAATCGATGCGCTTCATGGCGGCGGAGGGCCTGCGACTCGAGCCCGAGGACATCGTTCACACGACCGACGGCACTCGCATCGTCCGGATCGAGTTCGGCGACGGCAGCGCCATCGACCTCGGGCCTGCCACGCGCCTGCAGCTGCTGCCGAGGCTCGCTGCCGAGACCGGCATCGATCGCCCGTCGCGCCTGTATGCGCTGAGCGGATGGTTCAAGCTCACCGGCGCCGGACTCAGCCTGACATCCCCGCGCCTCGACGCCACCGACATCGGCGGCTCCGTCGTGCTTCGCATCGCCGACGATGCGGCCTCTGCCTTCGTCGAGTCCGGCAGCCTGCGCCTGGTCGAGCGGACCGCGGCGCGGCCGCCGCTGACGCACGCGCTGAAGGAAGGCGAGGCCTACACCCGCCAGGGCGACGACGCCGGAGCGCCGGCGCCCAGGCCGGGCAGCGCGATGCTCAAGGCGATGCCGCGCGCGTTCACGGACTCGCTGCCGATGCGCGCGTCGCGGTTCCAGGACAAGGTCGTGACCCCGGCCGCGACGACCGAGATCGCCTACGCGGATGTCGCGCCGTGGATCAACGGCGAACGGGCACTGCGCTACGGCTTCGTGCAACGCTGGCGCGGCAAGGCCCGCGAGCCGCAGTTCCGCAGCGCGCTCGTGGCCGAGCTGGCGTCGCACCCCGAGTGGGACCGCACGCTGTTCCCGGAGAAGTACGCACCGCCCAAGCCCCGTCCCGTGGTCAAGGCGACGACACCGACGGCGAACCCGCCGATCGCGAGCACGCTGCGCGCACCCCTGTTTGCTCCGGAGCTGCTGCCGCTGACCAGCGCGGCGACGCCGGACCGCAGCCCGCGCGTGCCTTCGCTGCCGCGCCTGCCCTGAATCCAGCGCCCCCGGCGCGAAGGAAGTTCCATGAAGCTGCTGCTCAAGTTCAACCTGGTCTTCATCACCGTGTTCCTGCTCGGCCTCGGAGCCACCGGCTTCGTCACGCGCGAGCTGCTCCAGCGCAACGCGCAGGAGGAAGTGCTGCAGCACGCCCGCTTCATGATGGAGAAGGCGCTGGCCGTGCGCGCCTACACGTCGACCCAGGTGGCGCCGCTGCTCGAGACGCAGATGAAGTACAGCTTCCTGCCGCAGTCGGTGCCGGCCTTCTCGGCCACCGAGGTGCTGGCCAAGGTGCAGAAGAACTACCCCGAGTACAGCTACAAGGAGGCCACGCTGAACCCGACCAATCCGCGCGACCGCGCGGTGGAGTGGGAGGTCGACGTGATCTCGGAGTTCCGCAAGTCGACGGCCATCAAGGAGTTCGTCGGCCAGCGCGACACGCCGGCAGGCCGCTCGCTGTACATCGCGCGTCCGATCCGCATCGCCGACGGCGCCTGCCTGCGTTGCCACAGCACCGTCGACGCCGCCCCCAAGACCCTGGTCGAGAAGTACGGTCCCGCCAACGGCTTCGGTTGGCATGTCGACGAGATCGTCGGCGCCCAGCTCGTGTCGGTGCCGATGGCCGTGCCGCTGCAACGCGCCGAGCGCGCCTGGGGCGTCTTCATGGCACTGCTGAGCGCGGTCTTCGTCGTGATCGCTCTGGCGCTCAACGGCATGCTGTGGTGGATGGTCATCCGCCCGGTCACGCGGCTGTCGGCCGTCGCCGACCGCGTCAGCCGCGGCGACCCCTCGGCCCCGGCCCTGGTGCCGACCAGCCGCGACGAGATCGGCGTGCTGGTCCAGTCCTTCGCCCGCATGCGCAAGAGCCTGGTGCAGGCGATGAAGATGCTCGAGACGGCATGAAGACCCCCACACCCATCGACCGGCCGCGCCTGTCCCTGCGCGCCACCTGGGGCCCGTCGTGAACGCCCGCGCCGACTTGCTGGAGTCCGCGCCGGAGCGCCAGGAGCATCCGGCCCGCCTCGGCAAGTACGTCCTGACCGGCGTGCTCGGCGAGGGCGCGATGGGCACCGTCTACAAGGGTATCGACCCGGTGATCCACCGCGCCGTCGCGGTGAAGGCGATCCGGCGTCACCTGTTCGACGTCAAGGCCGGCAGCATCTCGGCTGCGGAGCGTTTCCGCAACGAGGCCCAGGCGGCCGGACGGCTCTCGCACCCGGGCATCGTCTCGGTCTACGAGTACGGCGAGGAGGCCGGCACCGCCTACATCGCGATGGAGTACGCGCAAGGCTGCTCGCTCGGCCAGTACCTCGCGCTGCCGCTGCGCCTGCCCGAGGCCGACGTGCTGAGCCTGATGGTGCAGCTCCTCGAGGCCCTGCACTACGCGCACGAGCAGGGCGTGTGGCACCGCGACGTCAAGCCGGCCAATCTGATCATCACGTCGGAAGGCCGGCTCAAGGTCACCGACTTCGGCATCGCCCGCATCGAGTCGAACGCCCTCACGCAGTTGCAGCACACGCTGCTGCTGATCGGCTCGCCTGGCTACATCGCCCCCGAGCGCTACACCGGCGAGGCGCCCGACCAGCGCGTCGACCTGTTCTCCTGCGGCGTGCTGCTCTACCAGATGCTGACGGGCGTGCCGCCCTTCGCCGGCACCGACTCCGAGGTCATGTACCAGGTGCTGCAGCACGAACCGATGGCACCGTCCAAGGTCGAGGGCGCACTGCCGACCGAAGCCTGCTACGACGACGTCGTCGCGCGCGCCCTGGCCAAGCGGCCGGTCGATCGCTTTGCGAGCGCGCTCGAGTTCCGCGACGCCCTGCTGGCCCTGGCCTCGCGGCCGGTGAACCGCCGGCTGTCGACGGCCCTGATCCGCGGCATCGAAGCGGTCACCGATGCGCGCGCCACCACGCCGGTCGGACCGCGGCTGCCGATGCAGTCGCAGCCGCAGCCCCAGCCGCCGTTGCGGGTCGACAGCGTGCCGGCCGTCGCGCCGCCGCCGGCCCAGGTGCCGGGACCCGCCTGGGATGCGGCCCAGCTCAAGGCGATCGAGACCTTGCTCGCCGAGCATCTGGGGCCGCTGGCGCGCGTGCTGGTGCAGCGCCAGGCGGCCGTGACGCCCGCTGGCGATGCAGCAGCGCTGACGGCGGCGCTGGCCGCCACGGCGCTGGCGACGGACGATCGCCAGCTGTTCCTCGCCGCCGTGGCGCGCCTGCGGCCGGGTCCCGCCGTCGCGGCGACGCCACCCCCCTTGCGTGCGGCGCCGCCGACGCTGGTGCTCGAAGTCGCGGGCGCGCAGGCGCTGCAGCCGGCCACGCTGGAGGCCGCCCAGGCCTTGCTGGCGGCGCACATCGGCCCGATCGCCCGGCTGATGGTCAGGAACGCACTGACCGTCGCCGGCGATCGCGAGAACTTCTTCAAGGTACTGGCCGACCTCGCCGCCGACTGCATCGACCGCCAGCGACTGCTCGACGAGCTGGCACGCCTGCCCCGCTGAGCACGGCGCAGCCACTGCGACCCGCGGCGTGCCAGGCTTCTCGCTTCGCGTCCCTCACCGCCCGAAGCGCGGCATGGAAGCATCTCTCTGCACCGCCTAGCTTCCTCTCATCCAGCCAGACCGTCATCGGAGCCCCGCCATGAATGCCGCCACGACGCCACAACCTCGCCCGCACTACGAACTGAGGTTCCGCTCGCTGTTCGACGAGGGCCGGGCCTACGCCTTCCCCTGCGACGCGAGCGGCCACGTGGACATGGACAGGCTCAGCGATCGGGCACGCCACAACTACCTGTACGCACGCACCGTGATCGGCCGCGAGGTCGCGATGCCGGCGGTGCAGCCGAGCGCGACGCACTGAGGCGCCGCGGCCGCGCGTCAGCCGATCGGCTGGATGGCGAGGCGGCCCTTCGCGTCGCCGAGCGTCTTGCCCAGCAGGCTGGTCGCCGCGTAGATCGCGTCGATCGTCGGCGTCGGCGTCCCGGTGATGCGCGCCAGCTCGACCACGCTGCCGACCAGGGCCTGCAGTTCCAGAGCACGGCCGGCCTCGACGTCCTGCAGCATCGAGGTCTTGTGCGCGCCCACGGCCTCGGCGCCGGCGATGCGCTGGTCGAGCGAGACCTTGAACTGCACGCCGAGCTTCTCGCCCACCGCCTGGGCCTCGCGCATCATGCTGGCCGCCAGTTCGCGCGACAGCGGATAGCGGCAGATGTCCTCGAGCGTCGCGTGCGTCAGCGCACTGATCGGATTGAAGCTCAGGTTGCCCCAGAGCTTGACCCAGATCTCGCCGCGGATGTCCTTGCTGACCGGGCTCTTGAAGCCGGCCTTGATCATGGCCTGGGACAGCGCCTCGATGCGCGGGCTGCGCGTGCCGTCGGGCTCGCCGAGCGTGAAGCGGTTGCCCTCGATGAGCTTCACCACGCCGGGGGCCACCAGTTCGGCAGCCGGGTACACCACGCTGCCGATCACGCGCTCGGGCTCGATGTGGGCCGCGATGGCGCCGTCCGGGTCGACGCTGGACAGCGGCCGACCTTCGTACGGCCCGCCCAGCTTGTGGAAGTACCACCAGGGCACGCCGTTGATCATGGTCACGACCATGGTCTGCGGGCCGAAGAGGTCGCGCAGCTCGGGCAGCAGGTCGCGCACCTGGTGTGCCTTGACCGTCAGCAGCACCGCATCCTGCGGGCCGGCATCGGCCATGCGCTGCACGGCCTTGGCGGTCGGCGCGTGCTGCTCGCTGCCGTCCTCGAGGATCAGCCTGAAGCCGTTCGCCTGGATGGCCGCCAGGTTCTTGTTGCGCGCGATGAAGGTCACGTCCTCGCCGGCGATGGCGAGCCGGGCGCCCAGGTAGCCGCCGATCGCACCGGCACCGACGACCGCGATCCTCATCGCGCGCGCTCCTGGGACACGGCGATCTTCATCGGGTGCCACCGCCGGTCGTCTCGCGCGCCTGGTAGTAGGCGCGTGCGCGGCCGAGCAGGGGCCACAGCAGCAGCAGGATGGCGAGGCCGACGATGCTGCCCACCAGCGGGTTGGACCAGAAGATGGCCAGGCTGCCCTGGCTCAGCAGCATCGACTGGCGGAAACTCGCCTCGGCCATGTCGCCCAGCACCAGCGCCAGCACCATCGGCGCCAGCGGGTACTTCAGCTTCTTGAACAGATAGCCCACGACGCCGAAGACCAGCATCAGCCACACGTCGAACATCGAGCTGTGGACCGTGTACGCGCCGATCGCGCAGATGACGATGATGACCGGCGCGATCACCGAGAACGGGATGCGCAGGATCGAGGCCCAGAACGGCACCGTCGTCAGCACGACGATGAGGCCGGCGATGTTGCCGAGGTACATCGACGCGATCAGGCCCCAGACGAAGTCCTTCTGCTCGACGAAGAGCATGGGCC
>CAZUUU010000126.1:0-9211 GCA_964622685.1 uncultured Methylibium sp.
GGCCAGCGTGGCGGCCTGTTCACCGTGGGCGGCGAGGTCGGCTGA
The DNA here is from genome assembly GCA_964622685.1 of uncultured Methylibium sp. GTDB lineage: Bacteria > Pseudomonadota > Gammaproteobacteria > Burkholderiales > Burkholderiaceae_C > Methylibium. The sequence goes on from CAZUUU010000126.1 coordinate 46, forward strand.
CAGCGGCCGCTGGCCGGGCCGCTGGCGGTCGAGCTGGGCTTCTATGCCGGCGGCGGCGGCGGTGGCGCGGCACCGGTGGGTGGCGGGCTGATGCTGAGGCCCCACGTCGACCTGCTGTGGAAGTCCGGCGCGCACGAGATCGGCCTGTCGTGGTCGCGGGTGCGCTTCCCCAGCGGCGGCAGCATCGACAGCCGCCAGTTCGGCCTGGTGTGGAACGTCGCGACCGACTTCCGCCGCGTGCCGGCCGCGCGACTGGGCGAGCCGGTGCGCAACGAGGCGCGTTCCGGCATCGGCTTCGACCGCGTGCAGGCGGTGGCCGGTGTCTACCGCACGCGGCCCAGCGCCCAGCGCGTCAGCGGGCCGCCGCTGCCGCGCAATATCGGCTACGCCGGCGCGCGGCTGGAACAGGCCTTCGACGACAACGCCTACTGGGGGCTGGAAGCAGCCGGCGCCGCGAGCGGCGGCGTCTCCGGCTATGCCGAATACCTGGGCCTGCTGGGCACGGAGTACGGCGTCGCCGGCGACTGGCTCACGCTCGGCGGGCGCGTCGCGGCCGGCATGGGCGGCGGCGGCGACGTCGATGTCGGCGGTGGCCTGTTGCTCAAGGCCGGCGCCTACGCGATCGCCCGCCTGGGTGTCGACCTCGGCGTCACCGCCGAGCTCGGCTGGGCCCAGGCGCCGCAGGGCAGCTTCAAGGCCTTCTACGGCAGCCTGGCGCTGAACTGGATCCTCGACGACCGCACCGGCAGCGCCATCCCGGCCCGCACCACCCGCATGGAATGGGTCGGCGGCATCGAGCGCTATCCGGCGGCGCGGCGCGACGGCACGACGCGCAAGCTCGATGCGGTGTCGCTGCGCGTCAATCGCTACATGTCCGAGCGTTTCTACCTCAGCGCCCAGGCCCACAGCGCCTACGACGGCGGGGCCGGCGGCTACTCGGTCGGGCTGCTGGGCGTCGGCTGGCGCACCGACATCGGCCCGCGCTGGCAGGCCGGTGTCGAGGCCCTGGCCGGCGCGGCCGGCGGCGGCGGCGTCGACACCGCCGGCGGCGCGCTGGTGCAGCCCATGGCCTATGTCGGCTACGCGCTGACCCCCGGTGTCGCGCTGCGCGTCGGCGGCGGGCGCATCCAGGGCCTGCGCGGGCCGCTGAAGGGCGACGTGGTCGAGGTCTCGCTGGCCTTCACCTTCGGGGTGACCAGCCGTGGCGTCCGATGACGTCCTGCTGAAGGACACGGTCGCCGTCGTCGGAGCCGGTCCGGCCGGGCTGATGGCCGCCGAGGTGCTGGCGGCGGGCGGGGCGAAGGTCGAGGTCTTCGACGCGATGCCCTCGGTGGGTCGCAAGTTCCTGCTGGCCGGCAAGGGCGGACTCAACCTGACGCACGGCGAGCCCTTCGAGGCCTTCGTCGGCCGCTACGGTGCGCGTCGCGCGGAGATCGAAGACCTGCTGCGCCGCTTCGACGCCGAGGCGCTGCGCGCCTGGGCCGCCGGCCTGGGCATCGCGACCTTCGTCGGCAGTTCGGGCCGCGTCTTCCCTCGCGACCTGAAGGCCGCACCGTTGCTGCGCGCCTGGCTGCACCGCCTGCGCGTCGCGGGTGTCGTCTTCCACCAGCGCCATCGCTGGGTGGGCTGGGATGACGCAGGGCACGTGCGTTTCGAGACGCCCGACGGCGAGCGCCAGGTGCCGGCCGGCGCCCTGGTGCTGGCGCTCGGTGGTGCCAGCTGGCCCCGGCTCGGCACCGACGGCCGCTGGGCGGCGCTGCTGGCGCAGCGCGGCGTCGAGGTGGCACCCTTGCAGCCGTCCAACTGCGGCTTCGACGTCGGCCTGCCGCAGCGCGAGCCGGGCTGGTCGGCGCACTTCCGGGAGCGCCACGCGGGCGCGCCGATCAAGCCCGTGGTGCTGGCGTTCGGCGGCCGCGACGGCGCGCACTTCCGGCGCCAGGGCGAGTTCGTCGCGACGGCCAGCGGCATCGAGGGCAGCCTCGTCTATGCGGCCTCGGCGCTGCTGCGCGACGAGATCGCGGCGCACGGCGAGGCGACGATCCACCTGGACCTGCTGCCCGATCGCGACGCCGGCTTCGTCGCCGCCGAGGTGGCGCGCCCGCGCGGCAGCCGTTCGCTGTCGACCCACCTCAAGAGCCGCTTCGGCATCGCCGGCGTCAAGGCCGCGCTGCTGCACGAGCTGCTGGATCGCGAGGCCTTGCACGACCCGGCCCGGCTCGCGTCGGCCCTGAAGGCGCTGCCGCTGCGATTGGTGGCGCCGCGGCCGATCGCCGAGGCCATCAGCAGCGCCGGCGGCGTGCGTTTCGAGGCCCTGGACGAGCGGCTGATGAGCCGCGCGCTGCCGGGCGTGTTCTGCGCCGGCGAGATGCTCGACTGGGAGGCGCCGACCGGCGGCTACCTGCTGACCGCGTGCTTCGCCAGCGGGCGGGCCGCAGGGCAGGGCGCGCTGGACTGGCTGCGCCAGCGGTCACAATAGCGCGATGACCGCCACGAAACCCGTCCACCTCGTCCGGCCCCAGGCGTCCACGGTCGCCGGTCCGCTCCACGCCGCCACCGACCGCTGGAGCGTCGGCCAGATCGAGGCGCTGTTCGCGCTGCCCTTCAACGACCTGCTGTGGCAAGCCCAGCAGGTGCACCGCGAGCATCACGACGCCAATGCCGTGCAGCGCTCGACCCTGCTGTCGATCAAGACCGGCGGTTGCCCCGAGGACTGCGCCTACTGCCCGCAGTCGGTGCACTACGACACCGGCGTCGAGGCCGACAAGCTGATGGACGTGGCCGCCGTGCGCGCGGCCGCCGAGGCTGCCGCGCAGGCCGGCGCCACGCGCTTCTGCATGGGCGCGGCCTGGCGCGAACCCAAGGACCGCGACATCGAGAAGGTCGCCGAGCTGGTGCGCGAGGTCAAGTCGCTGGGCCTCGAGGCCTGCTGCACGCTGGGCATGCTGAGCCAGCCGCAGGCGCAGGCGCTCAAGGAGGCCGGCGTCGACTACTACAACCACAACCTCGACACCGCGCCCGAGGCCTACGGCCGCATCATCAGCACGCGCGTCTACGAGGAGCGCCTGCAGACCCTGGCCCACGTGCGCGAGGCCGGCATGCACGTGTGCAGCGGCGGCATCGTCGGCATGGGCGAGTCGCGCCGCGAGCGCGCCGGCCTGATCGCCCAGCTGGCCAACCTGGACCCGTATCCGGAATCGGTGCCGATCAACGAGCTGGTGCAGGTCGAGGGCACGCCGCTGGCCGGCAGCGACAAGCTCGACCCCTTCGAGTTCGTCCGCACCATCGCCGTGGCCCGCATCACCATGCCCAAGGCCTGGGTGCGGCTGTCGGCCGGCCGGCAGGGGCTGGGCGACGGCATCCAGGCGCTGTGCTTCCTGGCCGGCGCCAACTCGATGTTCTACGGCGACAAGCTGCTGGTCACCGGCAACCCCGACGTGGCGCGCGACGACGCGCTGTTCGAGCGGCTCGGCCTGCGGGCCTGCTGAGCCCGCGGGGACGCGGCATCGTCCTACAAGACGCCGCGCCGCCGGGCGATGGCCGCCGGCACGCGCTTCGCTAGCATCCACGTCGATGCGAAGAAGACAACTGCTGTGCGGCAGCGCCGCCTCGCTGGCGCTGCAGGCCCTGTGGAGCGGCCAGGCCGCGGCCGCCGGCCTCAAGACCCTGGGCGAGCCCCAGCCCTTCGACTACGCCGTGCTGAAAGGCCGCGCCCGCGCGCTGTCCGGCCAGGCCTACGTGGCGCCGCCGTCCACGCTGCCGGCGGCCATCCGCGATCTGGACTACGACCGCTACCAGGCCCTGCGCTACCGCGCCGACCACGCGCTGTGGGCCGACGAAGGCCTGCGCTTCCGGGCGCAGTTCTTCCACCTGGGCTTGTTCTTCAAGTCGCCGGTGCGCATCCACGAGGTGGTGGACGGCCAGGCGCGCGAGCTGGCCTACGACCCCGAGCTGTTCGACTATGGCAAGAGCGGCGTCGACGGCCGCCAGCTGCCGCGCGACCTGGGCTTCGCCGGCTTCCGGCTCAATTTCCACACCGACCTGCAGCGCGACGTCTCGGCCTTCCTGGGCGCGAGCTACTTCCGCGCGGTCGGCGGTGAGTGGCAGTACGGCCTGTCGGCGCGCGGCCTGGCGGTCGACACCGGCCTGCCGCGGGCCGAGGAGTTTCCGAACTTCGTCGCCTTCTGGCTGGAGCGCCCCGCGGCCGGGTCGAACAGCCTGACGGTCCATGCGCTGCTTGACTCGCCCAGCATCGCCGGTGCCTACCGCTTCGTCATCACGCCGGGCGAGACGCAGGTGATGGACGTCGACGCGGCGCTCTATCCACGCCGGCCGATCGAGCGCCTGGGCATCGCACCGCTGACCAGCATGTACCAGCACGGCGAGAACGACCGCCGCATGGCCTACGACTGGCGCCCCGAGATCCACGACAGCGACGGCCTGCAGATGTGGACCGGCAGCGGCGAATGGATCTGGCGGCCGCTGGCCAACCCCGCCAACCTGCGCTTCAACGCCCACCTCGACGAGAACCCGCGCGGCTTCGGCCTGATGCAGCGCGACCGCAACTTCGACCACTACCAGGACGACGGCGTGTTCTACGAACGCCGCCCCAGCCTGTGGGTCGAGCCGAAGTCCGGCTGGGGCGCCGGGTCGGTGCAGCTGATCGAGATCCCGACGGTCGACGAGACCTTCGACAACATCGTCGCGCTGTGGAACCCGAAGCGGACGCCGCAGGCCGGCGAGGAGCTGCTGTTCGCCTACCGCCTGCACTGGGGCGCCGACGCACCGGTTCGCTCGCCGCTGGCGCGCTGCGTCGCCACGCACACGGGCCTGGGCGGCGTGGTGGGGCAGCCGCGCAAATGCTGGTCGTGGCGCTTCGCGGTGGACTTCAGCGGCGGCGAGCTGGCGCGGCTGGACGCCCAGGCCAAGGTCGAGGCGGTGATCACCGCCTCGCGCGGCCGCGTCGAGATCACCTCGGCACGGCCGCTCGCCGCGATCAGCGGCTATCGCGCGATGTTCGACGTCGTGCCGCCCGAAGGCAGCGAGCCGGTCGACCTGCGGCTCTTCCTGCGCAGCGCCGGCCGGCCGCTGACGGAGACCTGGCTCTACGCCTGGAGCCCGCCGCCGGCGGCCGAGCGCAAGCTGATCTGACCCCGGCGGGCTAGAGCTTCGCGGCGAAGGCGCGCATCTCCTTCTCGGTGTAGCCGCGCAGCGTCTGCGTGCGCACGTTGCCGAGCTGGGCCATCTTGAGCGCGGTGGTCATCACGGCGTCTTCCGGACCCTCGGCCACCAGCACGATGTCGTAAGCGCCTTCGGTCCAATGCACGCTCTTGACGGTGATGCCGGCGGCTTCGGCCAGTTGCTTGTAGGCCTGGAAGCGGTCCGGCGAATCCTTGATGGTCTTGGCGCCCTGGTCGGTGAAGTTGGCCAGCGTGATGAAGGTGGGCATGAGTCGTCTCCTCGACGCCCCGCCTGCCGGTGCCGTGTGTCCGAGGGGGCGTCATCGGCCCGGGCACTGCACGCACTGCGCACCAGCTTCAGAGCTTCGGCGCTGGGCGCGGCGATTGCAAGGGTGTTACCGGCAGCCGCTGCGAGGGACGGGTCGTTGTCAGCTTCCATCCGCGAACTACTAGGTCGCCTATCGCACCGGTAGAACCCCCTCCGCGCCTGGCCGGAGGAAGGGGCTTTTGGGGGAGAGCCGAGGCCGTAGCATCGGGGCCATCGAGGTGCGATGGCGACATCAGCAGGCCCTGCACCTGTTCACCATCTGCAGTTTGGTCACTCGGGAACACCCCAGTTCGCAGGCGTCGTCAACGCATACATCGAGGTCTATGTGGAAGCAGCGCTCATCGGATTGACTGGCGTCCTTATCGCGCAGCTAGTGCTGGTGCGATTCAAGATGAAGGAGCGCCGCAACGCACAGTTCATCGCGCTTGCCGCCTTCTTGGAGAAGACTGCTGAGTGCCTAGAGGCTATGCGGGAGAAACTCGCATCGTATGAAGTGCCAAAGGGGTTGGGCACGCGCCTTCGCGAACACATTGCGGAGTACGAATCGGTCATCCGTAGCAGTACGCTCTCAGCGACTAAGTAGGCTTCGCTACGAACGGTCGTTGGCAAAGTGCGGCAGCTTCTGACCGAAGGTCAGATCGAGGACGACGTCCTGGAAGGCAAGATCCTGAGAGCGAGTGAGGCGAAACGTCTCAAGTTGCTCGAAGATCTCAAGCGTGCTGCAGAGCTCCTACGCGGTCAAGCGGATACGCTACGTGCGAGAGTGGCCTAGTTGGCCATCCCGAAGCCCCACTGCGGCCTGGCTGCACGAGGTCTTCGTCTCGGGCAGCACAGCGGCCGCCAGCAGCCGCGTCCCCCCGGGGGCACGACTCGACCCCGCCATCGATCGCTGGCTGCAGGACCCTCGCAACCGGCCCGGTGAGCCGGTTCGCTTCGACACGCCCGACGGGATGATCTCCAAGGTCTGCATCCGGCCCTTCCCGGATGTGCAGACCGTCGTCTACCGCTGGGACGCGCCGGGCGAGGTGGCGCGGGCCGTGGACGTCCGCGAGACCCCGACCCGCGAACACATGCAGTTCACGCATCCCTCCGCACGCGGGCTCTTTATCTACGTCACCAAGCCGGCCCCCGGCCACCGGCCTTCCGACACGGTGTACTGGCTCGGTGCGCATCGCATCGGCATGACTGGTTGCGGCCACGCGCAGGCCTACCAGATCGCCTACCACCAGTTCGGCGGCGTGCCGGAGTTCGAGCGCGTGGCGCACGGGCCCCGGGTACGGCAAGAGGAGCCGGTCGAGAATCTGCCGACGTTCACCAGGACCTGCCAGGCGCATCACACCCAGGCGGCCTGCGTCTGCCTGTTCTTTCCGGTGCGGCGGGTGATCCCCGACCTCGAGAAGCGGCCCTACGACCGGGCGGAGATCAGCGCCGCCCTGCGGCGCCAGCCCGGGGCGCTGGAGCAGGTGGCGCGCAGCTGCAAGCTGCAGTTCTGAGGTCGCCGAAGCCACGGCGTGGCCGGGCTGCGGCGAGATCGGTAGCGCCGACCCCACGCCGCTACACTGCGCGCTCTTTTTTGCAGCGCGACCGGGTCGCGCCTCGCCCCCGAACGATGTCCGACAAGATCCTGCGCCAGCTCGCCGCCGAGCTGAAGGTGCGGCCCGCCCAGATCCAGGCGGCCGTCGACCTGCTCGACGGCGGCGCCACCGTCCCCTTCATCGCCCGCTACCGCAAGGAGGCCACCGACGGCCTCGACGACATCCAGCTGCGCGAACTGGAGGCCCGCCTGGCCTACCTGCGCGAGCTGGAAGAGCGGCGCGCCGCCGTGCTGGCCAGCATCGACGAGCAGGGCAAGCTGACGCCCGAGCTGCGCGCCGCCATCGAGGCCGCGCCGACCAAGCAGGAACTCGAGGACCTCTACCTGCCCTACAAGCCCAAGCGCCGCACCAAGGGCATGATCGCCCGCGAGGCCGGCCTGGAACCGCTGGCCGAGCGCCTGTTCGCCGACCCGTCGCTGGACCCGCTGGCCGAAGCGGCGGGCTTCATCAACGCGGACGCCGGCTTCGCCGATGCCAACGCGGTGCTGGACGGCGTGCGCGACCTGCTGTCCGAGCGCTGGGCCGAGGACGCCGCGCTGGTGCAGTCGCTGCGCGGCTGGTTGTGGGAGACCGGCCTGCTGCGGTCGCGGCGCATGGACGGCAAGAACGAGCAGGACCCCGAGGTCGCGAAGTTCCGCGACTACTTCGACTACGACGAGCCGATCGCACGCGTGCCTTCGCACCGCGCGCTGGCGGTCTTCCGCGGCCGCACGCTGGGCGTGCTGGACGCGAAGCTGGCGCTGGACGAGGAGCCGGTGCCCGGCCCTTCGACAAGCTCAGGGCGAGCGGGTCCTTCTGTGAGCCTTGCCGAAGGGCGCATCGCCGTGCACCTGGGCTGGAGCCATGCCCAGCGCGCCGGCGACGACCTGATCCGCAAGTGCATCGCCTGGACCTGGAAGGTCAAGCTGAGCCTGAGCCTGGAGCGCGACCTGTTCGCGCGGCTGCGCGAGGACGCCGAGCAGGTCGCGATCAAGGTCTTCGCCGAGAACCTGCGCGACCTGCTGCTGGCCGCGCCGGCCGGCAAGCGCGTGGTGATGGGGCTGGACCCCGGCATCCGCACCGGCGTCAAGGTCGCGGTCGTCAGCGACACCGGCAAGCTGCTGGACACCGCGACCGTCTACCCGCACGAGCCTAGGCGCGACTGGGACGGTTCGCTGCGCACGCTGGCCCGCCTGTGCGCGGCCCACGGCGTGAACCTGATCGCGATCGGCAACGGCACCGCGAGCCGCGAGACCGACAAGCTGGCCGCGGACCTGATCAAGCGCCTGAGTTCCGTTCGCCCTGAGCCTGTCGAAGGGCCGGCTTCGACAAGCTCAGCCCGAACGGTCGAGAAGGTCGTCGTCAGCGAGGCCGGCGCCTCCGTCTATTCAGCCTCGGAGTTCGCGAGCAAGGAACTCCCCGAGCTCGACGTCAGCCTGCGCGGCGCGGTCTCCATCGCCCGGCGCCTGCAGGACCCGCTGGCCGAGCTGGTGAAGATCGACCCCAAGTCCATCGGTGTGGGCCAGTACCAGCACGACGTCAACCAGACCGCCCTGGCGCGCATGCTGGACGCCGTGGTCGAGGACTGCGTCAACGCGGTCGGCGTGGACCTCAACACCGCCTCGTCGGCGCTGCTGTCGCGGGTCTCCGGCTTGTCGGCAGCCGTCGCCGCCAGCATCGTGCGCTGGCGCGACGCCCATGGCGCCTTCCGCAATCGCCGCCAGCTGCGCGAGGTCGCCGGCTTGGGCGACAAGACCTTCGAGCAGGCCGCGGGCTTCCTGCGCATCCGCGACGGCGACAACCCGCTGGATCTGTCGGGCGTGCATCCCGAGACCTACCCGGTGGTCGAGAAGATCATCGCGGCGGTCCAGCGCCCCATCGCCGATCTGGTCGGCAACAGCGACGTGATCCGCAAGCTGCGGCCCGAGGCCTATGCCGACGAGCGCTTCGGCGCGATCACGGTGAAGGACATCCTGGCCGAGCTGGAGAAGCCCGGCCGCGATCCGCGTCCGGACTTCAAGGTGGCGCGCTTCAACGAGGGCGTCGAGGACCTGAAGGACCTGCAGCCCGGCATGACGCTGGAAGGC
>CAZUUU010000127.1:0-9187 GCA_964622685.1 uncultured Methylibium sp.
ACAGGTGGCGCCGCGGGAGCCGGCAAGCTCGCCCGCGCGGCCGGCCCCGGTGCGGGCGGCGACACGCTGATCGGCGCACGCAGCGTCGCGCGTGGCGCTTGCGGAGCCGGCGCCGCGCCGAGGCAGGCGCGGCTGGCGGCGCGCCGCAGCGGCTCGAGGCGGGCGCGGGCCTGCGGCGACCTCGACGCGCCCGGCGACGGGGCCGACAGCGCCTCCTGGGCCTGCAGCGCATCGAGGGCACGCCGGCAGTCGGCCGAACGCGGTGCATCGTCGGCCCGCGCCGCCGGGAGGCCGACCGCAGCAAGCGCGATCAGCCACACGATCAGGCAGGCCGGGCGATGCCACGAGGCGCAGGACGACATGTCGCCTTGGAGTCCACCGCAGGCCGCAAGTTCGCGCGCGGCCCGGACCGGCGTCAACGCCAGGGCTGGTGTCCGCCACGCCGGCGCTCCGGGGTCAGCGTCTTGCTGAACAGCGCCGTGCCGTTGAGGTCGCGCAGGTCGACGCGGAACTGGCCGCGGCCGTCGATGTTGACCTCGCCGAAGAACTGCAGCCCCGCATACGGCGACAGGTTGGCCTGGCCGGGCGGCGGCGCCTTCACGAACACGGCCTGCGGGCCGAAGGTGTCGTCCAGCACGCCGGGGCCGAAGGTGCCGGCGTTCAGGGGTCCGGCGACGAACTCCCAGAACGGATCGAAGTCCGCGTACACCGCCGCCTTCGGGTCGTAGTGGTGGGCGGCGCAGTAGTGCACGTCGGCGGTCAGCCAGACGACGTTGTCGACATGCTCGCGCTTGAGGTGGGTCAGCAGTTCGGCGATCTCGAACTCGCGGCCCAGCGCCGGGCCGCTGCCGTTGGCCGGGCCTTCGAAGCGATCGCGCCCCTGCGCGTCGCGGCCGTCGCCGATCAGCAGGCCGATCGGCATGTCGGAGGCGACCACCTTCCACAGCGCGCGCGACTTCGCGAGTTCGCGCTTGAGCCAGTCCAGCTGCTCGCGGCCCAGGATCGCGGTGCTGCCGTCGGGCGCGGCCTGGCGGTTGTAGCTGTTGGGGCCGCGGTAGCTGCGCATGTCGATCACGAAGACGTCGAGCAGCGGGCCGTAGCGGAACTGCCGGTAGACGCGCTGCGACTCGCGGGCATCGAAGGGCCGCATCGGCGCGTAGTCGAGGAAGGCGCGCGTGCCGCGGGCGATCAGCAGCGGCACGTTCTTCTCGGCGTAGCGCGCGTCGGCCGACAGGTCCTTGGCATCGGACCAGTTGTTGGTGACCTCGTGGTCGTCCCATTGCCAGATCTGCGGCACCTCGGCATTGAAGCGGCGCAGCGGCTCGTCCAGCAGGTTGTAGCGGTAGCGGCCGCGGAACTCGTCCAGCGTCTCGGCGACCTTGGCGACCTCGGGCGTCACGAGGTTGTTCCAGACGCGGCCACCCTCGGCCACGACGCTGGCGGCGATCGGCCCGTCGGCGTAGATCGTGTCGCCGCTGTGGATGAAGAACTGCGGCTGGCGCTGGCGCATCGCCTCGTAGATCTTCATGCCGCCGAAGGCCGGGTTGATGCCCCAGCCCTGGCCGGCCGTGTCGCCGCCCCAGACGAAGCGCAGGTCCTCGCCGCGGTCGGGCAGGCCACGCAGCTGGCCGGTCACCGGCTCGCTGAGCGCGCGCGCGTTGTCCAGCGACTGGAAGCTGACGCGCACGAAGGTATCGCGGTCGGGCGGCAGGCCGCTCAGGTCCTGGCGGGCGGTGAAGTCGCTCGCCTCCAGCGCATAGGGGCCGAGGATGCGCTGCGCATTGCGGAACATCGGGTCGCGGGACCACTCGACGACCATGCGCGCCGGCCGGTCGCTGCGGCTCCACACGACGACGGCGTCGCCGGTCGGGTCGCCGAACTGCAGGCCCTGCGCGGCGACCGGGCGCGCCGACTGCGCCGTGACGAGGGCGGGCGCGGCCAGCGCGCCGAGCGCGACGCCGCCGGACTTGAGGAACAGGCGGCGCGAAGAGAGGTCGTGATCCGTCATCGGTGGCTCCTGGGCTGGGATGGAAGGAGCCCGCACCGTAGGCAGCGGCAAAGTCAGGGCGATGACCGGCGCGCGACGCGACGTTCACGACCGAGCGTCACAGACTTGTCGCGTCGCGATGCGAACGTGCGGGCTCCACGACGAGGAGCTTCCATGGCCCTGCAACGCCCCCTGCTGCCCTGCGCGATCCTGCTCGCGGCGATCGCGCTGTTCGCGCCCGATGGCGCGCATGCCGACGACGATCGCTGGGTCGACGCCCCCGGCCACGACGGCTGGGAGCTGCGCGACCGCGACGATCGCGGCCACGGCAGGCCTGGCGGCTGGGGCGGCAAGCCCGACCACGGCCGCCAGCCCTTCACCGCCAAGATCATCGGCTTCAACGACTACCACGGGACCCTGCAGACGCCGGGGACCTTCGGGCAGAACACCGCCGTGCCCGCGGCGCAGCGCCCCGCGGTCGGCGGCGCCGACTACCTGGCCGCCTACGTCGCGCGCCTGAAGTCGCAGAGCCGCCACCACGTCGTGGTCGGCGCGGGCGACTTCATCGGTGCGTCGCCGCTGGTCTCGGCGCTGTTCTTCGACGAGCCGGCGGTGGAGACGCTCAACCGCATCGGCCTCGAGTTCAACGCCGTCGGCAATCACGAGTTCGACAAGGGCTCGGCCGAGTTGCTGCGCCTGCAGCGCGGCGGCTGCAAGAAGACCGACGGCGTGCAGGACCCCAACAGCTGCCGCGGCGCGGAGGTCGGCACCCCGGTGCCCTTCGAGGGTGCGAAGTTCAAGTGGTTGTCGGCCAACGTGATCTCGACCGCGACCGGCCGGCCGCTGCTGCGGCCCTACGGCGTCAAGTCCTTCAATGGCGTGAAGGTCGCTTTCATCGGCATGACGCTGCGCGGCACGCCCAGCATCGTCACGCCGACCGGCGTGGCAGGACTCGAGTTCCGCGACGAGGCCGACACCGTCAACGCGCTGGTGCCCCGGCTCAAGCGCCAGGGCATCGAGGCCATCGTCGTGCTGGTGCACCAGGGCGGCTTCCAGTCGGCGGGGCTGTCGGACATCAACGGCTGCGACGGCAACCTGGCCGGCTCGGCGATCGCCGACGTCGTCTCGCGGCTCGACGACGAGGTGGACCTCGTGATCAGCGGCCACACGCACGCGGCCTACAACTGCTCGGCGGGCACGGTGGACGTGCGCAGCGTCGACGGCGTCGTCGGCTCGACCCCGCGCCCGACCGGCCTGCCTAATGCCCGGGGCCGCCTGGTGCCGGTGACCAGCGCCAGCGCCTTCGGCCGCGTGCTGACCGACGTCGACGTGACCATCGACCCGAAGAAGCGCGACATCGTCGCGGTCACCGCGACCAACCGGCTGGTCGATCGCAGCGACCCGGAGATCAACACGAAGATCGACGCCGACCCGACGGTGCGCAATCTCGTGACGGCCTACAACGCGCTGGTCTCGCCGATCGCCAACCAGGTCATCGGCTCGATCACCGCCGCGCTGCCCAACGTGGCGGACGCGGCCGGCAACATGCCGGCGGGCGAACTGATCGCCGACTCGCAGCTCGCCGCCACGGCGCCTGCCAGTTTCGGCGGCGCGGTCATGGCCTTCATGAACCCGGGCGGCGTGCGCAACCCCGGCTTCACCTTCCCGTCCAGCGCCGCCGGCGAAGGCGACGGCAACGTCACCTACGGCGAGGCCTTCACGGTCCAGCCCTTCGGCAACAGCCTGGTCACGCTGACGCTGACCGCGCAGGACCTGAAGAACGTGCTGGAGCAGCAGTTCGCCGGCTGCCGCGGCCAGACGGTGCAGCGCATCCTCATCCCCTCGGTCGGCGTCAAGTACCGCTGGAACGCGGCCGCCGCCTGCGACGCGCGCATCAGCGACCTGCGGCTGGTCAACGGCAACGGCGCGGTCGTCGACCAGATCGTCGACAGCCTCGGCGTGGTGACGAACCCGACGCGCACCTACCGCGTCACCGTCAACAACTTCCTCGCAACCGGCGGCGACGGCTTCACCGCGCTGCAGGCCGGCGGCAGCGCCCTCGGCGGCGCCCAGGACATCGACGCGCTGACCGCCTACCTGGCCGGCTACCGCTTGCCCGGCCTGCCGGCCTACGACCCCAACGCGGCCGCGCTGCAGAAGCCGCGCATCACGCGCCTGCCGTGACCCGCCTCGCGCGGGCGCTGGCCGTGGCGGCGATGGCGGCAGCCGGATCGGCCGCCGCGCAGGCGCCGCCCTGCTTCGCCTCGCCGCTGCGCTGCCAGCAGATGGCCGAGGCCGAGGCCCTGCTGTCGCGCGGCGATGCCGCCGGCGCCGCACAGGGCTTCGACCGCGCGGCGCTGCGCGAGCATGCGGTCGACATCGAACTCGGCCTGCTGCGCAGCCAGCTGCAGGCCGGCGAGTTCCGGCGCGCGCTGGCCTTCGCGTCGCATACCGCCGGTGCGCACGGCAGCGACGCCGGCGGCAGTGCGCTCTACGTCTGGCTGCTGCATGCGAGCGGGCAGGCCGCGTTCGGGCAGCGCGTGCTGGGACAGGCCCGCGCGCGGCTGCCGGACGATCCGCGGCTGGCCGAACTGCAGCGCCTCCTCGTCGACACGCCGGCCGCGGCGACGCCGGCCCTGATGGAACCGCCGGCACGGCTGGCGCCCTACGCCTCGGGCGTGCCCGTCGCGGTGCAGGCGCGTCTCGTCGCGAGCGGTCTGCTGGTCGACGCCGGGCGCGCTGCGCTGGTGCCGGCCGACCGCGTCGGCCGCGCCTCGCGGCTGTGGGTGCGCGACGGCCTGGGGCGCACCGCCCAGGCACGCATCGACCGGCGCAGCGACGACACGGCCACGGCGCTGTTGCGTCTCGACCCGCCCCTCGATGTGCCCGCGCCGCCGGCCTGGGAAGCGGCAGCGCGCGATGCCTTTCCCGGCTCGCCGGCCTATGCGGCGAGCTACGCGCGCCGCGCCGACGACCAGCCGGCCTGGCCGTGGCTGCATGCGGGCTTCCTGGGCGGCGTCGATGCGTCGGGCCGTCGCCAGCAACTCGGCGTCGGCATCGGCGACGGGGCGCTGGGCGGCGGTCCGGTCTTCGACGCCGCCGGGCGGCTCGTCGGGCTGACGCTCGGCGACGCCGCCGCGCGCGAGCTGCTGCCCATCGGCCGGCTGCGCGCGGACTTCGACGCGGTCCTGCCGCCAGCGTCGCCGGCCGCGGCAGGCGGCCGCATCGCGCCGGACCTGCTGTACGAACGGGCGCTGCAGCTGACGCTGCAGGTGCTGGCGACCGATCAGTAGACCTCGGGCACGTACATCTCCGTCGGGACCGGCTGGCGGGTGTAGTCGGGGTTGCGCACGCGCGGCGGCAGCTCGACCAGCGGCTTGGGCACCGCCTCGTAGGGCATCTGCGACAGCAGGTGCGCGATGCAGTTCAGGCGCGCGCGCTTCTTGTCGACCGCGTGCACCAGCCACCACGGCGCTTCGGGGATGTGGGTGTGCTCGAGCATCGCTTCCTTGGCCTTGGTGTAGGCCTCCCAGCGCACGCGGCTCTCCAGGTCCATCGGGCTCAGCTTCCACTGCTTGAGCGGGTCGTGGATGCGGCCCAGAAAGCGCAGGTGCTGCTCCTCGTCGGTGATCGAGAACCAGTACTTGATCAGGCGGATGCCCGACCGCACCAGCATGCGCTCGAACTCGGGCACGGAGCGGAAGAACTCCTCGACATCGTCCTCGCCGCAGAAGCCCATCACGCGCTCGACGCCGGCGCGGTTGTACCAGCTGCGGTCGAACAGCACGATCTCACCCCCGGCCGGCAGGTGCTGCACGTAGCGCTGGAAGTACCACTGCGTGCGCTCGCGGTCATTGGGCGCCGGCAGCGCGACGACGCGGCAGACCCGCGGGTTGAGGCGCTGCGTGATGCGCTTGATCGCCCCGCCCTTGCCCGCCGAGTCGCGGCCCTCGAAGACGATCACGACCTTCTGCCGGGTGGCCGCCACCCAGTCCTGCAGCTTGACCAGTTCGGCCTGCAGGCGGAACAGCTCGCGGAAGTACCGCCGCCGCTCGACCTGGCGCGCCTCCGCGTCGCCGCCGGTGGCGGGATCGAGCGCGTCGAGCTGGCGGTCGTCGAGCTCCAGCTCGAACTCCTCGTCGTAGCCGTCGATCAGGTCGTTCTCGATGCGGCGGACGAGTTCGTCGTGGTCGACGCTCGGAGAAATCGGCCGATCCATGGGGGCTCCGATGCGGCGAGGTTGCGAAGTCCTCGATGTTCGGGGCCGGCCGATGACCGCTTGATGACGTAGCGCGCGCGGGGCCTGCGGCGCAGGCCCCGCGGGACCGGCCTTTCAGCCGGCCGTCACGGCCCGGCTCACTTGGGCAGGATGACGCTGTCGATCACGTGGATGACGCCGTTGTCGGCCACGATGTCCGTCTTGACGACGTTCGCGGCGTCGACCTTGACGCCCCCGGCGGTGCTGACAGTCAGCTCACTGCCCTGGACGGTCTTGACCTTGCCGGCCTTGACGTCCTTGGCCATCACCTGGCCGGGCACGACGTGGTAGGTCAGCACCGCGGTGAGCTTGGCCTTGTCCTTCAGCAAGGCATCGAGCTGGTCCTTCGGCACTTTCGCGAACGCCTCGTCGGTGGGCGCGAAGACCGTGAACGGTCCCTTGCCTTTCAGGGTGTCGACGAGGCCGGCCGCCTGAAGGGCGGTCGCGAGCGTCTTGAAGTTGCCGGCAGCGACGGCGGTATCGACGATGTCCTTGGCCTGGACGGCCACGGTGGCACCGAGCGACAGCGTGAGAGCGATCAGGGTCTTCTTCATGGCGGGTCACTTTCTTTGAGAAAGCCCTCGGAGCGAGGGCGGAGGGGATCAGGCGTTCGGGATCAGAGCGTCGGGATCAGCACCTTGCCGATCACGTGGATGACGCCATTGCTGGCGCGCACGTTGGTCGCGACGATGGGCGCCGGCGTCGCGGTGGTGTCGGTGATCGTCAGCGGGCTCGCGTTGACCGTGATGTTCTGGCCAGACACCGTCGCGATCGGGCTGCCGAAGGGGATGTCGGCGGCCAGCACCTGACCGGCCAGCACGTGGTAGGTCAGCACCGTGGTCAGCTGCGGGGTCGTGAGGCCGGCGACGGTGGAGGCGATCGCAGCGAAGGCGTCGTTGGTCGGCGCGAACACCGTCAGCGGGCCGGCGCCGCTCAGCGTGGCCTGCAGGTTGGCCTGGACGACCGCGCCGACCAGCGTGCTGAACGCGGGGTTGGCCTGCGCCATCTGCACGATGTTGAGCACGCCCGGCGGCACCAGCACCTTGTCGATCGCGTGGACGATGCCGTTGCTGGCCGCGATGTTGGCGCTGCTCACGCGGGCCTTCGTCAGCACTGCATCGGTGATCGCGACGCCGTTGCTGGTGTCGAGCGCCAGCGTCGCCGGCGCACCCTCGAAGCTGTAGACCGTCGCCTGCGTGGCGCCGCCGGCCGCCAGCTCGGCGGCCGTGCGGCGCGCGCCCAGCACGTGGTAGCTCAGGATGTTCGCCAGGGCCGGTGCCGGCAAGGCGTCGACCAGCGCGGTCGCGTTCGCGAAGCCGAGCTGCGTCGCCAGCGTGTTGAAGGCCGCATCGGTCGGCGCGAAGACGGTCAGGTTGGCGCTCGCGTTGCTGAGCGTCGGCACCAGGCCGGCCTTGGTGGCCGCCGCGACGAGCGCGTTGAAGCCACCCGCCTGCGCCACCTGGGCGATCGTGCCGGGCGCGGGCGGCGGCGCCGCATCGTCGTCACCGCCGCAGGCCGAAAGCGTTGCGAAGGTGGAGATTGCAAGCAGCCATTTGAGCCAGTGAGTCATCGGAGCCTCCAAGCAATGGGTGGATGGGTGCCCTGGAAGCCAGGGCGTGAAAACTGCACATACCACAATTTGCACCACTTAGTTCAAATACAAAACTGTGTGGTTTTATTGTTACTTCTTAGTACAGATGACTCTTCGCTGCCTCGCGGCGCCGGCATCACTCGCGCATCCCCTAGCCGCCCGCCCGGCCGCCCCGCCTAGACTTCCCGTGACCGCGTCGAAGTCCTGTCGCGCCGGCAACGAAGGGATCGCGTGAGCCAAGAACCCGAGGGAGCCCCCGACCTCGCCGCCCTGTCGCCCTGGGCGCGCGAGCTGGCGCAGACCTTCGTCTCGCTGGACAGCGACATCGCGCTGGTGATCGACGCTGACGGCGTGGTCCGCAACCTCGCGCAGGGGCGCAGCGCGCCGCTGTCCGCGGCCGTGCTGGACTGGGTGGGCCGGCCCTGGGTCGACACGGTCACGGCCGACACGCGCGGCAAGATCGAGCGCCTGCTGGCCGAGGTCGCGTCGACCGGGCAGGCGCGCCGGCGCGAGGTCAACCACACCTCGTCGAGCGGCGACCACATCCCGGTCGCCTACGCCGCGGTGCGCCTCGGCGAGCACGGCCCGGTGCTGGCGGCCGGCCGCGACCTGCGCGCGATCGCCGCGATCCAGCAGCGCTTCGTCGATGCGCAGCGCGAGATGGAGCGCGGCTACTGGTCGGCGCGCCAGGCCGAGTCGCGCTACCGGCTGCTGTTCCAGGTGGCGACCGACGCGGTGATGATCGTCGACGCCGGCAGCCTGCGCATCCTCGAGGCCAACGAGGCGGCCTCGAGGATGTTCGACCTGAGTCTCGATCAGCTCGCCGGGCACGACGTGGTCGCCGGCTTCGAGCATCACTCGCGCGGCGCGGTCGAGGAGTTGCTGACGACCGCGCGCACGGGGGGCCGCGCCGCCGAGATCCGCGTGCGGCTGGCCGGCAAGGTGGGCGGCGCCAGCGTCGCGGCCACGCCCTTCCGCGGCGCCGGCGCGATGCACCTGCTGGTGCGCGTGCGTCAGGCCGAAGGGCCGGCGGCCAGCCCGCTCGACCTCGGTCGATCGCTGGCGCGGCTGGTCGACGGCGCGCACGAGGGTGTGGTGGTCACCGACTCGAGCGGTCGCATCCTCGCCGCCAATCCGGCCTTCGTCGACCTGCTGCGCGCCGGCGACGAGAGCGCGCTGAAGGGCCGGCAACTCGGCGAGCGTGCCGGTCTGGCGCCGGCCGACATCGAGTCGCTGCTGACGGCCGTCCGCCGCCACGGCCTTGCGCATCGCGCCGGCCTGGTGCTGCGCGCGCCCGGCGCGCCGGCCTTCCGCGACTACCTGAAGAAGCGCCATTCGGTGCGGCAGTTCT
>CAZUUU010000128.1:0-9170 GCA_964622685.1 uncultured Methylibium sp.
TCTTCCATTTCCTCCCAAACGATTCCTGAAGCTGGAAGCCGGAATGGGCAGCCTGCGCATCGCGGTGCGCGTGGCCGTGGATGTCGCATCGCGCAGCGCGACCATCGACTTCAGCGGCAGCAGCCCGCAGCTGGCCAGCAACTTCAACGCACCGAAGGCGGTGACGATGGCGGCGGTGCTGTATGTCTTCCGCACCCTGGTCGGCGACGAGATCCCGCTGAATGCCGGCTGCCTGAAGCCGCTAAAGGTCGTCGTGCCCGAAGGCTCGCTGCTGAACCCGCATCCGCCCGCGGCGGTGGTGGCCGGCAACGTCGAGACCTCGATGTGCGTGACCAATGCGCTGTACGGCGCGCTAGGCGTGATGGCGGCCAGCCAGTGCACGATGAACAACTTCACCTTCGGCAACGCGCGCCACCAGTACTACGAGACCATCTCCGGCGGCAGCGGTGCCGGCCCGGACTTCGACGGCACGAGCGTCGTGCAGACCCACATGACCAACTCGCGCCTCACCGACCCCGAGGTGCTGGAGTTCCGCTTTCCGGTGCGGCTCGAGAGCTACGCGATCCGCGCTGGATCGGGCGGTGCCGGCGCGCACCGCGGCGGCGACGGCGGCGTGCGGCGCGTGCGCTTCCTCGAGGCGATGACGGCCTCGATCCTGTCCAACGGCCGCGTGGTGCCGGCCTTCGGCCTGGCCGGCGGACAGCCGGGCGCGCTGGGCATCAACTGGGTCGAGCGGGCGGACGGGCGGGTGGAAGCGCTTGCGCACATCGGCTCGGTCGAGATGCAGCCGGGCGATGTGTTCGTGGTCGAGACGCCCGGCGGCGGCGGTTACGGCGCCGCCTCCCAGTGAACGTGGCGGCTACGGCCAGCCCGACTGAGCGGCGTGCGCCTCAGTCGCCGCGCTCGGCGTAGGCCCGCCAGCTGCCCATGGCGCTGTCCATCAGCCTGACCTGGCGTTCGAACGTCGGACAGGCCTTGCAGGCCATCAGGTGCAGGCGCAAAGCGATGCGGTCGGCGAGCGGCAATGTGCGGTCGCGCCGCGACGTGATCAGGTAGGCGGCTTCCCGGCAGGTGCGGCGAAGGAAGATCTTCATCGGCGCTTCGGTGGGGCTGGGGATGAGGGTGCGTCGGCCGGCTGCCCGAACCAGTTGATCTGCAGGCATTCCCGCAGTCGCAACCGGGCTCGATGCAGCATGACCCACAGGTTCGTCGGCGTGACCGACAGCTCCTTACAGATCTCGTCGGTCTCGAGTTCCAGCCACTCGCGCATCAGGAAGACGCGCCCGAGCTGGTTGGGCAACTTCTCCACGCAGGCGTCGAGCACCTGGATGAACTGGTTCTGCCCGACCACGGCTTGCGGATCGCCCCACTCGGCCGGCGTCTCGCGGAAGTGGCCGCCTTCGTCGAACAGCCCGTCCTCGAGCGCCTGGCCGTCGTCCTCGTCGGTGGTGACCTGGACCTCGCGCGAGTGCTTGCGCACCTGGTCCACGAGCTTGTGCTTGAGGATGCCGATCAGCCAGGTCTTGGGCTGGGCCCGGCCGGCGAAGGATTCGGGCTTCTCGAGCGCGGCGAGCATCGTCTCCGACACCGCATCCTCGGCCCAGGCCGGATTGCGGAGCTGGAGCTGTGCGTAGCGCAGCAGTTGCGGGCGCAGCGTTTCCAGCAAGGCGGACAGGTCGGTCATCGGCACGCAGTGTAAGAATCTTTCGGCCCGTCCGACAGACGGCAGTCGCCCATGTCGCGGCGCACCACCTCAACAGGAGAGACCCATGAGCCAACGTCTGATCGCATCGTCCGCCCTCGCTTCCATCCTCGCGCTCGGCCTGATCGGCCCGGCCGCCGCCCAGGAATCGGGCAAGGAAAAGTGCTACGGCATCGCCAAGGCCGGCCAGAACGACTGCGCCAACCTGTCGGGCTCGCACTCGTGTGCCGGCCAGTCCAAGGCCGACAACGACGCCGGCGAGTGGAAGTACGTCGCCAAGGGCACCTGCAAGGCAGCCGGCGGACTGAGCGCGGCCGAAGCCAAGGCCAAGACCAAGAAGTGATGCGCCGCACCGGATGCTGACGGGCTCGCGATGAACTCGCCCGCTTCCGGGGACGGCATCGACGTGGGCATCGGCCTGCGTCAGCCGCATTACCGCGACTGGGCCGAGCGCCGACCGGCGCTCGGCTTCGTCGAGGTCCATTCCGAGAATTTCTTCGCCGATGGCGGGGCCGCGCTGGCGGTGCTGGCGGGCGTGCGCGAGACGCATGCCGTCAGCCTGCACGGCGTGGGCCTGGCGCTCGGCTCGGCCGTCGGCATCGACGACTGGCACCTGGAGCGCCTGGCGCGTCTGGTCGATCGCGTCGAGCCGGCCCGCGTCTCGGACCACGCCTGCTTCGCGCGCGCGCCGCTGCCCGGGTCGACCACGGTCGTGCACGGCGCCGACCTGCTGCCGATCGCCTTCACGCCGGCCTCGCTGGACATCCTGTGCGCCAACGTGCAGCGCGTGCAGGAGCGACTGCGGCGGCCGCTGCTGGTCGAGAACCTGTCCGCCTACCTGAGCTTCGACGACGCCGACGCGATGGCCGAGCCCGAGTTCCTGGCCGCGTTGACCCGCCGCACCGGCTGCGGCCTGCTGCTCGACGTCAACAACCTCGTCGTCAATGCGATCAACGCGCAGCGCGCCGACGCATCGGCCGGCGAGCCGGTCGCCGCGGCCTGCGCCTTTGTCGATGCGCTGCCAGCGGCGGCGATCGGCGAGATCCATCTCGCCGGCTACTGCGACACCGGCGAGCTGGTGATCGACGACCACGGCAGCCGCGTCCACGAGCCGGTGTGGGCTGTTTATCGCCATGCCGTGCAACGGCTCGGCCGCGTGCCGACGCTGATCGAGTGGGACACCGACGTGCCGGCGCTCGAGGTGCTGCTGGACGAGGCGCAACGCGCTGCGGCCGTGCAGCGCGAAGCGTCGCCGCGGCAGGCGGCCGCATGACGGCCTTGCGCGAGGCCGAGCGCCAGAGCCGCCTGCTGGGCGCGCTGCTGGCGGCCGGTCCGGCTGCCGACGCTCTGGCTGCCGACCTGCGCGAGCGCGACCACCGCCTGCAGCGCGGCCTGGGCGCCTACCGCGCCAACGCCGCCGGCATCGCCGAGCGGGCGCTGGCGGCGGCCTACCCGACGGTGCAGGCGCTGGTCGGCGCGGAGGACTTCGCCGTGCTGGCGCGTGCGCTGTGGCGTGCTGCGCCGCCGCCGCGCGGCGATCTGGCGCAATGGGGCCATGATCTGCCGGCCTTCATCGAGGCCGAGCGGGACTTCGATCCCTGGTCCTACCTCGGCGACTGCGCGCGGCTCGATGCCGCCGTGCAGCGCTGCGAGTCCGCGGCCGATGCCGAACTGCAGCGCGAGACGCTGGCGCTGCTGGCCGAACGCGCGCCCGAGTCGCTGCGGCTGCGGTTCGTGCCGTCGCTGCAGCTGCTGGCGAGCGACTGGCCGATCGCGACCCTGCATGCCGCCCATCAGGAGCGTGACGAATTGGCCGACGACGCCTTCGCGCCGGTGCGCGAGGCCCTGGCCGCCGGACACGGCGAGTCGGTCGTGGTCGCGCGGGCCGGCTGGCGCGCCCAGGTCACGACGCTCGACCCGCCCTCCCACGCCTGGATGCAGGCCCTGCACGATGGCCGTTCGGTGGCCGGTGCGCTGGCCGCCGCGGGCGACGACTTCGACTTCAACGCCTGGCTGGTCCGGGCCCTGCAACAAGGCTGGCTGTGGAAGGCCGAGCCGATCGAAGAATCCCTCGAGGAGAACCCATCATGACCCCGACCTGGCTCGAAGCGCCGCTGTCCCTGGCGCGGCTGGCGACGCGTGCGCTCGACGCGCTGCAACCGGTGGCGCTGCTGGCCGCGCGGCTTTACGTCGGCGCGGCTTTCTTCCGCTCGGGCCTGACCAAGATCGCCGACTGGGAGACGACGCTCGCGCTGTTCCAGGACGAGTACAAGGTGCCGCTGCTGCCGCCCCACGTCGCCGCGCTGATGGGCACCGGCGGCGAACTGGTGCTGCCGGTGCTGCTGGTGCTGGGCCTGTTCGGCCGCTTCGGCGCGCTGGGCCTGTCGGTCGTCAACGTGGTCGCGGTGCTGAGCCTGGAAGAGATCGCGCCGGCCGCACTGGCTCAGCACGAGCTGTGGGGTTGCCTGCTGGCGGCGGTGGTGCTGTGGGGGCCGGGCAAGCTCTCGGTCGACGCCTGGCTGTGGCCGCGGCTGTCGGGCGGCGCTGCCTCGGCGATGGGCGCGGGCGCTAGAAGTCGCGCGGCCTGAACTCGAGCAGCATCGCCGGCGGCACCCGGCCGTCGGTGTCGCGCGGCAGGACTTCGGTCTTGTCGATCGCGCGCAGCACGGCATCGTCCCAGGCCGCGACGCCGCTGCTCTTGACGAGCCGGCGGCCCAGGATCGTGCCGTCCGGCGCGACCTTCACCTCGACCGAGGCCAGCGGGTTGCCGCTCACCTCGTCGGCGAAGACGATGTTGGGCATCACGCGCGCCTTGATGCGACCGGCATAGCTGGCTGACGGACCGGCGGTCTGCGCCGCCGTGCCGGTGCTGCCCGGCGCACCGGTGGCGCCGGCCTCGCCCATGATGCGCTTGAGCTGCTTCTCGCGTTCGGCTTCGATGCGGGCCACGCGCTCGGCCTCGGCCTTCTTCTGCTTGTCGGCCTCGCGCTTCGCGTCCTCGACCTTCTTCTTGTCGGCTTCGGCCCTGGCCTGCTCCTGCTGCTTCTTGCGGGCGGCCTCTTCCTTGCGTTCGTCTTCGAGGCGCTGCTTCTCGAGCTTGTCCTTCTGCTCGCGCTTCTCGCGCGCGATCTCGGCATCGCGATTGGGCGGCGGGGGCGGCGGCTCTGCCTTGGGGGTGGGCTCGGGTTTCGGAGCCGGCTTGGGCGGCGTCGGTTCAGGCTCGACGGCCCGCGGCGCCGCCACCTGCGGCACGGCGGCCCACAGCTCGGCCTCGACGCCCGGCGGGTCGTTGCTGCGCCAGCTGACGCCCAGGCTCAGCGCCAGCACCAGCAGGACGTGCGCGCCGATCGCCAGCAGGGCGGCGCGCGACAGGCCGCCCGGGGCGCGCGGTCGCAGATCGTCCAGCGTCGTCGCGTTCATGACGACCCCTCGGTGGTCGCGTACGCCCACCGATCCCCCGCGGGGATGCGGGCCGGCTTGGGAGCGGCCCGGCGCTCGGCCCGCTGGCGTGCTCCGACGGGCATCGGCATCAGGTCCCCGTCGCCTTGACGGCCAGGCCGACGCGCTGCACGCCGGCCTTCTGCAGCGTGTCCATCACCTTCACGACCTGTTCGTACTTGACGTTGCGGTCGGCGGCGATGATCACCGGCGTGTTGGCACTGCCGCCCTGCAGCGTGCCGACGCGCGCGGCCAGGTCCTTGAGGCCGATGCGCGGCTGGTCCTTCCCGTCGACGCGCAGGCGCAGCTGCTCGTCAGCGCCGACGACGACCTCGATCACCTTGTCGGGCTGGCGCTTGGCCTGGCCGACGCTGGGCAGGTCGATGACGCTGGTCGAGATCAGCGGGGCACTGACCATGAAGATGATCAGCAGCACCAGCATCACGTCGATGAACGGGACCATGTTGATCTCGTTGATCGTGCGGCGGCGCGAGCCGTGGCGGAGTGCGAGCTGGGCCATGTCAGTCCCGCCCGGCCGTCCGAAGGGGCTGACGCGCCCCCTCGGGGGGCAGTGAACGAAGTGAGCGTGGGGGCTTCTTCATTTCAGTGAGCTCCGGCAGGTTGGCCGATGTTGCGCTGGAGGATGTTGGAGAACTCCTCGATGAAGGTCTCCATCTGGATCGCGATGCGGTCGATGTCGCGCGCGAAGCGGTTGTAGGCCAGCACCGCCGGGATCGCGGCGAACAGGCCGATCGCGGTGGCGACCAGCGCCTCGGCGATGCCGGGGGCCACGGTGGCCAGCGTCACCTGCTGGATGTTCGACAGCCCGACGAAGGCATGCATGATTCCCCACACCGTGCCGAACAGGCCGACGTAGGGCGACACCGAGCCGACCGAGGCGAGGAAGCTCAGGTGCGACTCGACGGTGTCGAGCTCGCGCTGGAAGCTGGCGCGCATCGCGCGGCGCGCGCCGTCGAGCAGGGCGCCGGCATCGGCGACGCGCTTCTCGCGCAGCTTCAGGAACTCGCGCATGCCCGAGGCGAAGATGCGCGTCATCGGGCCGGCGCGGTCGGCCTTCTTCGAGGCGTCGGCGTACAGGTCCTGCAGGTTCTGGCCGGACCAGAACTCGCGCTCGAAGCCCTCGTTGAGCGAGCGGATGCGCTTGAGGCCGAAGATCTTGCCGAAGATCACGGTCCAGCTGGCCAGCGAGACGATCAGCAGGGCCGCGACGACCAGCTGCACGACGAGGCTCGCGTGCAGCAGCAGCTGGACGATGGACAGGTCTTGTGAGTTCATGCGATGCGATCGAGGATGGAGATCGGAATGCGGCGTGGGCGGAAGGTTCCGCAGTCCACGCAGCCGATGCGTATCGTGCCTTCGGCCAGCAGCGTGTCGTCGCGCCAGCATTGCTGGGCAACGGTCAGGCTGGCCTGGCGACGCTCCTGGGCGACGACCGTGACGTGCAGCCAGTCGTCCAGCCGCGCCGGCCGCAGGTAGCGTACCGCGGTCTCGCTGACCACGAAGATCGTGCCCTCGTCCTGCTTGAGCTTCTCCTGCTCGACGCCGAGCGAGCGCAGCCATTCGGTGCGCGCGCGCTCGAAGAACTTCAGGTAGTTGGCGTAGAAGACGATGCCGCCGGCGTCGGTGTCTTCCCAGTAGACGCGCAGCGCAAAGCCGAAGTCGGCGTCGGCGCGCCCGGGCGGGAGCGGTGCGGGCATCAGCGCTTGCGCAGCGTGCGCCGGTAGACCGGCCCCCACAGCGGGTGGCCGGCCTCGGCCTTGCCGAGCACGAAGGCCGGATCGGCCTCGCGCGCGGCGACGAAGGCGGCTTCGCACTGCTTCGTGCGCTTGCTGGTGCAGTAGATGAAGGCGAGCGTCTTGTGGGCCGCGGCCACGTCCTTCGGCGCGCTGAGGCCGGCCTTCAGCGCGGCATCGAGCTTCTGCTCGGCCAGCTTGTACTGGCCGTCGTCGTAGGCACGCAGGCCGGCCAGCAGCGACTGCTCGGCGGCGCGCGAACTCAGCTCGACGACGCTCACCGGCGGTGGAGGCGGCGGCGGCGGCGGGGGCGGCGGCGGCGGAGGCTCGGGCGGCGGGGCCGCCGGCGGCGGCGGCGGCGGGGCGAGTTGCGCGCAGCCGGCGGCCAGCAGCAGCGCGCCGAGCAGGCTCAGGCGGCGCAGCCGCAGTTCGGTGTTCATGCTCACTTGAAGCGGTGCCTCAGGACGACGGGCGCATCGGCCTCGACCACGACGGTCGTCGTGTAGGGCGCGAAGGCACTGTTGCGCAGCGTGATCGTGTGGCTGCCCGTCGGCAGCGTGAGGCGGTTCAGCGGCGGCGTGATGCCGCGCGGGTTGCCGTCGACCTCGATCTCGGCCCAGGGGCTGACGGCGATCTGCAGCACGCCGCTGGCCGCCACGGCCGGGGCGACCGGGGCGCTGGCCGGCTCGACCGCGCCGCCCGCGGCGGGAGCCGCCGACGCCACCGGCTCGACCGGCGGCGCTGCGACCGGGGCGGCGACCGAGGCGGCCTGTGCCGCGACCGGCGCCGCTGCGGCGACCTGGCCCTCCGACGCCGAACGCGGCGCGACGTTCTGCCATAGGCCGAAGCCGATCAGCCCGACGCCGCACAGCCCCAGCGCGCCGAGCGCGATGCGCGGCCAGCGCCGCGCCACGGCGGGCGCGTCGTCCTCGCCGGACTGCAGCGCCTCGGGGTGGGCCTGCAGCCATTCGTGCAGCTCGCGCGACAGCGCACGCGCCGAGCGCGGCCGGTCGTCGGGCAGCTTGGACATCGCGCGCGCCGTGATGTCGGCCAGCTCGGCGGGCACGCTGGCCGAGACTTCGTCGGCGCGCGGCGGATTGAAGTCGCACACCGCGCTGGTGATGGCGCTCAGGCTGTCGCCCTCGAAGGCGCGGTGGCCGCACAGCAGTTCATAGAGCACCACGCCGACCGAGAACACGTCGGTGCGCCGGTCGGTCGGCTCGAGCCTCACCTGCTCGGGCGCCATGTAGTGCGGCGAGCCGCCGCTGGCGCCGCCGGTCTCGCGGGCGTGCGCCACGCTGGCGATGCCGAAGTCCAGCACCTTGGGCTGGGTGCGGCCGGTCATGAAGATGTTGGCCGGCTTGATGTCGCGGTGCACGACACCCTTGCTGTGCGCGTAGGCCAGCGCGTCGGCGACGCGGCGCATGATCAGCACGGCCTGGCCGATGCCCGGGCGCCAGCCCTCGGCCATCAGCTGCCGCAGGTCCTTGCCCTTCAGCAGCTCCATGGCGATGTAGGCGCCCTGCGGGCTGAGGCCGGCGTCGAACACGGTGACGATGTGCGGGTGGCTCAGGTGGGCCGCGGCGCGCGCCTCGTGCAGGAACATCGCGTTGAAGGGCTCGCGCGCGTCGGTCTCGAGCGGCGTGCGCATGCCGGCGGGCTGCAGGCTCAGCGTCTTGATCGCGACGCGCCGCGACAGCAGCGGATCGTCGGCGGCGTAGACCGTGCCGAGCCCGCCGTCGCCGATGCGGTACTTGAGCGCATAGCGGCCGATCTGCCCGATGGTGGGCATGCCGACCGGGTTGGGGTCGGCCGGCAGGTCGCCCAGATCGGACATCAGGACGGTGTCTTCGATCTCGGCGTTGTCGATCGCCTGCTGCAGCGAGCCGGGCGGCAGGGCCTGGGAGGGAGCGCTTTCCACGCGGGCGAGCTTAGACCATGCCATGGGGGGCCTCAACCAAGCCCGACACGGGGCGCCGGCCCCCGTGGTAACGGCGTGTCACGATCTGCCCGGGGAGTGTGCAGATGCTCACGCCAGCACGCGTTTCAGTCGCGCGACAGCGGCCTCCAGCTCGGACAGGCTGCTGGCGTAGGACAGGCGCAGCATGTGCTCGGCGTCGGTCCGGCCGAAGTCCCGACCCGGGGTCAGCGCGACGTGGGCCGAGTCCATCAGTGCGAAGGCGAAGTCCCAGCTGCTGGCGGCATGGGCCGAGCAGTCGGCCCAGGCGTAGAACGCGCCGTCGGGCGCCACCGGCACCGGCAGGCCCAGCGACTCG
>CAZUUU010000129.1:0-9165 GCA_964622685.1 uncultured Methylibium sp.
GCGTCGCTGTCGGCCGGCTCGCCGGGCGTGCTGCACGGCAACCGCACCTACCTGCTGCAGGACGACAACGGGCAGATCACCGAGACGCACTCGATCTCGGCCGGCCTCGACTACCCCGGCGTCGGCCCCGAGCACGCCTACCTCAAGGACATCGGCCGCGCCGAATACGTCGGCATCACCGACGACGAGGCCCTCGCCGCCTTCCACCGCCTGTGCCGCACCGAGGGCATCATCCCCGCGCTCGAATCGAGCCACGCCGTCGCGCATGCCATGAAGATGGCACCGACGATGCGGCCCGACCAGCACCTCCTGGTCAACCTCAGCGGCCGCGGCGACAAGGACATCGGCACGGTGGCCGACCTCTCGAACGCCGACTTCTACTGCCGCCCCTCCTGCAAGGGGCAGTCGGTCAAGGGCGGCGACACCATCGTGAAGGTGGCGAAATGAGCCGCATCGATGCCACGTTCGCAGCCCTGAAGGCCCAGGGCCGCACGGCGCTGATCCCCTACGTGACCGCCGGCGATCCGTATGCGGACGCCAGCGTCGAGATCATGCTGGCCATGGCCCAGGCCGGCGCCGACGTGATCGAGCTCGGCGTGCCGTTCTCCGACCCGATGGCCGACGGTCCGGTGATCCAGAAGGCCTCCGAGCGCGCGCTTGCCAAGGGCATCGGTCTGCCGCAGGTGTTGCAGATGGTGCGCGACTTCCGTGCGCTGAACGACAGCACGCCGCTGGTGTTGATGGGGTATGCCAACCCCATCGAGCGCTACGACCAGCGCCACGGCGCCGACCGTTTCGTGGCCGACGCCCGGGCCGCCGGCGTCGACGGTGTGCTGGTGGTCGACTACCCGCCCGAGGAGTGCGAGGTCTTCGCGGCGCGCCTCAAGGCCGGCGGCATGGACCCGATCTTCCTGCTGGCGCCGACCTCGACGGATGAGCGCATGGAGCGCGTCGGCCGCGTCGCCAGCGGCTACGTCTACTACGTCTCGCTGAAGGGCGTGACCGGCGCCGGGCATCTGGACACCGACCAGGTCGCGCAGATGCTGCCGCGCATCCGTCGCCAGGTGAAGGTGCCGGTCGGTGTAGGCTTCGGCATCCGCGACGCCGCGACTGCGAAGGCGGTGGCGGCGGTGTCCGATGCGGTGGTCATCGGCTCGCGCATCGTGCAGCTGCTCGAGGAGCAGCCGCGGGACAAGGTGGCCGCAGCCGGTGCCGAGTTCATCGCCGGCATCCGCGCGGCCCTCGATTCAAGACAAGGAGCAAAGGCATGAGCTGGCTAGAGAAACTGCTGCCGCCCAAGATCCAGCCGACCGATCCGTCCGAGCGCCGCTCGGTGCCCGAGGGCTTGTGGATCAAGTGTCCGTCGTGCGAGACGGTGCTCTACAAGACCGACCTCGAGCAGAACGCCAACGTCTGCCCGAAGTGCGCTCATCACCACCGCATCGGTGCCCGCGCGCGGCTCGACGGCTTTCTCGACCCCGAGGGCCGCTACGAGCTGGCCCAGGAAGTGGTGCCTGTCGACGCGCTGAAGTTCAAGGACAGCAAGAAGTACCCCGAGCGCCTCAAGCAGGCCATGGAGGCCACCGGCGAGACCGACGCGCTGGTGGTGATGGGCGGGGCGGTCCACACGATCCCGATCGTCGCCGCCGCCTTCGAGTTCGAGTTCATGGGCGGTTCGATGGGTTCGGTCGTCGGCGAGCGTTTCGTGCGCGGCGTCGAGGCCGCGATCGACCAGAAGACCCCCGTCATCTGCTTCACCGCGACCGGCGGCGCCCGCATGCAGGAAGGCCTGCTGTCGCTGATGCAGATGGCCAAGACGAATGCCTCGCTGACGCGGCTGGCCAAGGCGAAGCTGCCCTACATCAGCGTGCTGACCGACCCGACGATGGGCGGCGTCTCGGCGGGCTTCGCCTTCATGGGCGACGTCGTGATCGCCGAGCCCAAGGCGCTGATCGGCTTCGCCGGCCCGCGCGTGATCGAGAACACCGTGCGCGAGAAGCTGCCCGAAGGCTTCCAGCGCAGCGAGTTCCTGATCGGCAAGGGCGCGCTCGACATGATCGTCGACCGTCGCGAGCTGCGCGGCACTGTCGCACGCCTGCTGGCGATGCTGCAGCGGCAGAGCGCCGACGCGGTGGCCTGATCCCCCGTTCGGGCTCAGCTTGTCGAAGGCCAGCGCGGCGCTTCGACCAGCTCGGCGCGAACGGCTGCCCGCTCTTCATGACTCATCCTTCCACGCTCGCCGGCTGGCTGGCCCATTGCGAGCGCCTGCACCCGAAGACCATCGACCTGACGCTCGATCGCGTGCGGCGCGTGCGCGAGCGCCTCGGCCTGGCGTTCGCCTGCCCGGTCTTCACCGTGGCCGGCACGAACGGCAAGGGCTCGACCTGCGCGATGCTCGAGGCCATCCTGCTGCAGTCGGGCTACCGCGTCGGCGTCTACGGATCGCCGCACTTGGTCCATTTCGAGGAACGCTGCCGCATCGGCGGCGCCGTCGTCGAGGCGGCGGTGCTGCTGCCGCACTTCGAGGCTGTCGAGGCGGCGCGCGACGACGAGGCCCTGACCTACTTCGAGTTCACGACGCTGGTCATCCTGCGCCTGCTGGTGCAGTCGGGGCTCGACGCGGTGGTGCTGGAGGTCGGCCTCGGCGGGCGGCTGGACGCGGTCAACGCGATCGACGCCGATTGCGCCATCCTCACCAGCATCGCGCTCGACCACATGGAGTTCCTGGGGCCGGACCGCGAGGCGATCGGCCGCGAGAAGGCCCACATCATGCGGGCCGGGCGGCCGGCCATCGTCGCCGATCCGGTGCCGCCGCAGTCGGTGATCGACCACGCGCAGGCGATCGGCGCCGACCTCTGGCGATCGGGCGTGGACTTCAGCTTCCGTGGCGACGCCCAGCAGTGGTCGTGGTCGGGGCGCGATCGCCGTCACGGCGGCCTGGCCTACCCGGCGCTGCGCGGCAGCAACCAGCTGATCAACGCCGCGGGCGTGCTGGCCGCGCTGGAGGCGATGCGCGAGCGGCTGCCGATCCCCGCCCAGGCGGTGCGCAGCGGCCTCGCGATGGTCGAGCTGCCC
Organism: uncultured Methylibium sp.; assembly: GCA_964622685.1. Lineage (GTDB taxonomy): Bacteria > Pseudomonadota > Gammaproteobacteria > Burkholderiales > Burkholderiaceae_C > Methylibium. The sequence goes on from CAZUUU010000129.1 coordinate 3,076, forward strand.
GGGCGCTTCCAGATCGTCCCCGGGGAACCGACCCTCGTGCTGGACGTGGCGCACAACCCGCACGCGGTGGCGACGCTGGCCGCCAACCTCGACCAGATGGGCTACTACCCGCGGACCCATGCGGTGTTCGGGGCCATGAAGGACAAGGACATCGAGGGCATGTTCGAGCGCCTGCTGCCGCTGGTCGACGGCTGGTTCCTGTGCGACCTGCCGACACCGCGGGCTGCCACCGCCGCCGACCTGGAGCATCTGCGGCTGCAGGCCCTGGCCAGCCGATCTGCGGCCGCGCCGCCGTTGCCGCCGCAGGTGAGCAGCACGCAGCACCCCGGGCCTGCAGCGGCGCTGCGTGCGGCCCTCGAGGCCGCAGACCCCACTGATAGAATCCTGGTGTTCGGATCGTTCTACACCGTCGGTGGCGTGCTCGAAAGCGGCTTGCCGCGCCGGACGGCCAAGCACCTGGGTTGAACTTCCGTTCGCAGGCCTGATTTGTCGGGGTGACGGCCCGCAACACGGACGCCATCGCAGGGTCATCCAGCCCGCCACGCTCTCGAGCCCCGCCAGCCTTTCGCATGGGTCTGCTGTCCTTCCTCCAACGCAAGATCGGCGATGCGTCCGCAGGCCAGGACGCCGGCTCGGTCGACGCGGCACGAGGCCGGGCGCGCCGCCGGCTGATCGGCGCGACGGTGCTGGTGCTGGTCGGCGTCATCGGCCTCCCGCTGCTGTTCGACACCGCGCCGCGGCCGTTGCCGGTGGACATCCCGATCGACATTCCGCGCAAGGAGGCGGTGCCGCCGCTGGTCGCCAAGGTGCCGCCGGTGGCACCGAAGGCCGCCTCGGTGCCCCGGCCCGAGTCAGCGCCGGCCGAAGCCGCCCGCGAGACGCCGGCGGAGCCCGCGCCGCCGCCAGCGGCCAAGGCGCCGGAGAAGCCCGCCGAGAAAGCGGCCGAGAAGCCCGCCGACAAGCCTGCCGACAAACCCGCGCCGTTGGCCCGGGACCCGGCGGCCGAAGCGGCGCGCGCGCAGGCCGCGCTCGAGGGCAAGCCCGTGGCTGCGGCCAAGCCGGGCGATGCCGCGACGCGCTTCGTCGTGCAGGTCGGCGCCTTCAGCGAGGCCGACTCCGCGCGCGAGGTGCGGGCCAAGGTCGAGAAGCTGGGCCTGAAGACCTACACGCAGGTGGTCGAGACCTCGGCCGGCAAGCGCATCCGCGTGCGCGTCGGTCCCTACAGCGACCGTGCCGAGGCCGAAAAGATCGCGGCGCAGATCAAGCAGGCCGGCGTCAGCTCGGCCGTGCTGACGCTATGAGCGTCGCCGTGACCGACATCGGCTGGATCGACTGGGTCTTCCTGGCCGTCGTGGCGCTCTCCGTCGTGGTCGGCCTGATGCGCGGCCTCGTGTACGAGGTGATGTCGCTGCTGGGCTGGGTCGCGGCCTACATCGCGGCGCAGACCTTTGCCGGCGCGGTGGCGCCTTCCATCCCCGTCGGTGCCCCGGGGTCGGGTCTCAACGTCGCCGCGGCCTTCGTGATCGTCTTCGTCGTCGTGCTGATCGCCTGGGGGCTGCTGTCCTGGCTGATCAGGAAGCTGCTGCAGGCCTCGCCGCTGAGCCCCTTCGATCGCGCGCTGGGTGCCGTGTTCGGCCTGCTGCGCGGCGTGCTGGTGGCCCTGGTGGCCGCGACCGCGATCAACATGACGCCGCTGGCCGCGTCACCGAGCTGGAAGACCGCGCACAGCGCGGCCGGCCTGCAGATGCTGTTGTCGGGCCTGAAGCCCTTGCTGCCGGACGCCATCGTCCGGCACCTGCGGGCCTGAGCGAGCGTTTCTTCAAGGGGTAGTCCATGTGCGGCATCGTCGGTGTGATCTCCAAGGCACCGGTCAACCAGCTGATCTACGACGCGCTGCTGCTGCTGCAGCACCGCGGGCAGGACGCCGCCGGCATCGTCACCGCCGGCCCGGATGCCAAGGGCACCAAGGTCTTCATGCACAAGGCGCGCGGCATGGTGCGCGACGTCTTCCGCACGCGCAACATGCGGGCGCTGCCGGGGACGGTCGGGCTGGGTCAGGTGCGCTACCCGACCGCCGGCAACGCCTACAGCGAAGAAGAGGCGCAGCCCTTCTACGTGAACGCGCCCTTCGGCCTGGTGCTGGTTCACAACGGCAACCTCACCAATGCGCACGCGCTCAAGCGCGAGCTGTTCGCGATCGACCGCCGCCACATCAACACCGAGAGCGACACCGAGGTGCTGCTCAACGTGCTGGCCCACGAGCTGGAGCTGGTCGCGCACGACATGCCGCTGACGCCGAACGAGATCTTCAAGGCGGTCGGCGCCACGCACCTGCGCATCAAGGGCTCGTACGCCGTCGTCTGCCTGATCGCCGGCCATGGCGTGCTGGCCTTCCGTGATCCCTTCGGCATCCGGCCGCTGTGCCTGGGCGAGGCCGATGGCCCGGATGGCCGCACGGTGATGATCGCCAGCGAATCCGTCGCGCTCGAGGGCACCGGCCACCGCTTCGTGCGCGACATCGCGCCGGGCGAGGCGGTGTTCGTCGACCTCGAGGGCCGGGTCCATGCGCGCCAATGCGCCGCCAACCCGCAACTGCACCCCTGCGTCTTCGAGTACGTCTACCTGGCCCGGCCCGATTCGGTGATCGACGGCATCTCGGTCTACCAGGCGCGGCTCAACATGGGCGAGACCCTGGCCCAGCGGCTCGTGTCGACGATGCCGCCGAGCGAGATCGACGTCGTCATCCCGATCCCCGAGTCCAGCCGGCCATCGGCGATGCAGTTGGCGCAGAAGATCGGCAAGCCCTACCGCGAGGGCTTCGTCAAGAACCGCTACGTCGGCCGCACCTTCATCATGCCGGGGCAGGGCATGCGCAAGAAGTCGGTGCGCCAGAAGCTCAACGCCATCGTCTCCGAGTTCAAGGGCCGCAACGTGCTGCTGGTCGACGACTCCATCGTGCGCGGCACGACCAGCAAGGAGATCGTGCAGATGGCCCGCGAGGCCGGTGCCCGCAAGGTCTTCATGGCCTCGGCTGCGCCGCCGGTGCGCTATCCCAACGTGTACGGCATCGACATGCCGACCAAGGGCGAGCTGATTGCGCACAACCGCAGCATCGACGAGATCCGCGACTTCATCGGCGCCGACGCACTGATCTACCAGGACGTGGCGGCGATGAAGCGCGCGGTCGGCTCGCTGAATCCGACGCTCGCGGGCTTCGAGGCCTCGTGCTTCGACGGCCACTACATCACCGGCGACGTGACGGCCGAGGACTTCGAGACGCTGGCCGCGCAGCGGCCGCTGCAGCTCGAGGAAGACGCGGAGTCGGCCTCGCGGCTGGCGCTGCAGAGTGCAGTGGAACTCTGATGACCGGGAGCGACCGCAAGCAGATCCCGCGCGTCGACCTGCCGGCCGACGCCCGGCTGGACACGCTGGCCGTGCGCGAAGGGCTGCCGCCCAGCCAGTACGGCGAGAACTCCGAGGCCCTGTTCCTGACCAGCAGCTTCGTGCACCCGGATGCCGCGACGGCGGCGGCGCGCTTCGCGAACGAAGAGGAAGCCTTCGTCTACACGCGCTTCACGAACCCGACGACGATGATGATGGAGCGCCGCCTGGCGGCGCTGGAGGGCACTGAGTCCTGCATCGCCACGTCCAGCGGCATGAGCGCCATCCTGCTGCTGTGCATGGGGCTGCTGAAGGCCGGCGACCACGTGGTCTGCTCGCAGAGCGTGTTCGGCTCGACCATCAAGCTGTTAGGTGGCGAACTGGCGCGCTTCGGTGTCGAGACCAGCTTCGTGTCGCAGACCGACGTCTCGGCCTGGCGTGCGGCGCTGCGGCCGACGACGAAGCTGCTGTTCGCCGAGACGCCGAGCAACCCGCTCACCGAGGTGTGCGACATCGCCGCCCTAGCGGAGGTCGCTCACGAGGCCGGCGCACTGCTGGCCGTCGACAACTGCTTCTGCTCGCCCGCGCTGCAGCAGCCGGTCAAGTTCGGGGCCGACCTGATCATCCACTCGGGCACCAAGTACCTCGACGGCCAGGGTCGGGTGATCGCCGGTGCCGTTTGCGGACCGGCTCGCATCGTCGACGACGTGCTGGTGCCGCTGATGCGCAGCACCGGCCTGACGCTGTCGCCCTTCAACGCCTGGGTGGTGCTGAAGGGCCTGGAGACGCTGGGCATCCGCATGGCCGCGCAGAGCGACCGCGCGCTGGCACTGGCGCAGTGGCTCGAAGGCCATCCGGCCGTGCAGCGCGTCTACCACCCGGGGCTGCCTTCGCATCCGCAGCACGCGCTGGCGATGGCACAGCAGAACGGTCGCGGCGGCTCGGTCGTGTCTTTCATCGTGCAGGGCGAGGGCGCCGAGACGGCGCGACGCAACGCCTTCCACGCGATCGACGCGACGCGCATCTGCTCGATCACCGCGAACCTCGGCGACACCAAGACCACGATCACCCATCCGGCCAGCACCTCGCACGGCCGCCTCACCGAAGTCCAGCGCCTGGCGGCCGGCATCACGCAGGGCATGATCCGCGTCGCGGTGGGTCTCGAGGATCTCGAGGACCTGAAAGCCGATCTCGCGCGCGGCCTCGATACCCTGACCGCATGACCACGACTCCCGTCCGCACGCGCTTCGCTCCCTCGCCGACCGGCTTCATCCACCTCGGCAACATCCGTTCGGCGCTCTATCCCTGGGCCTATGCACGCGCCACCGGCGGCGTATTCGTGCTGCGCATCGAGGACACCGACGTCGAGCGCTCCTCGCAGGAGGCGGTCGACGTCATCCTCGAGGGCATGCGCTGGCTCGGGCTCGACCCGGACGAGGGCCCGTTCTTCCAGATGCAGCGCATGGAGCGCTACAAGCAGGTGCTGGCGCAGATGCTGGAGCAGGGCCTCGCCTACCGCTGCTACATGAGCCAGGCCGAACTCGATGCCTTGCGCGAGCGCCAGATGGCCGCGAAGCAGAAGCCGCGCTACGACGGCACCTGGCGCCCCGAGACCGGCAAGACGCTGCCGCCGGTGCCGGCGGGCGTGCAGCCGGTGATCCGCTTCCGGTCGCCGATCGGCGGCAGCGTGGGCTGGGACGACAAGGTCAAGGGCCGCGTCGAGTTCAGCAACGACGAGCTCGACGACCTGGTGATCGCGCGAGCCGACGGCACGCCGACCTACAACTTCTGCGTGGTCGTCGACGACATCGACATGCGCATCACGCACGTGATCCGCGGCGACGACCATGTGAACAACACGCCGAGGCAGATCCACATCCTGCGCGCGCTCGGCCACGAGCCGCCGGTCTACGCCCACCTGCCGACCGTGCTGAACGAGCAGGGCGAGAAGCTGAGCAAGCGCCACGGCGCGAAGCCCGTCACGCAGTACCGCGACGACGGCTACCTCGCGGACGCGGTGGTGAACTACCTCGCACGGCTCGGCTGGAGCCACGGCGACGACGAGATCTTCTCGCGCGAGCAGTTCGTCGCCTGGTTCGACCTCGACCACCTCGGCCGCAGCGCGGCGCAGTTCGACGAGGCCAAGCTGCGCTGGGTGGCGAACCAGCACATGAAGCTCACCGATGATGCGGTGCTCGCGCCGCTGGTGGCCGGGCAGTTGCGCAAGCTCGGCGCGAGCGCGCCGGTCGACGATCGGCTGGCGCGCCTGTGCGCCTTGTTCAAGGACCGCTGCGCCACCACGGTCGAGCTGGCGCAGTGGCTGGCGATGTACTTCACCGACGTCGTGCCGAGCGCCGAGGATCGCGCGACGTATGTGACCGACGCGGTGCGGCCGGCGTTGGCCACGCTCGCGTCCAGGCTCGATGGCGCGAGCTGGGACGCTGCGTCCATCCAGCAGGCGTTCAAGGCGACGCTGGCCGAGCACGGGCTCAAGATGCCGCAACTGGCGCATCCGGTTCGCGTGCTGGTGTGCGGTCGGACACAGACGCCATCGATCGACGCGGTGCTCGCGCTCTTCCCGCGGGAGACGGTGCTGGCTCGCTTGCGAGCCCTTTGAAAACCCACCTATAATCCCGGTCTCGCTTGAACAGCGCCGGGGGTATAGCTCAGCTGGGAGAGCGCTTGCATGGCATGCAAGAGGTCAGCGGT
>CAZUUU010000130.1:0-9107 GCA_964622685.1 uncultured Methylibium sp.
TTTGCTTTGGTTACTTTCATTTGGGCCAGCAAATGAAAGTGACTCGCCTGCCGGGGCGAGACCCGGCGCAGCCTCCCGCCGGGCACAGACCTGAACACAGCGTGCAAACCCGCTGAACCCAGCTCAGCGTCGGGAGTGCTGCAATGAGCGCATGGACACTCTCCCCAGCCTCTTCGTCTCCCACGGCTCCCCGATGCTCGCCCTCGAGCCCGGCTCCACCGGCCCGTTCTTCGAGCGCCTGGGCTCCGCGCTCGCCGCGAGCTTCGGCGCGCCGCGCGCCATCGTCGTCGTGTCGCCGCACACCGCGGCGCGCACGCCGGTGCTGCTGGGCAGCGCGACCCACCATGCGGTGCACGACTTCGGCGGTTTCCCGCCGGCGCTCTACGAACTGCAGTACGGCCCGCCCGGCGCGCCGGCGCTGGCCGAGCGCGTCGGCGCGCTGTTCGACGCCGCCGGCATCGCCCACGACCACAGCGACGACGCCGGGCTGGACCACGGCATGTGGTCGGTGCTGCGCTTCGCCTGGCCCGGCGCCGAGATCCCGGTGCTGCCGATCGCGCTGGCGCCGCAGCAGGACCCGTCGCGGCAGTGGGCGATCGGCGCAGCCCTGGCGCCGCTGCGCGACGAGGGCGTGCTGGTGCTCGGCTCGGGCAGCCTGACGCACAACCTGCGGCTGGTCTTCGGCCGTCGCCGTCCGGACCAGCGGGGCGCCGAGGACGACGCCGAGATGCCGGAGAGCCGCGCCTTCCGCGACTGGGTGCAGGCGCGCGTGGCTGCCGGCGACCGCGCGGCGCTGCTGGACTACCGGGCCCGGGCGCCGCACGCCGCGCTGATGCACCCGACCGACGAGCACTGGCTGCCCTTCTACATCGCCGCCGGCGCCGGCGGCCTGGACGCGCCGGCGCTGCGGCTGCATGAGGCCGTCACCTATGGCTGCCTGGCGATGGACGCCTATGCTTTCGGCAGCGGCGCCGGGCGCCTGGCCGACGCGCTGGGCTTGCCGCACGGACGGCACTGACGGCAGGCTGGCAAGCGGCCGGCGACCGGAACCGCGGTCGGATCGCGGCGATCCGAGGAACAGGTTTCACTCGCAAGGAGAAGGTCATGAGCGAGTTCCACGTCCTGGCTTCCGTCCGTGCCGGCAGCGCCGGCCTGCCGCTGCCCCGCCCGCACGAACGCCTGTCGGCCGGCCTGGGCGACGCGGCGCTGAAGGTCTACACCGACCTGCGCAGCGGCCCCTGCGTGATCGTGCCGGCCGGCGACGGCCTGGACGAGACGCTGCGGCTGATGCTGCGCGCCGGCGTGCGCATGGCCTTCGTCGGCGACGCGGCCGAAGGCATCGGCACCGTGCAGGGCCTGATCACCGCCGGCGACCTGCAGGGCGAGCGGCCGGTGCTGCGCGCGCTCGCGGCCGGCGTCCAGCACCACGACCTGAAGGTCGCCGACGTGATGAGCGCGATCGCCGACTGGCCGCTGGTCGAACTGGCGGCCGTCTCGCGGGCGCGCGTCGGCGACATCGTCGCCACGCTGCAGGCCCAGGGCCGCGGCTACCTGCTGGTCGGCGAGCGCGTCGACGGCCAGTGGCGGCTGCGCGGACTGTTCTCGGCCAGTCGCGTCGGCCAGGCGCTCGGCACCGCGCTGGCCGAGGACCTGAAGTCGCACAGCTTCGCGGAACTGGGGGCGGCGCTGGCGCATCGCTGAGCCGGCGCCTTCGACGCGCTCGGAGCGATCGGGGTCGCTCCGTTCGGGCTGAGCCTGTCGAAGCCCGGCTGCACTCAACGCGCCGTGCGCTGGCGCGCCTGCAGCGCCTGCAGCGCCGACACCGGCGCGGCGGCGTGACCCCAGGACGCGCGCAGCGTGCTGGCCAGCGCCGCGATCTCGCGATCGTCGAGCGTCTGCGCGAACGGCGGCATGCCATGCGGCCGCGGGTTGCCTGCCGTCGACGGTGCATAGCCGCCTTCGAGGATGCTGCGCAGCAGGTTGACCGGCGGGTCCATCGTTACCGCGCGGTTGCCGGCCAGCGCCGGCGCGATGCCGGGCGCGCCCTCGCCGGCGGCGCCGTGGCAGTCGCTGCAGTGCTTGTCGTAGAGCGCCGTGCCCTGCTGCAGCGTGGTGGCATCGGGCCTGGCCGCAGCCTCCACACGCCGCACAGGGGCCGGCGGCAGCGATTGCAGGAAGACCGCCATCGCGCGCAGGTCGGCGTCGTCCAGGTATTGCGTGCTGCGCGCCACCACCTCGGCCATCGGGCCGCTGACGCTGGCGCGGGCGTTGCGGCCGGTCTTCAGCAGCTCGACCACCTCGTCGGCGGACCAGTGCGCGACGCCGGCTTCGTCGGGCGACAGCAGCGAGGGCGCGTACCAGTTCTGCACCGGGATCAGGCCGCCGGCCAGCTCGCTCGCCGTGCTGCTGCCGCCCAGCGCATTGCGCGGCGTGTGGCAGGCGGTGCAGTGGCCCAGGCCGCGCACCAGGTAGGCGCCGCGCTGCCACTCGGGCGAGCGCCCTGCTTCGGGCGGCGGCGCGCCGGGCGCGAAGAACAGCGCCCGCCAGACCGCCAGCGCGAGCTGCGTGTCGTAGGGAAAGCGCAGCCCGTGCGGCCGGTTCGCCTGTGCCACCGGCGTCAGGCTCTGCAGGTAGGCATGGAGCGCGTCGGCATCGTCGCGCGCGAGCTCGGTGTAGTTGGGATAGGGGAAGGCCGGCACCAGCAGGCGGCCGTCCTTCGATCGACCGTGGCGCAGCGCGCGCCGGAACTCCCAGGCGCTCCAGCCGCCCAGGCCGGTGGCGTCGGGCGTGAGGTTGGACGAGTACACGGCGCCGAAGGGCGTCTCGATCGCGCGGCCGCCGGCATAGGGCGCGCCGCCGCGCGCGGTGTGGCAGCCGGCGCAGTTGCCGGCCCGCGCCAGGTAGGCGCCGCGCTCGACCAGCGCCGGCGTGATCGCCAGCGCCGCGGCATCGGGCGGCTCCTCGCCGCGCAGGTTGAGCCAGGCGATCGCCGCAGCCAGCCCGCCCAGGGCCGGCAGCAGGATCAGTGCGACGCGCAACAGCCTCTTCATCGCGGCGCCTCAGCGTGCCACGCTGCCGCAAGGCTGCGGCAAGGCGGCGGGCAGCGCCGCGGCGGGCCGCGTGTCGGCGGGCAAGGCCTGCGCGGCCAGCCAGGCCGAGACGGCGCCGATGTCCTCGGGCGAGAGGCGCTTGGCGATGTCGGCCATGCAGTCCGGCGCGAGGGCCTGGCGATCGCCCAGGCGCCACAGCCCGATCTGGCTGTTGAGGTAGTCGCGCGGCAGGCCCAGCAGGCCGGGAATGGCCGGGGCCACGCCGGTCAGCGCGCCGCCGTGGCATTGCGCGCAGGCCGGCAACTGGCGCGCCGCATCGCCCCGCTGCACCAGCACGCGGCCGCGCTCGAGCTGCGCCGGCGAGCCCTGGGGCGCCTGCGGCGGTGGGTAGGGCAGCGACAGCGCCGCGAAGTGGTCGGCCATCTCGCGCAGGTAGTCGTCGGACAGGTGCTCGAGCAGCGCCGTCATCGGCCCGTAGCGGCGCCGCCCGTCGCGAAAGCCCAGCAGCTGCTGGTGCAGGTAACCGGCCGGCTTGCCGGCGATGCGCGGGAAGTAGCCGTCGCTGGTGGCGCGGCCCTCGGGGCCATGGCAGACGGTGCAGGGCTTGACGCGCTGTGCCATGTCGTCGCGCGGTGCCGCGGCGGCAGCCGCCGTGGCCAGCGCGAGGCCGGCCAGGACCAGGAATCGTTGCATGGCGCCAGTGTGCGCCGGCGCGCGTGACCGTGTCAGCGCGGCGGCGTCGCGGCCGCCTCCGCTGCGAAGCAGCGGTCCAGGGCGGCGATCCACCCGGCCTTCTGCGCCTCGCCGGCAAAGCTGGCCTCGAAGCTGTTGCGCGCCAGGCGGTAGGCGTGGCCGGCGTCGAGCGCGGGCAGCGCCTCGAAGGTCTCGACGAAGTTCTGGTTCAGGTAGCCGCCGAAGTAGGCCGGGTCGTCGGAGTTGACCGTGGCGCACAGGCCGGCGTCGAGCAGCGCGCCGAGCTTGTGAGCCGCCAGCGTGTCGAAGACGCGGAGCTTGACGTTGGACAGCGGGCACACCGTCAGCGGCATGCGCTCGGCCGCCAGGCGCTGCATCAGCGCCGGGTCCTCGGTGCTGCGCACGCCATGGTCGATGCGCTCGACCTTCAGCACGTCGAGCGCGCTCCAGACGTAGGCCGGCGGCCCCTCCTCGCCGGCGTGCGCGACGAGCTTGAGGCCCAGCTCGCGGCAGCGCGCGAAGACGCGCGCGAACTTCTCCGGCGGGTGGCCGCGCTCGCTGCTGTCCAGGCCGACGCCGACGAAGCGCGCGCGATGCGGCAGGGCCTGATCGAGCGTCGCGAACGCCGCCTCCTCGCTGAGGTGGCGCAGGAAGCACAGGATCAGCGAGGCGCTGAGGCCCAGCTCGCGCCCGGCCGTGTCGCAGGCCCGCGAGAGGCCGCCGATCACCGCGGCGATCGGCACGCCGCGCTCGGTGTGCGTCTGCGGATCGAAGAAGACTTCGGCATGCACCACCTGGTCGGCGGCGGCGCGGCGGAAGTAGGCCATCGCCATCTCGAAGAAGTCGTCCTCCTCGATCAGCACCGAGGCGCCGGCGTAGTAGATGTCGAGGAAGCTCTGCAGGTCGCTGAAGGCGTAGGCGGCGCGCAGCGCCTCGACGCTGGCATAGGGCAGGCGCAGGCCATTGCGCTGCGCCAGCGCGAAGATAAGCTCGGGTTCCAGCGAACCCTCGATGTGGATGTGCAGCTCGGCCTTGGGCATCGCGCGCAGCAGCGCCGGCAGGCGTTCGCGCGGGATGCGGGCCGGATCGAAAGGCAGGGTGTCCATCAGCAGACTCCGTAGCGGATGCCTGCATCGCGCAGGTAGCGGCGGTAGGCGACGCTCAGGCGGTCGGCCGGGCCATGGGCCTCGCCGCCGGACAGCGGCAGGCGCTTGGGCCGCTGCGACTCGAGCACCGGCTGGTCCTGCGTGAAGATCCTCGTCTCGAAGTCGATCAGCTCGGCGTCGCTCACCGCCGCATCGCTGGTGTACATCGTGAACCAGACGCGGCAGCGCTCCTCGGCCACCGGGCAGGCCCACAGCGCGTAGGCCTCGGTCGGCGCGGCGGCGGCCTCACCGGCCCCGCCGACCACCCCAGCGGCCTGCTTGACGAGCAGCGCGGCATACGGCGACAGCACCTGGTAGCGGTAGGCGATCCAGCCGCCCTCGGTCGAGGTCGAGCTGGCGCGCGGCTGCCACGCCAGGTAGTGCGGCACGCCGGGGCGCCCCTCGGCGTCGAGCACCACCTCGTAGGGCGGCACCTCGGTGTGCACCGCGTCGCCGAGCCAGCCCTCGTGGATGAAGCCGAAGTGCGCGGTGTCGAGGAAGTTCTCGACCGCGCGCGGCGCCGAGGTGTCCACGTCGAAGGGGCCGCAGACGACGGCGCGCGCCGGCAACGCGCCGGGGTCGGGCGGCGCGGCCGCAGGGGCCTCGTCGGCGGCGACCCAGACCAGGCCGTGGGCCTGCCGCGTGCGCCAGGCGCGGGCCGACTGCGCGGCGCCCGGCTTCGCCTCGGGCGCGGCCGGGATGTGGCGGCAACCGCCCTCGCCGCCGAACTGCCAGCCGTGGTAGCCGCAGGCGAGTCGCGTCTCGCCGTCGACGACACGCAGGCGGCCCAGCGACAGCCGCGCGCCGCGATGCGGGCAGCGGTCGGTGAAGGCGTGCGCCGCTCCACCCACCCCGCGCCACAGCACCAGGTCGTCGCCGAGCAGCGTGACCGCCAGCGGCCGCTCCACCCCCAGCTCGGCGATCGCCGCCACCGGATGCCAGAGCCCCTGCTCGATCATGAGCACCTCAGCCGACGGGTCTCGGTGCCATCCAGCAGCAGCCGCGGGTCCGGCTTGCCCGCCCCGCCAGCTGCCCCCCCTCGTGGGGGAGCGGCGAAGCCGCAACGGGGGTGGTCGTCATTTCCCTGAGGGAATCTTGCCCTCGACGCCCTTGACGTAGAAATCGACCTTGTCCTTCCAGGCCTGGTCGGCGGCCGCGCCCTTGGCCAGCACTTCCTTGCCGTCGTTGGTGACGACCGGGCCGGTGAAGACCTCGAAGGTCCCGGCCTTCATGCCGGCCTTGACCTCCTCGACCTTCTTGCGGATGTCCTCGGGCACCACGTCGGCGATCTTGATCAGGTCGTTCTGGCCTTCCTTGACGCCCCAGACGGTGCGCTCGGTCTTCCAGGTCCCGTCCATCACGTCCTTGACCGCCTTCTTGTAGTAGCCGCCCCAGTCGGCGATCGCCGAGGCCAGGTGGGCCTTGGTCGCGAAGCCGCTCATGTCGCTGTCCCAGCCGAAGGCGTACTTGCCGTTCTTCTCGGCGGTCTGCAGCACCGCGGTGGAATCGGTGTTCTGCAGCAGCACGTCGGCGCCGGCGTTGATCAGGCTCTGCGCGGCCTCGCTCTCCTTCGGCGGGTCGAACCAGGTGCTGACCCAGACCACCTTGGTCTTGATCTTCGGATTGACCGACTGCGCGCCCAGCGTGAAGGCATTGATGTTGCGCAGCACCTCGGGGATCGGGAAGGAGCCGACGAAGCCCAGCGTGCCGGTCTTGCTCATCTTGCCGGCGATGATGCCGGCGACGTAGGTGTCCTCGTAGAACTTGGCGTCGTAGATGCGCATGTTGGGCGCGGTCTTGTAGCCGGTCGCGTGCTCGAACTTCACGTCCGGGAACTCGGCCGCGACCTTGAGCATCGGCTCCATGTAGCCGAACGAGGTCGCGAAGATGATCTTGTTGCCCTGCGTGGCCAGGTCGCGGATCACGCGCTCGGCATCGGCGCCCTCGGGCACCTTCTCGACGAAGCTGGTCTTGACCTTGTCGCCGAATTCGGCCTCGACCGCCTTGCGGCCCAGGTCGTGGGCGAAGGTCCAGCCGGCGTCGCCGACCGGGCCGACGTAGACCCAGGCGGCCTTCAGCGGCTCGGGCGCGGCCGGTGCGGGCGCCGCGGCCGCGGGCGCGGGGGCCGGTGCCGGCTCCTCCTTCTTGCCGCAGCCCGCGAGGATCGCTGCCGCGGCCAGCGACGACAGCGCGGCCAGTTTCAGCAGGGCTCGCTTGGTGGGGATGCTCATGGTGGACTCACTCCTGTGGTTGAAGACTGCGGCCCGTCGTCACGAGCCGGGATGGAAGGGCTTGCCGAGCGAGGCCGGCATGTTGATGCGGATCCACAGCGGGTTGCGGGAGATCAAGGCGAGCACGACGATGGTGGCCAGGTAGGGCAGCATCGACAGCAACTGGCTCGAGACCTCGACCCCCGCCCCCTGCAGCGCGAACTGCAGCATCGTGACACCGCCGAACAGGTAGGCACCAAGCAACACGCGTGCCGGTCGCCAGGTCGCGAAGGTGGTGAGGGCCAGCGCGATCCAGCCGCGGCCGGCCACCAGGCCCTCGACCCACAGCGGCGCGTAGACCACCGACAGGAAGGCGCCGGCGATGCCGCACAGCGCGCCGCCGGTCACCACGGCCGCCAGCCGGATCGCGCGCACCGGGTAGCCGAGCGCGTGCGCCGACTCGGGCGATTCGCCCACGGCCCGCAGCACCAGCCCGGCGCGGGTGCGGTACAGGAACCAGGCGAGTGCCGCGACCAGCGCGATCGCGACATAGACCATCGGATGCTGGCGGAACAGCGCCGGCCCGAAGAACGGCAGGTCGGCCAGCAGCGGCAGCTCGAAGGGCGCACGGTCGGGCAGCTTCTTGCCGACGAAGGCGACGCCGACGAAGGCCGAGAAGCCGGCGCCGAACAGGCTGAGCGCCAGGCCGGTGGCGTACTGGTTGGTGTTGAGGCCGATCGCCAGCAGCGCGAACAGCGCCGCCATGGCCGCGCCGGCCGCGGCGCCGGCGGCGAAGGCGATCGTGTCGCTGCCGGTCAGGAAGGCCGCGCCGAAGCCGGCGATCGCAGCCACCAGCATCATGCCCTCGGCCCCGAGGTTCAGCACGCCGGCCTTCTCGCCCAGCAGCAGGCCCAGGCCGGCGATCGCCAGCGGCGTGCCGGAGGCCAGCGTGGCGGCGACGAGCAGGGCCAGCTCGTTCATGCCGCGCCCTCCTTCGCCACCACCGCGGCCGGCAGCGCCGTGCTCGCGAGCCCGCCACGCTTCCAGCGGACGCGGTAGTTGATCAAGGTGTCGCAGGCCAGCAGCAGGAACAGCAGCAGCCCCTGGAACACGCCGGTCAGCGCGTTCGGCAGGCCCAGCCGCGACTGCGCCAGCTCGCCGCCGATCAGCAGCATCGACAGCAGCACGCCCGCCAGGGCGATGCCCAGCGGATGCAGCCGGCCGACGAAGCACACGATGATCGCGGTGAAGCCGTAGCCGGTCGAGACATGCGGCGTGAGCTGCCGCAGCGGACCGGCGGCCTCCATCGCACCGGCCAGGCCGGCCATGCCGCCCGAGACCAGCAGCGCCGTCCACAAGGAGCTGCGCGCCGAGAAGCCCGCATAGCGCGCCGCCGCCGGTGCCAGGCCACCGACCTGCAGCTGGTAGCCGCGCCAGGAGCGGAACAGGAAGACCCAGAACAGCACGACCATGACGAGCGCGAGCACGAAGCCCCAGTGCAGCCGCGAGCGCGGCAGCAGCGCCGGCAGCCAGGTCGCGACCTCGAAGGTCCGGGTCTGCGGGAAGTTGAAGCCGCCCGGGTCCTTCCAGGGCCCGAACACCAGGTAGTTCAGCAACTGCTGCGCGACGTAGACCAGCATCAGGCTCACGAGGATCTCGCTGGCGTTGCAGCGATCGCGCAGCAGCGCGGTGATCGCGGCCCAGGCCATGCCGCCCACGACGCCGGCCAGCAGCACCAGCGGCGCGTAGAGGCCCTGCGGACCGCCCACGCCCTGGTGGCCGAGCCACAGCGCGGCGCCGCCGCCGGCGATCGCGCCGAGCAGGAACTGCCCCTCGGCGCCGATGTTCCAGACGTTGCTGCGGTAGCAGACCGCGAGGCCCAGCGCGCACAGGATCAGCGGCGTGGCCTTCAGCAGCACCTCCGACACCGAGCGCAGGCCGTTCAGCGGCTCGACGAAGAAGATGCCCAGGCCCTTCAGCGGGTCCTTGCCGAGCGCGGCGAACAGCAG
>CAZUUU010000131.1:0-9082 GCA_964622685.1 uncultured Methylibium sp.
AACGAGTTCGAGGGCACGGTGATGCTGGTCAGCCACGACCGCGCGCTGCTGCGCGAGGTCTGCGACGAGTTCTGGCTCGTCAGCGGCGGTGGCGTGCGCGACTTCGACGGCGACCTCGACGACTACCAGCGCTGGCTGCTCGAGCAGTCGCGCGAGCAGTCCCGCGCCTACGCGCAGGCGCTGCGCACGCAGTCCGCGGTGCCGGCCCCGGCGGGGGCCGTCGCGAAGGGCGACGACGGCGGCAGCGGCCGGCGCGACGACCGCAAGGCCCAGGCGCAGGCCCGCCAGCGCCTGGCCGACCGCGCCAGGCCGCTGAAGAGCGAGCTGGCGCGCATCGAGGCCCGCATTGCCGAGGCCACGCCGCAGCGCGACGCCCTGGCCGCCAGCCTCGGCGATGCGGGCCTCGATGCCGCGGCCCGCGCCGAGCGCGGTCGCCAGCTCAGGGCCCTGGGTGACGAGGTCGAGGCGCTGGAGGCGCGCTGGCTCGAGCTCGGCGAGGCGCTCGAGGCGCTGAACGCCGACGTCTGAGCGGCGCCGGCGCCCAGGCAGTGGTGTTAGAACGTGCTGGTGCCGGCCTCGCGCTCGCCCAGCGCGACGATCATGTCGATCTCGACCGCGGCGTTCTTGGGCAGCTGGAACACGCCGACCGAGGTCCGCGTGTGGCCGCCCGAAGGCTGGAACACCGTGTAGAGGATGTCCGAGGCCGCGTCGGCCACCTCGCTCTGGTCGGCGAAGTTGGGCGCGCTCTTCACGTAGACGGTCATGCGCAGGATCTTCCTCACGCGGTCCAGCGTGCCGACGCTCTGCCGGATGACGGCGAGCGCGCGCAGCACGCACAGCCGCGCCGCGTGACGGCCCTCCTCCAGCGAGACGTCGGCGCCGACGCTGCCGGTGACGGCGACCGCGCCGCGCACGCGCGGGATCTGGCCGCTGATGTAGAGCTCGCCGTCGTGCTCGACCGCGACCTCGTAGCGCGGCACGGCCTTCACCTCCTCGGTGTGGTCGATGCCCAGCTCGGTCGCCAGCTTCTTGAACAATGCATCGCGTGCTGTGCTCATGAGATCCTGCTCCTGATCGTCCAGGCCCGATGCTGCCGCGCCTACAAGGCCCGCACCATCTCGATGTGCGGGATACCCGCCTCGTCGAACTCCGGTCCTCGCGGCACGAAGCCGCTGCGCGCGTAGAAGCCCGCCGCCGAGGTCTGCGCGTGCAGCAACACCTCGCGGTCGCCGCGCGCGCGCGCCGCGGCCATCAAGGCCTCCAGCACGCTGCGGCCGGCGCGGCCGCCGCGCAGCGGCTGGCGCACCGCCATGCGGCCGATCTTGGCGACGCCGGGCACGTGCTCGAGCAGGCGGCCCGTCGCCAGCGCCATGCCGATGCGGTTGTAGGCCACCGCGTGCAGGCAGCCTGCATCGGCCTCGTCCCACTCCAGCGCGGCGGGGATCTTCTGCTCCTCGATGAAGACCTCGGTGCGGATCGCATGGGCGTCGGCGCCCAGTTCGTCCCAGCCGCCGGTGCGCACGGCGACCATGGCCTGGCCGGCCTCGAAGTCCTGCAGCACCGCACGAAAGTCCGGCGGCACCGGCTTGCTGGTCTGGGTGGCCGGGTCGGCGAAGACGTAGACCAGTTCGCCGCTGACCAGCGGCTGGTCGGCGCGGAACACCGTGCCCTCGAACACCATCGACGAATTGCCGATGCGCCCGCAACGGATGCCGATGTCCAGCACGTCGTCGTAGCGCGCCGAGGCCTGGTACTCGAGCGTGGCCTTGCGCACGTAGAGGTCGCCGCCGAAGTGCCGCATCGACTCGGCATACGGCAAGGCGAGTGCGCGCCAGTAGTCGGCCACCGCAGTGTCCAGGTACATCAGGTAGTGGCCGTTGAAGACGATGCCCTGCATGTCGACCTCGGCCCAGCGCACGCGCAGGCGATGGAGGTGGCGGAAGTCCTGGCGCCTGGCGGGTCGGCGGTCGCTCATCGCAGGGCCTCCTTCAGCGCCGCGGCCGCCGCCGCGTGGGCCTGCAGCGCCTCGGGGATGGCGCGTCCCATCTTGATGAAGTCGTGCACCACGCCGCGCCAGATCTCCAGCTGCACCGGCACGCCGGCGGCACGCAGGGTGTCGCCGTAGGCCACGCCCTCGTCGACCAGCGGATCGCACTCGGCCAGGCCGATCCAGGCCGGCGCGACGCCCTCGTGGTCGGGCGCCAGCAGCGGCGCGAAACGCCAGTCCTTGCGCTCCGACAGGAAGATGTAGCGGCCGAAGAACCAGTCGATCATCGGCTTGTCGAGCAGCAGGCCCTGGGCGTATCGGCGGTGCGAGTCGGTATCCTGGTGGGCGGTGGTGCCGGGGTAGAAGAGCAGCTGCAGCGCCAACTTGAGCCCGGCGTCGCGCGCCATCAGCGCACACACCGCCGCCAGCGTGCCGCCGGCGCTGTCGCCGCCGACCGCAAGGCGCTTGCCGTCCAGGCCCAGCGACTTCGCGCCGGGCCCGGCCAGCCACTGCAGCGCGTCCCAGCTGTCCTCGACCGCGACCGGGAAGCGGTGCTCGGGCGCCAGGCGGTAGGCCAGCGACAGCACCGCGGCGCCGCTCTTCAGCGCCAGCTGGCGGCACAGGCTGTCGTGGGTCTCGAGGTTGCCGATCGTGAAGCCGCCGCCGTGCAGGTACAGCAGCACCGGCAGCGCGGCGCGCGACTCGGCATAGAGCCGCGCCGGCACGGCCGCGCCCTCGCGCACCGGGATCGTCAGGTCCTCGACGCGGGCCAGCGGTGCGCGCGGCAGGTCCAGGATCTCGGCCCCCATCGCGTAGCTGGCGCGGGCCTCGTGGACCGACAGGGTGTGCATCGGCGGGCGGCCGGCGCGCGAGATGCGTTCCAGCACGTCGCGCATGGTCGGGGTCAGGGCGTCCAGGCTCATGGCGCGAGCATACTGTCGGCCGCCCCGACTTCCTGCCCGCCCGCCATGGCCAGCATCTTCTACGTCACCCAGATCCAGTTCGACTTCGGCGCGGTGCGCGAGCTCGCGGCGGAATGCGCCCGCATCGGCATCACCCGCCCGCTGGTGATCACCGATCCGGGCGTGCGCGCCGCCGGCGTGCTGCAGAAGGCACTGGACGCGCTGAAGGACCTGCCGGTCGCCGTGTTCGACCAGACGCCGTCCAACCCGACCGAGGCGGCGGTGCGCGCAGCGCGCGAGGCCTGGACCGCCCACCAGGCCGACGGGCTGGTGGCGGTCGGCGGCGGCTCCAGCATCGACCTGGCCAAGGGCCTGGCGATCCTGGCCACGCACCCGGGCGAGCTGAAGACCTACGCGACCATCGAGGGCGGTTCGCCGAAGATCACCGCCGCCGCGGCGCCGCTGATCGCCGTGCCCACCACCGCCGGCACCGGCAGCGAGGTGGCGCGCGGCGCCATCGTCATCGTCGACGACCACCGCAAGCTCGGCTTCCACTCCTGGCACCTGGTGCCCAAGGCCGCGATCTGCGACCCCGAACTGACCCTCGGGCTGCCGGCCGGGCTGACCGCCGCGACTGGCATGGATGCCGTCGCCCACTGCATGGAGACCTTCATGTCGGCCGCCTTCAACCCGCCGGCCGACGGCATCGCGCTCGACGGCCTGGAGCGCGCCTGGGCCCACATCGAGCGCGCCACGACGAACGGCGCCGACCGCGAGGCGCGGCGCCAGATGATGAGCGCCTCGATGCAGGGCGCGATGGCTTTCCAGAAGGGCCTGGGCTGCGTGCATTCGCTGTCGCACAGCCTCGGCGGCGTGAACCCCAGGCTGCACCACGGCACGCTGAACGCGATGTTCCTGCCCGCGGTGGTGCGCTTCAACGCGCAGGCCGACAGCGTCAAGGCCGATCGGCGCCTGGAGCGCATGGCCCATGCGATGGGCCTCGCGTCGGCGGGCGACATCCCGGCGGCGATCGCCGACATGAACGCCCGCCTCGGCCTGCCCTCGGGCCTGGCCGCGATGGCGGTCGAGCGCGGCTGGACCGAGCGCATCGTGGCCGGCGCGCTCGCCGACCACTGCCACAAGACCAATCCGCGCATCGCCAGCGCGGACGACTACCGCGAGTTGCTCGAGACCTCGATGTGAACCGAGGGCGTGGCGGCGGCCACCGCCGCGCCGTCGGTCGCTTCGCCGCGCCAGTGGCGGTGATGGCGGTGGTGGTGGTTGGGCCCCGGGTAGGGCCGCTGGTAGCCGGGGCCATAGACCGGCCGCGGCACGATGGGCACCACGTAGCAGCCGGCCAGCAGCGCGGGCGCGAGCAACAGCGCAAAGCGCGCTCGGTGCCAAAGGGCAGGGGCAGAGGTTGTCGAAGTCATCGCAGTCTCCAGTGGACGGGCTTCGCGCGGGTGCACGGCCCTCCCCTGACAACGCGTTGACGCCGGCCGGGTTGATTGCCGGCAGGTAAAGACCGGCAACCGAAAGCAGCTCAGGCCTGCTGGATCTCCTCGGCCACGTCGGGCGGCGCGCCGGCGCGCTTGTTGGCCGGCACCGCCTCGGCGATGCGCCGCGGCGGCGGCAGCTTCAGCGCCGCCATCTGCGCGATGAAGCTCTCGCGCGTGTGGCCGGCGAAGCGCGGGTTATCGCGCCGCTCGTCGGCGATGCTGCTCTCGGTGAGCCCGCGGTAGTCATGCCCCGGCAGCACGCGCGTCTCGCCGGGCAGTGCGAACAGGCGTCGGGTGACGCTGTCCCACAGCTGCTCGCTGCTGCCGCCCTGGAAGTCGGTGCGCCCGCAAGCACCGATCAGCAGGGTGTCGCCGGTGAAGACGCGCGGCGGGCTGTCGTCGGGCTCCCACAGGAAGCTCATGCTGCCCGGCGTGTGGCCGGGCGTCGCGATGGCGCGCAGGCGCTGGGCGCCGAACAGGATCTCATCGCCGTCGTTCAGCGCGCGGTCGTAGCCGGCCGCGTTGCAGTCGGCACCGACGGCGGTCGGCGCGCCGGTGGCGGCCTTCAGGGACGCCGCGGCCGTGATGTGGTCGGCATGCACGTGGGTGTCGAGGACGGTCACCAGCTGCAGGCCGTGCTGCTGCAGCAGCGCGAGGTCGCGCTCCACCTGGGTCAGCACCGGATCGATCAGCACCGCCTCGCCGCTGACGTCGTCCGACAGCAGGTAGGTGTAGGTGCTCGAGTCCGGGTCGAAGCGCTGCAGGAACATGGATCGATTGTGACCCGGCGATGGCCGTGCTCAAAGCGGGTCGGCCGCCAGGCCCCCGCCGCGCGACAGCATCCCGGCCAGTTCGTCGGCCAGGCGTTCGCTCTCGGCCACGGCGCGCTGCCAGACCTTCATGCGCCCGGCCAGGTCGGTGGCATAGCGCTTGAAGTCGGTCCGGTCGGGCAGCTTGCCGTTCGGCAGCGAGGCGACCCAGGCCGGATCGGGCGCCAGCACCACCACGTTGTCGAGGAAGGGCGTGGCGCGGTGGCGATGCCGGAGCGCCTTGTCCAGCCAGCCCGGCACGACGGCCTTCTGGAAGTGCGGGTAGAGCACCAGGCCCTCGTTCATCGACGGGTAGTTCCAGTGCAGGTGGTAGTCGGTGATGCCGCCGTCCCAGTAGGCGCCGGGCGGTGCGCCGGGAATGTCGTGGACCGCCTTCAGCGCGAAGGGGATCGAGCACGAGGCCAGCAGCGCCGGCCGGAAGTTGTCGGCCGTGAGCCGCACCTGGCGGTGCCGCAGGTCGTTCAGGTCGACCGGCAGCGCCTCGCCGGGGGCCGAGAACACCACGCGCTCGAGCCAGGCGCCCAGGCTCCTGCGGCTCACCGCATTGCTCAGCAGCGCCCCGGCATAGCCCAGCGGCGTGCGCAGCGCGCCCTCGCGCCCCAGCACGTGGCGGCCGCGCGAGGTGACGATGTGCAGGCGGTAGCGCGTGTGGGACAGCAGGGCGTCGACCTGGCCGTCGAAGAAGTCGTGCAGTTCCTGCGCGAACTCGCGGCTGACCTGGCTGGCGGACGGCAGCGTGCGGCCGGGCTCGAGCTGGTAGTGCTGGTGCACGTAGTCGTGCGTCAGGCGCTCGAAGCCGCGCACCGGGTCGGGGAGCGCCCCGGTGGCCATGCGCCAGGCGCCGATCGAGGCGCCGACCAGGTGCACGGTGTGCGCGCTGCGCGGCAGCCATTGCCCGAACAGGTAGCGGTCCAGCGGACCGAGCACCAGGCCCTTGGGGCCACCGGCCGCGGCCGCGATCACGCGCACGTCGCCGGGACTCAGGCCGCGCTCGGCGAGATGCGCTCTTGCGGTACGGCCGGCATGGATGCGCAGGGCGGGTCTGGACACCTCGTGATGCTAACGGCCGTCGCCTCGCACGTGCCATGGCCTTGTAGGCCGGGGCCTACAGGCACGCTCGGTGCATGCCGATGGCGCGAGCACGCATCGGACCGGAAGATCCACCGCATCGGATCGCAGCCTGCGCGCCTCGACACAAGAAGACACAACCCGCCCTCGCGATGCCCGCTCCTCGCCGCCGTCCAAGCACCCGAACGCTGCCGCTGCCGGATCGCTTCGTCACCACCGGTGACAACGCATGCGTCTTGCTAGAGAACGCACGCCGCCCCTCGCCGCACCAACAGGCCGGCGGCTGACGTCCACCCGCCTCACTCCGATCCCGACATGAGCCACAAGCCCATCGACGCCTTCGTTCCCCTGCCGCCCTCGCTGCGACTGACCGCCCCGCCGATGCAGCGCGGCTCCATGACCCCGTCGCCCTGGCGCGGCTGGCGCGGGCTGCTGGGGCCACGGCCTGCGCCCCTCGAGCGCGCGCCCTGGATGGCGGCGGCGACGCGCCGGCGCCGCTTGCTGCTGGCCCTGGTGCTGGGCAGCGCCACGCTTGCCACGCTCATCCTCGACGCCGGGTCGCCGGCCGGCGCGGACAGCGGCTGGACGGCCTTGCAGACCGGCCTCTTCGCGCTGCTGTTCGCCTGGGTCGCCGCCGGCTGCACGACGGCGGTGATGGGCTACCTCAGCCTGCGCCGCGGCGACCGCCATGCGCTGTCGGCCGAGTCCGTGGCCGGCCGGCCGATCGACGCCTCGGCACGCACCGCCATCGTCATGCCGATCTGCAACGAGGACGTCGTCACCGTTGTGGCCGGCCTGCGCGCGACGGTCGAGTCGCTGAAGCACGCCGGCGCGCCCACCGGCCTCTTCGACGTCTTCCTGCTGTCCGACACGCCGGATGCCGCGCTGCGCGAGGCCGAGGTCGCCGCCTGGCAGCGCCTGCGCGCCGAACTCGGCCAGGACGGCGAGCCGGCCCGCATCTTCTACCGCTGGCGCCGTCGCCGCAGCGGCAAGAAGGCCGGCAACGTCGCCGACTTCTGCCGCCGCTGGGGCCGCAGCTACCGCTACATGGTGGTGCTGGACGCCGACAGCGTGATGGGCGGCGAAGCGCTGCTGGCGATGGTGCGCGTGATGGAAGCGCATCCGCGCGTCGGCATCCTGCAGACCGCGCCGCGCACCTGGGGCCTGGATTCGCTGCACGCGCGGCTGCAGCAGTTCTCCGGGCGGCTGACCGGCCCGCTGTTCAGCGCCGGCCTGCGCTACTGGCAGCTCGGCGAGTCGCACTACTGGGGCCACAACGCCATCCTGCGCATCGAACCCTTCATGCGCCACTGCGCGCTGTCGACACTGCCCGGCCGGGGTGGCCTGTCCGGCACCATCCTGTCGCACGACTTCGTCGAGGCCGCACTGATGCGACGCGCCGGCTACGAGGTCTGGCTGCTGCCCGAGCTCGACGGCAGCTACGAGCAGGCGCCGCCGCACCTCGTCGAGGAGCTGCAGCGCGACCGCCGCTGGTGCCAGGGCAACCTGCAGAACGCGCGCCTCGTCGTCGAGCCCGGCCTGGCCGGCGTGCACCGGGCGATGTTCGTGACCGGCGCGATGTCCTATGCCGCATCGCCGCTGTGGCTGGCCTTCGTGCTGCTGGGTGCCCTGCCCTGGCTGCTGCCCGCGGCCTCGCCGGCGCCGCTGGCCGGCCCGCCGCTGGCCGCGATCGCGCTGTGGGGCACGACGCTGGCGATGCTCTTCCTGCCGCGCGTGCTGGCCGTGCGCCTGGTGCTGCTGCGCCGCCAGCAGGCAGGCTACGGCGGCGGCGGCCGGCTGATGCTGAGTGCCGTGCTCGAGGCCCTGCTGTCGGCGCTGCAGGCGCCGGTGCGCATGCTGGCGCACTCGATCTTCGTGCTGGGGGCGCTCACCGGCATCAAGCTCGGCTGGCAATCGCCGGCCCGCGAGGCGCAAGCCGTCGGCTGGGGCGAGGCCGCGCGGCAGTTCGGCCTCGGCGCCCTGCTGTCGGCCGGCCTGCTGGCCTGGTGGCTGGCGGGCCAGCCCGACGACGCCTGGCGCGTGCTGCCCTTGCTGCTGCCGCTGGTCGTGGCGGTGCCGCTGACGGTGCTGACCAGCCGCCGCAGCCTCGGCGCCGCCTGGCGCGCCCGCGGCTGGCTGCTGATTCCCGAGGAGACGCAGGCCCCTCCCGTGCTGGAAGCCGCAAGGCGCCACGAGCGCCGGCCTGCCGCCGTGGCCCCGCTTGTCGCGCCCACGCCGGCACCCGCAGGCGCGCGCGCACCGAAGCGACGCTCGCCCGGCCTGGCGATCGGCTGGCCGCGGCCGGCGCTGGCGATGGCGGCCTTCTCCATGGCCATCGGCCTGTCGATGCTGCCGCGCCCGGTCGCCCAAGGCGGCCTGTCGGCGAGCGACCTGGCGGCCATCCGCATCGTGATGCTGGCCTCCAGCCCGTCGGCGTCGCCGCAGGTGATCGAGCCGGCGCCGCTGCGCCTGAAGCGCGTGTCGATCGGCCGGCGCGAGCCCGCCCGGCGCGGCCCGACCTCGATCTGAGCCGACGCGCCGGCCCTCAGTTGCGTTTCTGCAGCTTCGCGAAGGCGGCGGCCATCGCGCCGCCGCTGGCGGCCGGCTGCGGTGCGCGAGCTGAATTGCCGCGCTGGCGCTCGTCACGCGACGCCGGGCGGTAGCCGGCGCCTTCGTCGGCGCGGCGCGGCGCGGCATCGAGCTTCATCGTCAGAGAGATCCGGCCACGCGCCAGGTCCACTTCCAGCACCTTGACCTTGACGATGTCGCCGGTCTTGACCACCTCGCGCGCGTCGT
>CAZUUU010000132.1:0-9040 GCA_964622685.1 uncultured Methylibium sp.
CACCGCGGTGCGCCCTCCCAAACCGGCGGCTTCGCCGACCGTCAGGCCGGCGGTCACCGCCGACGCGCCGGTCCCGACGCCGGCCGTGGGGGTCCCGGCCCCGACGGCGGATCCTGCGCCGGTGGCGCCTGCCAAGGCCGAGATCGCGGCCGTGCAGCCGGCGCCGAGCGCGGCACCGCTCCCCCTGCCCGAGTCGCCGGTGGCCGACACGGAAGCCGATGCCGACGAGGCGCTCGAACTGGTGCAGCAGGTGCCGCCTTCGTTCCCGCGCGCGGTGATGCTCGACCTGCGCAAGGGCAGTGTGCAGGTGCGCTTCAAGGTGCAGGCCGACGGCACGGTCGCCGAACCGGCCGTCCTCAAGTCGACGCACCCGCGCCTGAACAAGGCGGTGCTCGCCGCGGTCGGCCAGTGGAGGTTCAAGCCGGTTCGCGAGCCCCGCGAGCCCCGCGAGGCCGCGGTCGAACTGGGCTTCGACCTGGACTGAGCAAGGTCCGCCGTCAGCGCCCGGCCGCCGCGCCGTCGCGTCGCGGATCGGCGCCGGCCTGCCAGCCGCTGCCATCCCACCACAGCACGTGGCTGCCGCTCGTCAGTGGCGCGTCGCGCAGCAGGTGGCCGCGCGCTTCCAGGGCGGCGCGGGTCGCCGCGTCGAAGCGCCCGGTCTCGAGCAGCGTGGGCCCGTTCACCGAGCCGAAATTGGGCAGGGCGACGGCCGCCTGCGGATCGAAGCCGCGGTCCAGCACGGCCCAGACGGCCTTGGCCACATAGAGCGGGATCGGCGCGCCGCCCGGCGAGCCGGCCACCATCACCAGGCGCCCGCTGGCGCGCTCGAAGACCAGGGTCGGGGCCATGCTCGAGCGCGGTCGCTTGCCGGGCTGGACGCGATTGGCGATCGGCGCGCCGTTGCCGGCTCGCGGCGCGAAGCTGAAGTCGGTCAGCTGGTTGTTCAGCAGGAAGCCGCCGGCCAGACCTTCGCCCCGGTTGACCATCACGCGGGCGCCGAACTGCGCCTCGATGCTGCTCGTCAGGGCCACGGCGCGCCCTTCGGCGTCGACGATCGACAGGTGCGTCGTGGCGGGCAGTTCGGGACTCCCGGCATCGACCTGGGCGCTGCGGTGCGCGGCAGTCGGGGCCGGCTCGCCGGGCACCGCCTGACCCATCGAACGCGCGCCGATCGATCGGCCGCGCGCATCGAGGTAGTCGGGCGCCAGCAGGCGGTCCCAACGCCCGCCAGGAGCCGCGACGAAGGCCGGGTCGGCGATGTACTGGTTGCGGTCGGCATAGGCCAGCCGGGCCGCCTCGCTGTAGCGGTGCAGGAAGTCCGCGCTCGGCAGGCCGGCCTCGACCGACGGACCGTCGGCGGTCGTGCGGTCGAGCAGGGCCAGCACCTGGGCGATCACCAGTGCCCCCGAAGAGGGCGGTGGCATGCCGCACAGCCGCCAGCGGCGCCAGTCGTGGCACAGCGGCTCGCGCTCCAGCGCCTGATACCCGGCCAGGTCGTCCACCGCGAGGCGCCCCGGGTTGGCGGCGTGCCCGCGCACAGCCG
The DNA here is from genome assembly GCA_964622685.1 of uncultured Methylibium sp. GTDB lineage: Bacteria > Pseudomonadota > Gammaproteobacteria > Burkholderiales > Burkholderiaceae_C > Methylibium. Next base: position 1,544 of record CAZUUU010000132.1, read on the forward strand.
TCACGATCGCCTCGGCCAACGGCCCGGCCCGCAGGGCCTGCGCACCGTGCCGCGCGATCTGGCGCAAGGCGGCCGCGTAGTCCGGATTGCGCAGCAGCGTGCCGACCGGCAGCGGGCGCCCGTCATCGCGGTAGTAGAAGCGCCGTGCGACCGGGTCGCGCTGCAGCGTCGCCTCCGACTGCAGCAGGGCATGCAGGCGTTCACCGACCGGGAAGCCGCTCTCGGCCAGCGCGATCGCCGGCTCGAACAGTCGTGCCCACGCCACGCGGCCGTGCCGGCGGTGCGCGAGCTCGAGCATCGCGACCAGTCCTGGCGCGCCGACCGCGCGCCCGCCGACTGCAGCCGCCTCGAACGGCAGGGGCGTGCCGGCGGCGTCCAGCAGCAGCTTGTCGTCTGCGGCCGCGGGCGCCGTCTCGCGGCCGTCGTAGGCCTGGACCTGCCGTCCATCCCAGTGCAGCAGGAAGCCGCCGCCACCGATGCCGCTGGACTGCGGCTCGACCAGGCCCAGCACCCATTGCGCGGCGATCGCGGCGTCGAGCGCCGAACCGCCGGCGCGCAGCAGGCGCGCGCCGGCCTCGGCAGCCAGCGGATGCGCTGCGACGATCGCCTCGCGGGCGAAGCGCTGCAGCGGCTTGTCGCGGCTCGCGGTCGCGAGCTCGGGCTGCAGCGCCGGGTCGCGCGGTGGCGGTGACGCACACGCCGTCAGCAACAGCGCCAGCGCGATGGCGCTCCAGGCGGCCCGCGATCGGCGCTTCATGTCCCGCGGCCCTGCATCAGTGCGCCGCGGCAGTGGCGCTCAGCGCGGCGCCAGGCGGATGGCGCCGTCCAGGCGGATCACCTCGCCGTTGAGCATGTCGTTGGTGACGATCTGGTGCACGAGCTTGGCGTAGTCGGCCGGCGTGCCCAGGCGGGACGGGAAGGGCACGCTGGCCGCCAGCGCGTCCTGCACCTCCTGGGGCATGCCGAAGAGCATCGGCGTGCCGAAGATGCCCGGCGCGATCGTCATGTTGCGGATGCCGTTGCGCGCCAGGTCGCGCGCGATCGGCAAGGTCATGCCGACCACGCCGCCCTTGCTGGCCGCGTAGGCTGCCTGGCCGATCTGGCCGTCGTAGGCGGCGACCGAGGCGGTCGAGATCATCACGCCGCGCTCGCCGGTGGATTCGGGCTCGTTCCTGCACATCGCCTCGGCGGCCAGGCGGATCATGTTGAAGCTGCCGACCAGGTTGACGGTGATGGTCTTGGCGAACACGGCCAGCGGGTGCGCGCCTTCCTTGCCGACGGTCTTGACGGCGGGCGCGATGCCGGCGCAGTTGACCAGGCCCATCAGCTTGCCGAGCGAGACGGCCTTGGCGACCGCGGCCTGGCCGTCGGCCTCGGTCGAGACATCGCAGCGCACGAAGGCGCCGCCGATCTCCTTGGCGACCTGCTCGCCCTTGTCGACCTGCAGGTCGGCGACCACGACCTTGCCGCCTTCGCGCGCCAGCATGCGCGCCGTGCCTTCGCCCAGCCCCGAGGCGCCGCCCGTGACGATGAAGACCTTGCCTGCGATGTCCATGGAGCGCTCCTTCGGGGTTTCGGTAGGGTGGAATGACAAGCGGCCGCCGCAGCGGCCGCGCGCGGCGCGTGCAGGCTCAGCTCAGGGCGGCCAGCGCACGGGCGGTGATCTCTTCGACGCTGCCGGTACCGGCGATCTTGCGATAGCGCGGTGCGCTGGCATCGCCGGTCGCGGCCCAGGCGGCGTAGTAGTCGACCAGCGGACGCGTCTGGCTCTGGTAGACCTGCAGGCGCTTGAGCACGGTCGCCTCCTTGTCGTCGTCGCGCTGGATCAACGGTTCGCCGGTGACGTCGTCCAGGCCCTCGACCTTGGGCGGGTTGAACTTGACGTGGTAGGTGCGGCCCGAGGCGACGTGCACGCGACGACCGCTCATGCGCTCGACGATGGCCGCGTCGGGGACGTCGATCTCGAGCACGACGTCGAGCTTGACGCCGGCGGCCTTCATGGCATCGGCCTGCGGGATGGTGCGCGGGAAGCCGTCGAAGAGGAAGCCCTGCGCGCAGTCCGGCTGCGCGAGCCGCTCCTTGACCAGGCCGATGATGATGTCGTCGCTGACGAGGCCGCCGCTGTCCATCACCTTCTTGGCTTCGACGCCGAGCGGCGTCCCGGCCTTCACCGCCGCACGCAGCATGTCGCCGGTCGAGATCTGCGGGATGCCGAACTTCTTGCAGAGGAAGGCGGCCTGGGTTCCCTTGCCGGCGCCGGGCGCGCCCAACAGGATCAATCTCATTGCGGGTCCTCGTGCAGTGCTCGTGGCGCGGGTCCGCACGGGGCAGGACGCGGCTTGTCTCGCGGTCTTGGGGCGCGGCGGGCCGCGCGTCTTCTAGGGTCGAAACGAGAATAACACGCAGGCTTGCTGCAGCCTGACTGTCGCCGCGCGGCGACCGCGGTTCAGCCGGCCGCGAACAGGGCGCGCACGCGCTCCAGGTCCTGCGGCGTGTCGACGCCCGGGCCGGGCCGCTGGGCGCTGACGTGCACCGCGATGCGTTCGCCATGCCACAGCACGCGCAGCTGCTCCAGGGACTCGATCGCCTCGATGGGGCTGGGCGGCAGCGTCGGGTAGCGGCGCAGAAAGCCGGCCCGGTAGGCGTACAGGCCGATGTGGCGCAGCGGCGGCGGATCGCTGAGCTGCGCGATGCCGCCGGCGTAGCCGTCGCGCCACCACGGGATCGGCGCGCGCGAGAAGCTCAGCGCGCGGCCCTGGCCATCGCAGACCACCTTGACGACGTTCGGGTTGACGAACTCCGCCGTGTCGTCGATCGCGTGGGCGGCCGTGCTCATCACGCACTCCGGCCGTTCGGCCAGGAGCGCGGCGCAGGCGTCGATCAGCGCCGGCTCGATCAGCGGCTCGTCGCCCTGGACGTTGACGACGATCTCGTCGTCGGCCAGGCCCAGCAGGCTGCAGGCCTCGGCCAGGCGGTCGCTGCCGGTCGCGTGGTCGACGCGCGTCAGCAGTGCGCGCACGCCGTGCCGGCGGCAGGCCTCGACGGTGCGCGCATGGTCGGCCGCGACCACCACCGCCCGGGCGGTGCTGGCGGCCGCGCGCTGCGCGACGCGCACCACCATCGGCAGCCCGGCGATGTCGGCCAGCGGCTTGTCCGGCAGACGCGTGGACGCCAGCCGGGCCGGCACCAGCACGGTGAAGCTCATTCGGCCAGCGGCGGCGGCTGCGAGGCCGGATCCTCGATCGGCCGGGCCTCGGCCTCCAGCATCACGGCGATGCCGTCGTGGATGGGAAAGGCCAGCCGGTCGGCCGCGCAGTGAAGCTCGTGCGCCTCGTGATCGTGCGTCAGCGGGCCCTTGCAGATCGGGCACACCAGCAGGGCCATCAATCGGGTGTCCATCGTGGTCATGGGGCGGTTCGTGCAACGGCGCGCGGCGCCAGGCTCGCCAGGGCTTCGTCGATGGCGCCGAAGAAGCCCGGCTCGGGTTCGAAGTCTAGCGGCGCGACCCAGACGCGCGTGCCGGGGCGCTCGCGCGCCACGCGCTGCGGCAGCAGCTTGACGGCGTCCTTCTCGGTGACGACGACATCGGTGGCTGCCTCCGGCCAGGGCAGGTCGGCATAGGCCTCGTGGTCGGCCAGCGCCAGCTCGGTGATCGTCAGGCCCTGCGCGCGCAGCTGCTCGAAGAAGCGCTGCGGCTGCGCGATGCCGGCGCAGGCCACGACCGCTCGCTGCCGCAGCGGCGCCCAGGCTGCGCCGCTGGCCGACTCGCCGCGCCACCAGGCCGCCAGCTCGACCGTGCCGGCCAGTGCGCGCCGGGCCAGGAAGCCCGGCAGGCGCGTGCTCGGCGCCGGGGCGTTGTAGAGAACGATGCGCCGGCCGGCGGCGGGCGCATCGATCGGTTCACGCAGCGGTCCGGCCGGCAGCAACCAGCCGTTGCCGGCGCCCCGGGCGTCGAACACCAGCACCTCGACGTCGCGTGCCAGGCGCAGGTGCTGCAGGCCGTCGTCGGCGAGCAGCAGGTCGACCTCGGGATGCGCGGCGAGCAGGTCGCGCGCGGCGGCGATGCGATCGCGGCCCACCACCACCGGCACGCCGCTGCGCAGCCGAACCAGCAGGGGCTCGTCGCCGACGGCGTCGGCCGTCGCGCCGGTATTGACGTGTCGCACGTCAGTGGCCGAGCCCCCGTGTCCGCGAGAGATGACGCCCGGTCGCCAGCCGCGCGACTGCAGGTGCTGCACCAGGGCCATCACCGTGGGCGTCTTGCCGGCACCGCCCGCGATGCGGTTGCCGACCACCACGACCGGACGACCGACGCGCTCGCTGCGCAGCCATGCCGAGCGGTAGGCGAGGCGCCGCAGGCCGATTGCCGCGCCATAGACCACCGACAGCGGCCACAGCAGCCAGGCGAGGGCGCCGCGCGCCAGCCAGGCCCGCGTCAGGGCCGCTTCGAGCCTGGCGCGAGCCGGCATGCGGGGCCGGTCTCGCTCAGCGCGTCTCGCCGTCGGCGCCGGCGCCGCTGCGACTGGCCTGGGTGGCGAAGCTGATCTGTCCCAGGCCGGCGCGCCGCGCCGCGTCCATCACGTTGATCACGCTCTGGTGCGCGGCGTTGGCGTCGGCCGAGATGATGAGCATGCGCTCGGTGTCGCCGCCGGCGGCGGTGCGCAGGGCGGCCGTCAGCGTCGTCAGGTCGCGGCCGGCCAGGGGCTGGCGGTTCACGGTGTAGCGGCCGTCGCCGGCCACGCCGACGACGATCTCCTTGGGGTAGTCGCGCGCACGCTGCGCGTCGGCGACCGGCAGCGTCAGCTTGAGCTCGGTGAACTTCGAGTACGTCGTCGACAGCATCAGGAAGATCAGGATCACCAGCAGCACGTCGATGAAGGGGATCAGGTTGATCTCCGGCTCCTCGCTGCGGCGATGGTGGAAGTTCATCGTCATGGCGCGATCCCGTGCGTGGGCGGTGACGTCAGGGCTGCCGCACGGCGAAGCGCAGCAGGTGCGGCATCATCCGTTCGGAAGCCTGCTCGAGATCGATCGTGTACTCGTCGATGCGACTGCGGAAGTAGCGGTGGAACATCAGCGAGGGGATGGCGACGATCAAGCCGAAGGCGGTGTTGTAGAGGGCGATCGAGATGCCGTGGGCGAGTTGCTCCGGGTTGCCGCCGACGCCGGTCGTGGTGCTCGGGGCCTGCGAGCCGAAGATCTCGATCATGCCGATCACCGTGCCCAGCAGGCCGAGCAGCGGCGCGGCGGAGGCGATCGTGCCGAGCGCGTTCAGGTAGCGCTCCAGGCGATGGACCGCAGCGCGGCCCGCGGTCTCGAAGGCGATGCGCAGGCCTTCCTCGGTGATGCGCGGATCGGCGATGACGGCCCGCAGCCCGCTGGCCAGCACGTGGCCGAGCACCGAGTTCGCCGACAGCTTGTTGACCACCTCGGGGGCCGGCAGGCTCTTGCTGCTGACCGAGATCACCTCGTCGAGCAGCCGGGGCGGCACGACGCGGACCGCCCGCAGGCTGCTGAAGCGCTCGATCACCAGTGCCAAAGCGACGATGGAACAGAGGATCAGCGGCCAGATCGGCCAACCGGCGGCTTGTATGATCGAAAGCAACGACGTTCTCCTGATTCGGGTCGCGGCGATTATGGCTCCGGGTCCACGGCGACCATGCGAGAGGTCGGCGACGGCATGCGGGGGCGCATGCCAGGCAATCGTCCACCGTTGTTGTGGACAACTTTGTGGGCAACTGCGCGGTACACCCGCCGCAAAGCCCGCCAATCAAGGCCGCGAACAGATTGCTCAAACAATGAGCATAAAAAACTCTTTTCATATCAATGGCTTGCATGATTTTGACAGGCCGATGACGCCGGCAATGGGCCGCCGAGCCTTATCTGGCGCGGTTGTGGAGTTCCGGGCCCGCATATCGAGGGGCCTGGGGCACGATCGGCGAGCCGATGAGCGACCTTGAAGCGGCCCGCGGGGGCAGCCTCGGCGGTCCGCGCGTGTGGGAGGTCGCGGGCCTCGTGAACGCCGTGGCCGACGCGCTGGCTGCGCGTTTCGGCGCCGTCGCGGTGCGCGGCGAGGTGGCCGGCTTCACCCGGGCGTCCAGCGGTCACTGCTACTTCACGCTGAAGGACGCGACGGGCAGTGCTGCACTGCGCTGCGCGATGTTCCGCCGCGCCGCCGGCCTGCTTGCCTTCGCGCCGGGTGAGGGCGATCTGGTCGAGCTGCGCGGCCGTCTGGCCGTCTACGAGCCGCGCGGCGAGTTGCAGTTCATCGTCGAGAGCATGCAGCGGGCCGGGGCCGGCGCCCTGTACGAGCGCTTCCTGAGGCTCAAGGCCCAGCTCGAGGCGGAGGGGCTGTTCGACGCGGGCCGCAAGCGCGCCATCGTCCCGCAGCCGCGCTGCATCGGTGTCGTGACCTCGCTGGCTGGCGCCGCCCTGCACGACGTGCTGACGGCCCTGCAAAGGCGTGCCCCGCAGGTCCGCGTGATCGTCTACCCCAGCCCCGTCCAGGGCGCTGACGCCCCGGCGGCACTGGCGCAGGCCCTCGAGGCCGCCGGCCGCCATGCGCAGGCCGACACGCTGCTGCTGTGCCGGGGCGGCGGCTCGCTCGAGGATCTGTGGGCCTTCAATGAAGCGGTGGTGGTGCGCGCCGTCGCGGCCAGCCCCATCCCGGTGATCGCCGGCATCGGGCACGAGACCGACGTGACGCTGGCGGACTTCGCCGCCGACCTGCGGGCCCCGACGCCGACGGCGGCCGCCGAGCTGGCGGCCGCTTCCCGCGAGGACCTGCTGAAGGAACTGGCCCGGCTGGCCGGCGCGATGCGCGTGCGCGTGGAACGCAGCCTGCAGTCGCAGTCCCAGCGGCTGGATCGGCTGGCCCTGGGCGTCGGGCGGCCGGCCGAGCGCCTGATGCGGCAACGCAGCCGGATCGAATCGCTGGCGCAGCGCCTGGCGCACGGCGCCCGGGCGAGCGTCCAACGCGGCCGCTCGGCGGAGCAGCGCGCCGGCCTGGCCCTGGCCCACGCGGTGGGCCTGCGACGCGAGCGCCTGGGGCACGCGCTGCACATGCTCCAGGCGCGGCTGCAGGCGCTGGATCCGGCCCGTGTCGTCGGGCGCGGCTACGCGCTGGTCGAGACGGCGCAGGGCGAGCTGATCGTCGAGCCGGGCCAGTTGCAGCCTGGGCAGGACCTGCGGCTCACGCTGGCGCGCGGCCGCGCCGCGCTGCGCATCGACCGGCTGCTGCCGGAATGAAGAGTCGGAAAGAAGAAACCGGGCGCGAGGCCCGGTTCCTTCTGCAGGCTCCGGCGGATCAGAGCCCGGCGTTCTGCTGCGCCACCATGCAGTAGAGCATCGGCAGCGACAGCATCGTGTTGGCGCGCGAGGTCAGCATCGCCAGTCGCGCTGCCTTGGCCTTCTCCTCGGGCGTCACGGTGACGATGCCGAGCGCCTTCTTCTGGTTCGGCCAGATGATGAACCAGACGTTGAAGGCCATGATCAGCG
>CAZUUU010000133.1:0-9034 GCA_964622685.1 uncultured Methylibium sp.
ACCGGCCCGGGCGCCGCCGGCGCGGTGATCGAGAGCTTCGGCCACTTCCTGATCGGCGGCAACTTCGCGGTCGGCATCATCGTCTTCGCGATCCTGGTGGTCATCAACTTCATCGTCGTGACCAAGGGCGCCGAGCGCATCGCCGAAGTCGGCGCGCGCTTCACGCTGGACGCGATGCCCGGCAAGCAGATGGCGATCGACGCCGACCTGAACGCCGGCCTGATCGACGAGAAGGAGGCCAAGCGCCGCCGCCTCGAAGTGGGCAACGAGGCCGAGTTCTTCGGCTCCATGGACGGTGCCAGCAAGTTCGTGCGCGGCGACGCGATGGCCGGCATGCTGATCCTCTTCATCAACATCGTCGGCGGCTTCGTCATCGGCGTCGTGCAGCACGGCCTGTCGGCCGGGCAGGCCGCCGACAGCTACATCCTGCTGGCCATCGGCGACGCGCTGGTGGCGCAGATCCCGGCGCTGCTGATCTCGGTCGCCGCGGCGATGGTGGTGTCGCGCGTCGGCAAGGAAGAGGACGTCGGCGAGCAGATCCTCGGCCAGATGTTCAAGACCTCGAAGTCGGTCGCGATCGTCGCCGGCGTGATCGGCCTGCTGGGCCTGATCCCGGGCATGCCGCACTTCGTGTTCCTGCTGATCGGCGGCCTGCTCGGCTGGCTGGCCTGGTGGATGCACCAGCGCGAGGAGCGCGCGAAGAACGCGCCGGCCCCCGCGGCCGCCGCCGGCCCGGCGCCCGACGCCGAGGCGAGCTGGGACGACCTGCAGCCCGTCGACACGCTGGGCCTGGAAGTCGGCTACCGCCTGATCGCGCTGGTCGACAAGGACCGCCAGGGAGACCTGCTGGCGCGCATCAAGGGCGTGCGCCGCAAGTTCGCGCAGGACGTCGGCTTCCTGCCGCCGGCCGTGCACATCCGCGACAACCTCGAGCTGCGTCCCAGCGTCTACCGCCTCACCCTGCGCGGCGCCGTCATCGGCGAAGGCGAGGCCTTCCCCGGCATGCTGCTGGCCATCAACCCCGGCCAGGTGGCGACGCCGCTGCTCGGCAACACCACCACCGACCCGGCCTTCGGCCTGCCCGCCACGTGGATCGAGGAGCGCCAGCGAGAAGCGGCGCAATTGGCCGGCTATACGGTGGTTGATTGCTCGACCGTCGTGGCGACCCACCTTTCACACTTGATGCAAGTAAATGCAGCTCGCCTGCTGGGCCGCGTCGAGACGCAGCAGCTGGTCGAGCATGTGACGAAGTTGGCACCCAAACTCATCGAAGACGTGGTTCCCAAGATGGTCCCGATCGCCGCGCTGCAAAAGCTCCTCCAGCTCCTGCTGGAAGAGGGCGTGCACATCCGCGACATGCGCTCGGTGATCGAGGCGCTGGCCGAGCATGTCGGCACCCAGCCCAACCTCGCCAACGACCCGCAGGAACTGGCCCGCCGCATCCGCGTGGCGCTGGCTCCGTCCATCGTGCAGCAGATCTACGGCCCGGTGCGCGAGCTCGACGTGATCGCCATCGAGCCCGAGCTCGAGCGCCTGCTGGCCCAGGCCCTCACCTCGCCGCACGGCCCGGTCCTGGACCCCGGCGTCGCCGACACCCTGACCCGCCACGCCGCCGATTCCGCCAAGCGCCAGGAAGACCTGGGCCACCCGGCCTGCCTGCTGGTGCCCGACGCGATCCGCGCGCCGATCGCCCGCCTGCTGAAGCGCGCCGCGCCGCGCCTGCGCGTGCTGTCGCACAGCGAGATCCCTGACACGCATTCGATCCGCATCGGTTCAATCATTGGAGCAGCCGCATGAACGTCCAGCGCTTTACGGGCCGCACATCGCGCGACGCGATGCAGAAGATGCGCAAGGCCCTCGGCGACGACGCCGTCGTGCTGTCCACCAAGCCCTGCTTCGAGGGCATCGAGATGCTGGCGATGGCGCCGGGCGCGCTGGCCGCGGTCGAGGAGCACGCCGCCTCGCGCTTCGGCGAGTCGCGCTTCCAGGAATCGCGCTTCTCCGAGTCTCGTTTCGCGGACTCCCGCTTCCCCGAGTCGCGCCTGCCCGAGCCGCCGGTCGCCGCCAAGGCCCCGGTCAAGACGCCGGTCAAGCCGGCCGCGACGGCGAACGAAGTGCAGCAGGACGCCGAGCAGCTGGCCATGAGCACCCTGTCCTTCCAGGACTACGTGCGCGACCGCATGCTGCGCAAGCGCGAAGCCGCGATGCGCGTCGATGAGCGCACCGAGCCGACGCTCGCCCCGCCGCAGGCCGCCACGCTGCGCGCCGCGATGCAGGCGCCGGTCCACGCCCCGAGCTTCGACACCGACCCGGCCGCCGTGCCGCAGGCCGCCCAGCGCCCCGCGCCGGCGCGCCGCGCCCCGCCGATGCTGCAGGAGGAAGTCGCCTACGCCCGCCCGGCCCCGGCCGCGGCGCCCGCCGCCGCGCCGCAGGTCACGGTCTCGGCCGCCGCCCCGGCGCTGCGCGAGGCGCAGGCCGACGCCCAGATGCTGTCCGAGCTGCGCTCGATGAAGGGCTTGATCGAGGAGCGCTTCGGCGCCCTGGCCTTCATGGAGAAGCTGCAGCGCCAGCCCGCGCAGGCCCGCCTGACCCAGCGGCTGCTGGAGTGCGGCTTCTCGCCGGTGCTGATCCGCAAGCTGGTGGCCGGCCTGACCCCCGAGGTGATGGACGAGAACACCTGGGCCGCCGACATCCTGGAACGCAACCTGATGACCGGCGAGCGCGAGCTGCCGATCGAGGACCAGAACGGCGTGTTCGCGCTGATCGGCGCCACCGGCGTCGGCAAGACCACCTCGACCGCCAAGCTGGCCGCCGCCTTCGCCACCCGGCACGGCGCGTCCAACCTCGGCCTGATCACGCTCGACGCCTACCGCCTGGGCGCGCACGAGCAACTGCGCGCCTACGGCCGCATCCTCGGCGTGCCGGTGCACACCGCGCACGACCGCAGCGCGCTCGAGGACCTGCTGGACCTGCTGTCGGCCAAGAAGATGGTCCTGATCGACACCGCCGGCCTGGCGCAGCGCGACACGCGCACCAAGGACCTGCTGGACATGCTGGCCCACCCGTCGATCAACCGCCTGCTGGTGATCAACGCCGCCGCGCAGGGCGAGACCATCGACGACGTGATGACCGCCTACCGCGCGTCCACCTGCCGCGGCGTGGTGCTGAGCAAGCTCGACGAGGCCGTCAAGCTGGCCCCGGCCCTGGACGCGGTGATCCGCCACAAGCAGAAGGTCGTCGCCATCGCCAACGGCCAGCGCGTGCCCGAGGACTGGCACCGCCTGTCGGGCCAGGCCCTGGTGCACCGCGCGCTGCGCGCCGGCGGCAGCCCGGCCTACCACTTCGACGCCGACGAGATGAACCTGGTGTTCGCGGCCCCGCAGCGCGTGCGCCGCGCGCCGGCCACCTCGGCCCGCGCCTGATCCCGCCTGCCTCCCCGTTCCCGACGCCGACCTCCGCGCCATGTCCCACGCCTCCCGCCCCGTCCGGCCCGCCACCGACAGCTGGTTCAACCAGCTCGACGATCTGCCGCCCGGTCCGGCCACGCGCATCGCCCCGCCGCCTTTCGGCGGTGGCAGCCAGGACCGCCCGGTCGACCAGGCCCAGGGCCTGCGCCGCCTGTTCACCAGCCACACGCTGCGCTGCATCCCCGTCGTCTCCAACCCGCTGATCGCCTTCGGCGGCTCGCTGCTCGAGCGCCTGTGCACCGCGTATGCCGAGCTCGGCCTGCGCACCCTGGTCGTCGATGCCGGCGAGCTGGCCCGCGCGCCGGTCGAGCTGGCGAACTTCGACCTCGCCGAGGGCGTCGAGATGCTGAGCCCGCAGGTCAGCTACCTGGCCGCGCGCGGCCTGCCGCTGCGCTACGTCGACGCCAGCGGCTCGACCTCGGCCTTCCTGGACGCCGTGGCCGAAGCCGCGCCTGACACCGACGTGCTGCTGGTCCACGCCAGCGCCTCCGACCTGGCGCGCCTGTTCGCACGCCGCGTGCAGGAGCTGCAGGCCCACCTGCTGCGCCCCGTCGTGCTGTGCGACGAGCAGGCCGACAGCGTGACCCATGCCTACGCCGCGATCAAGCTGCTGGCGATGCGCGCCGGCCTGATGGCGCACGACCTGCTGCTGAGCGCGCCGCCCGAGTCCGAGCGCGCGGCCCGCGTGGCCGAACGCCTGGCGCGCTGCGCCGACGACTTCCTGGGTGCCGTGCAGCACGACTGGGTCGCGGTCGACCCCGCCGAAGCCGCCACCGACGCCCCGAGCCTGCGCCTCAAGCGCCTGGCCCGCGAGCAGCTGGCCTGCGCCCTGCCGCAGCCGCTGAGCGACAGCGCCTTCGCCGCGCTGTCGACCGAAAGCGACGGCCTGCGCAGCGTGCTGCCCGCGCAGGGCGCGCGCCACGCCGACCGCATGGCCTGGTCGCGCTGAACCGAATCTGTCCCGAAACGAACGACGCCCCGCCAGGAGCCCCGTCATGTACACCGCCGCCGGTCGACTCGATACCAACGCGACGCTCAAGCAATACAGCCCGCTGGTGAAGCGCCTCGCGCACCAGATGATTGCCAAGCTGCCGGCCAACGTCGAGATCGACGACCTGATCCAGGTCGGCCTGATCGGCCTGACCGACGCGATGACGCGCTTCGACAGCGCGCAGGGCGTGCAGTTCGAGACCTTCGCCACCCAGCGCATCCGCGGCGCGATGCTCGACGAGCTGCGCGGCAGCGACTGGATGAGCCGCGGCAACCGCAAGCAGCAGCGCGAGATCGAGACCGCCGTGCACAAGCTGCAGCAGCAGCTCGGCCGCGCGCCGAGCGAGGGCGAGATCGCCAGGCAGATGGGCCTGTCGCTGACCGACTACCAGGAGCTGCTGGGCAAGGTGCGCGGCACCCAGCTCGTGTACCTGGAAGACATGTCCGGCGACGACGGCGATGCCGACTTCCTGGACCGCCACGTCGCCGACGAGAACGAGAACCCGCTCGCCCGCCTGCAGGACCAGCGCATGCGCCTGGCCCTGATCGACGCGATCAAGACCCTGCCCGAGCGCGAGCAGTTCGTCATGAGCATGTACTACGAGCAGGACATGAACCTCAAGGAGATCGCGGCGGTGCTCGGTGTCACCGAGTCGCGCGTGTGCCAGCTGCACAGCCAGTCGATCGCCCGCCTGCGCGCCAGGCTGCGCGACCACTGACAGGCCGGGGGTCCAGACATGCTCAAGCTCTTCAGCCGCAAGGCCGCGCCCGACGTCCAGGCCGAGGCCGCGCCCGTGCAGGCCGCGCCCGACCTGCGCGGTGCCGTCCAGTCCATCGCCCAGCAGGCTTCGCACCTGGGGCGCGACGCCGCCGAGGTGCGCGGCCTGATCGACGACAGCAACCAGGTCAACCAGCGCCAGACCCAGGCCGTGCAGGCGCTGGGCAGCCAGCTCACCGAGGTGCAGCGCGCCCAGGGCAGCATCGCCGGCACCACGACCGACAGCCTCAAGGCCGTCGAGCGCGCCCGCGCCGCGGTGGCCCAGGTCGGCAGCGAGGTCGGCGGCATCGTCGAGACGCTGCGCCAGGTGGCCGCGGCCGCCGGGCAGATCACGCAGATCGCGCTGCAGACGCGGCTGGTCGCCTTCAACGCCTCGGTCGAGGCGGGTCGCGCCGGCGAGGCCGGTCGCGGCTTCGCGGTCGTGGCCGATGCCGTGAAGGACCTGTCGGCCAAGGTCGAGGCCTCGTCCAAGCAGATCATGAGCACCGTGGCCGAGCTCGACACGCGCGTCGGCGCGCTGGCCCGCGAGATCCAGGTGCGCGAAGGCGGCGAGCAAGGCGCCTTCCACCGCGCACTGGCCGAGGTGCAGGGCGGCGTCGGCAGCATCAGCAGCGCCGCGCAGCAGAGCCGCGCCATCTGCGACGGCCTCAACGAGCAGATGGCCGCCATCGACCGCGAGATGCAGCGCGCCAGCCAGACCCTCGGGTCCGCGACGACGCGCAGCGAGGCCTTCCTGAAGGTCAGCGAGAAGCTGATCGAGGTGGTGGCCGACTGCGGCATCGACACCGACGACACACCCTACATCCGCGGCGTGCAGGACGCGGCCGCACAGATCACCAAGCTGCTGGAGGATGCGCTGCGCACCCACAGCATCAGCATGGCGGACCTGTTCGACGAGAGCTACCAGCCCGTCGCCGGCACCAACCCGCCGCAGCACACCACGCGCTTCGTCGCGCTGGCGGACCGCCTGTTCCCGCAGGTTCAGGAACGCATGCTGGGCCTCAGCAAGAAGGTCGTCTACTGCATCGCGGTCGACCGCAACGGCTACGTCGCCACGCACAACCAGCAGTACTGCAAGCCGCAGCGCCCCGGCGACCTGACCTGGAACACCGCCAACAGCCGCTACCGCCGCGTCTTCAACGACCGCACCGGTCTCGCGTCGGCACGCAACCAGCGCCCCTTCCTGCTGCAGACCTACCGCCGCGACATGGGCGGCGGCAACTTCGTGCTGATGAAGGAAGCGGCCGCGCCCATCGTCGTCAACGGCAGGCACTGGGGCGGCGTGCGTCTCGCGTTCCAGTTCTGACCGGGCGAGCCTCGGTCAGCCCGGAATGTCGGGCTCGACCAGCTGGGCCAGCTGCGCCAGCGACTCCTGCCAGCCCAGGTAGCACATCTCGAGCGGGATCGCCTCGGGGATGCCGGCCTGCTCGATCGAGATCGAGGTGCCGCAGGACACGGCCTCCAGCTTCACCGTGACTTCGATCGTCCCCGGCAGGCCGGGGTCGTCGAAGCGGTCGGTGTAACGCACCAGCTTGCCGGGCTCGAGCGCCAGGTATTCGCCGCCGAAGGAATGGCCGTTGCCGGTCGAGAAGTTGTGGAAGGCCATGCGGAAGCTGCCGCCGACGCGCGCCTCCAGGTGGTCGACCTTGCAGGTGAAGCCATAGGGCGGCAGCCACTTGGCCATCGCATCGGCCTCGGTGAAGGCGCGATAGAGCTTCTGCGGCGAGGTGCGCAGGACGCGGTGCAGTCGGATGGTGCGGTCGGACATGATGGGTCTCTCCTGGATGCAGAGGGTGGGATCGGGACTCGGTGTCGGCAACAGCCTTGTAGCTGCTCCTGATCCCACGACGATCCACGGCGCGCCGGATCGACACGGCCGGCTCCAGGGATAACCCGCAGTCCCTGGCCGCGGCGACGTCATGGATGCTGAAGTCGCTCATCTTCAGGCCATGGCGGTGCAGGCTGACGGCGCGCGGCCACGCGTTCAGACCCGAATGAAGCCGCGGAAACCCCGGGCCGCGTCGTACGACTGCGCGCCGTTGTGCTTGTCGAACCGCAGCTTCAGGGCGCGCGACAGCGCTTCCCGTTCTGGTGCCTTCACGTTCGTCGGGCAACCGAGTGCCAGCTCGGCGGCATCGCCAAGCGCGGTGACACCCACCTGCGAACGCTGCTCATCCAGGGCGCCAAGTCGGCCGTGATGACGGCGCACCGAAGACCCGACCGGATCTCGGCCTGGGCAGCGGCGCTGCGGGATCGCTCGGGCTGGCAGCAGGCGGTCGTGGCGCTGGCCAACAAGAACGCACGCATCCTGTGGGCCGTGATGACCCGGGGCGAGGCGCTCGATGCGAACCATCTGAGCATCAAGCCCGCGCCAAACGCGACGCCGGCCTGAGCCCTGCACCCACTTCCATGCACGACGTGATGACGAAGACTCGGCTGTTCAGGTCGACCGGCAGCGGGCAAGCTCGACCAACCCTTGGTGGCCTCGGCGTCGAGGTCCACGGGAACGGAATGGAGCCCCGCTGAGCGGTTCGCATCTGGGTCCGCACTCGCAGCGCATCCCGCGCTCGGTGCAACAAGGCCGTCTGTAGAGTGGCAGTCTGTTCTCTGTCTCAGCAACGCTTCGAGCTGCGTCGTGCTTCAACTGAGAAGACCCAACTCGCCTTCAAGGCCCTGACTCGCGGGGAAGTCCCTGTAACGAGTTAGCCACACCCCGCTGCGCCTACTTGACGTTGTCAAATCGATTCAGTGCCCAACTCACGTCCTCGACGCTGTTGAGGAGAAACCTGCTGCCACGCTCGCGATCTATGGATATCGACATTGTCTCGCCATCGCGGACCACCGATTTGTCGACGAGCCGACGTATCTCGCTGCTGGGAAGGACCAAGTACTCGCAGGCGTTTCGGGAGTCTTCTGTGACTCGCATTACCAGAACGTAGAAAGTGGATGCCGCGTCCTTTGATCCGAATGCTCTCTTCGTGATTCTGAACTGAAACTTGCTTTGCGCCGAGACATTTGAGGTCTTGACCTGAATGTGAAAGTAGGAGTCGGCTTTGCTGGCGACAATGTCGATTCCATCATCGACCGTCATGGCCGAAACGTTGAACCCAAAGAACAACAACTCGGACATGACTGCGTACTCACCAGCCTTGCCCGTGAACTGCGACGAGACTTTTGGCTGTTCCGGAACCTTGAAGGTCTTTGGTACCGATTTGCGACCGATCTTCAGTCGATAGAGCCCGCGGCGGAACCCGCCTGTCTTGTTCTTCGGCTTTGAGAAGAGGGAATCGGCCTTGCGCTTCTTGACATCAGCAGCGAGTACCGCCGACACCTTCTGAGACAAGTCTTCTGGTGTCGCCTGTGTGTTCGGATACTTGGCAATGATCGCCTTCGCGATGTCATCGACATGCATGGTCCCTGGGTTTTGGGCGAAGACCTCGATGATCTGTTCAATGAGCTTCATGGGGCGATGCTAGTGGTTTGTGTGAGGCTCAGCGTTTGAGATGAGCGGCTTGACCCGGCTTGCCGGGGCAACTCCTCGCGATCGAAGGGTTGGGCGTCACTTGCCGAAGTAGGCAACTGAACCCAGGCGACCTACAAGATGCTCCACATAGACAAACTCCTTCTCCTGCTGAGCAGTAGGAAGTGACTTGATAGCTGATCGCATAGAGGGATTGATGACTCGCACGTAGCCTGCTCCACTTTCTGCCGCGTAGGTGATATATGCCCCTGATTCGATGCGCTCTAGGGAGATGCTGATCAATGACCTGTGCGATGCGCATTGACGCGACGCGACGGC
>CAZUUU010000134.1:0-8995 GCA_964622685.1 uncultured Methylibium sp.
AGCAAGTCGAAGATGGCGTTCGCCTTGGCCTCCGGGATTTGGTTCCGCTCTTTCGCGCCCTTCACGAAGAGCTCGCGCTGCTTGGCCATCTCCTCGGGCTTCTTCTTGCCCATCGCGCGGCGCAGCAGGTCGGCGCCGCCGAGCGAGTAGCCCGCCAGCAGCTGGGCGACCTGCATCACCTGCTCCTGGTAGACCATGATCCCGTAGGTCTCCTCCAGCACCTCGCGCATCAGCGGGTGGGGGTAGTCGACCTCCTCGCGGCCGTGCTTGCGCGCGCAGAAGCTCGGGATCAGGTCCATCGGACCCGGCCGGTACAGCGCCACCAGCGCGATGATGTCCTCGAAGACGCTGGGCCGCGCGTCGCGCAGCATGCCCTGCATGCCGCGGCTTTCGAGCTGGAACACCGCGACCGTCTTGCCCTCGGACAGCAGCTTGTAGGTGGCGCGATCGTCCAGCGCCAGCTGCTCGAAGGCGAAGTCGCGGCGGTCCTGGTGGCGCGCGCGGATGAAGTCCTTGCACAGCTCCAGGATCGTCAGCGTCGCCAGACCCAGGAAGTCGAACTTCACCAGACCGATCGCCTCGACGTCGTCCTTGTCGAACTGGCTCACCGCCGCGTCGCTGCCCGGCTGCTGGTACAGCGGGCAGAAGTCGGTGATGCGGCCCGGCGCGATCAGCACGCCGCCGGCGTGCATGCCGACGTTGCGCACCGTGCCCTCGACGCGCTCGGCCAGCGCCAGCAGCTCGGCGACCTCTTCTTCCTTCTGCTCGCGCTGCTCGATCTCGGGCGCCTCCTTGCGCGCGTAGATCAGGCCCGGGTCGGGGTGCTCGCCCGGCCGCTTGAGCGTCACCGTCTTGCCGGGCGGCGCCGGCACCAGCTTGGCGATGCTGTCGACGTGGCCGTAGCCCATGCCCAGCACGCGGCCCACGTCGCGCAGCGCGGCCTTGGCCGCCATCGTGCCGAAGGTCGCGATCTGGCTCACCGCGTCGCGCCCGTACTTGGCCTTGACGTAGTCGATCACGCGGTCGCGGTTGCCCTGGCAGAAGTCGATGTCGAAGTCCGGCATCGACACGCGGTCCGGGTTGAGGAAGCGCTCGAACAGCAGGTTGTAGGCCAGCGGATCCAGGTCGGTGATCTTCAGCGAGTAGGCCACCAGCGACCCGGCCCCCGAGCCGCGCCCCGGCCCCACCGGGCAGCCGTGCGTCTTGGCCCAGTTGATGAAGTCCGCGACGATCAGGAAGTAGCCCGGGAAGCCCATCTTCAGGATGGTCTCGATCTCGAACTCCAGCCGCTCCACGTAGCGCGGGCGCTCGCGGTCGCGCCGCGCCGCGTCGGGATACAGCTGCACGAGGCGCTCCTCCAGCCCCTCGCGC
The DNA here is from genome assembly GCA_964622685.1 of uncultured Methylibium sp. Taxonomy (GTDB): domain Bacteria; phylum Pseudomonadota; class Gammaproteobacteria; order Burkholderiales; family Burkholderiaceae_C; genus Methylibium. The sequence goes on from CAZUUU010000134.1 coordinate 1,372, forward strand.
GAGGCATGGCGGAAGTAGGCCTCGGGCGCGAGCTGCACGCCGTCGACCTCGGGCGTCGGGAAGTCGGGCAGCTGCGGCTTGCCCAGCACCAGGCTGAGGCTGCAGCGCCGAGCGACCTGCAGCGTGTTGGCCAGCGCCGACGGCAGGTCGGCGAACAGCTCGGCCATCTGCTCGGCCGTCCTGAAGTACTGCTCGCGCGTGAAGCGCTTGATGCGCCGCGGGTTGGTCAGCGTCTCGCCCTCGGCGATGCAGACGCGCGCCTCGTGCGCCTCGTAGTCGTCGGGCGTCAGGAACTGCACCGGATGCGTCGCCACCACCGGCAGGCCCAGCTTCGCCGCCAGCGGCACCGCGCCGCGCAGCTGGGCCTCGTTGCCCGGCTGTCCGGCGCGCCACAGCTCGAGGTAGAAGCGCTGCGGGAAGATCGCTGCCAGCCGCTGCGCCAGCACCTCGGCGCGCACGGTGTCGCCGGCCAGCAGTGTCTGCCCGACAGCGCCGAGGTCCGCGCCCGACAGCGCGATCAGGCCGGCGGCATGCTGCTGCAGCTTCGCCCAGCCGACGCAGGCCTGGTGGCGCTGCACGTTCTCGGTCCAGGCATGCGAGATCAGCGCGCACAGGTTGAGGTAGCCCGTGCGGTCCTGCACCAGCAGCAGCAGGCGGCTGGGATGGCGATCGGTCGCGCCCGGTCCAGCCTCGGGCTCCAGCCACACTTCCGCGCCCAGCAGCGGCTGCACGCCGCGGCCGCGCGCCTTGCCGTAGAACTTGATCGCGCCGAACAGGTTGGACAGGTCGGTGATTGCCAGCGCCGGCTGCCCGTCGGCCGCGGCCGCCTCCACCATGTCGTCGATGCGCAGCGTACCGTCGACCACCGAATACTCGGTGTGGGTGCGCAGGTGGACGTAACGCGGCGGCAGGCTCACGCAACGATTCTACGGAGCCGCCCACCGCGGGCCGCGCTCGCAGATGTGCTAGAGCGGTGCCAGGGCGGTGCTAGGGCGCGCCCGGGTTGTCGCGCGCGACGCGCGCCAGGTAGTCCGCGACGCTCGCCTCGCCCAGCGGCTTGACCATCACGCGCAGGTCGTTGACGCGCCGGCCCATCGCGACGCCGAGGCGCTGGCGCACCTCGACATAGCCCTGGCGCCACCAGAAGCGCTCGGCGCGCGCGTAGTCGCGCACGGCACCCAGGCGGATCCAGCGCGCGCCGCGGTCGCGCATCCAGGTCTCCATCGCGGCGTACAGCGCCGGCGCAAGGCCCCGGCCGTGCAGCGAGGTCGCGACGACGAAGAGCCCGATGTGCCAGACCTCGGCCGCGAGGAAGTCCTCGACCAGGCTGGCCATGCCGACCAGGCGCCCGTCCGCGTCCTCGAAGGCCAGCAGCCAGCGGCGCCGATAGGCCATGCCGGCCGGCGGCACGTCGTCGAACTCCTGCTGCGCTTCCGTGGCGTGGGCCGGCTCGCCGTGCACGGCCAGAAAGTAGGCCGGGTTGTCGTCGAAGAAGCGCTGCAGCGCGGGCACGTCATCGGGCTGCAGCTCGCGCGCGCGCAGCGCGTGGCCCGCAGCGGCGGCCGTGAACAGGGCAATCGCGCTCATCGCCCCGCGTCGCCGAAACGCAGGGCCGAGCGCGCCCTCGCCTTCGCGGCCTCGGCCTCGCGATCGCGCGGCGCGGCGTTGGTCACCAGCGCGGCCATCAGCCGGCGCGTCGCCGCGGCCACGTCCTGCACCGCCTGGTCGAAGGCGGCCTCGTTGGCCTTCGACGGAACGTTGAAGCCGCTCAGCTTGCGCACGAACTGCAGCGCCGCATCGCGGATCTCCAGCTCGGTCGCCGGCGGCTCGAAGTTGAACAGGGTGCGGATGTTGCGGCACATGCTCGGTGCTCCTCGTGACGATCAGGCTCCGCCGGCGCCGGCCCCACCCGGCGCCCGGCGGACGAACAGCTGCTCGTTGACCTCGCGGCCCCACTGCGCGCCGCGCTGCGTGCGCGCCAGCGTGAAGCCGTGCTCTTCGTACAGGTGGCGGGCAGCATGCAGCGCGTCGAAGGTCCACAGGACGGTCCGCCCGTAGCGCGGCCCGTCGCCGCGCCTGTCACAGAAGGCGAGCGCCTCGCGCAGCAGCGCCCGGCCCACGCCGCGGCCGCGCGTGGCGTCCGAGGCGATGAACCAGCGCAGGTGGGCGCCTTCCTCGGCGGCATGCAAGCCGTCGATGGCGATCGAGGCCTCGATGCGATCGCCGTCCAGCGCCAGCCACAGGCCGTCGCGGCCTTCGCGGCCCTCGGCGAGGCGACGGCAGAAGTCCGACAGCTCGGTCGCCACCTTGGCCTCGAAGTCGACGCCGAAGCCGGCCGCGGCGGCGTAGAACTCGCCGTGCATCTGCGCGATGCGTCCGATGCAGCCCGGCCGATAGCCCGGATGGATCCTCATGGCACGGCCCGGCGACGGCGGTCGCTGTGCAACACCCGCCCGGCTCAACGGTCGGACACCGCCAGCCGGGCCCCCAGCCCCGCGAAGATCGCCGCGAAGCCGCGCCGCAGCCAGGCCTGCACGCGCGGCGACTCGACGACGGCGCGCCGGAAGGCGTTGGCCAGCAGCCCGTAGACGACGAAGACCACGAAGGTCATCGCCATGAACACTCCGCTCAGCAGCAGCAGGTGCAGCAGCGGCGACGGCGCATCCGCCGCCACGAACTGCGGCAGGAAGGCCAGGAAGAAGATCGTGAGCTTGGGGTTGAGGATGTTGAGCAGGAAGGCCCGGCTCGCCAGGCTCCACGCCGAGGCCGCGGCCGGCGCATCGCCGCCGACGGCGAACGCCGCCTTGTCGCGCCAGGTGGCGACCGCCAGGTACAGCAGGTAGGCCACGCCCGCGAACTTGAGGACCTGGAAGGCCAGCGCGCTGGTGTGCATCACCGCGGACAGGCCCAGCACCGTGGCCAGCAGGTGCGGCACGATGCCGGCCGTGCAGCCCAGCGAGGCGTAGACGCTCGCGCGCCGGCCCAGCGCCAGGCCGGTGGACACGGTGAACACGACGCCGGTGCCGGGGATCAGCACGACGATGAGCGAGGTGATCAGGAAGTTGAGCGTGACCATCGATCAGGGTCTCCTTGCCATGTGATGCGATGCCCGCGGTTCAGGCATCGGCGACGACCAGCGCGCCGAACTGCTGCGCCAGCGCGGTGAACCGCTCGGCCAGCGCACCGGGCGCTTGCGCGCCGCGGAAGTCACTGACGACGAAACTCTCGTTGCCCTTGCGTGCCTCGAAGCGATAGCCGTCGGCGCCCATCGCCCGACCCGACACCACCATCTCCGACGTGTCCGAGATCAGCACGCGATTGCCGACGGGCGATTCGGCTTCGTAGTGCTTGCTGCCCTTGACCACTTGAACGAGATACCACATGGCTGCCTTTCGGGCGTGGGAACCACCGACGGGCCAAGGGGCCCAGGGCAAGCCTGCTGTCGACCGGATACACGCGGGTGAACCTCAGCATACCGGGTTCGGCCAATCAGGCCCCGTGGCGGGCCAGGAACCCGGCCATGGCCTGCGCCACTTCGGCCGGGCGGGTGAGCGTGGGCACGTGCCCGGCGCCGGCCAGCGGCTGGAACTCGGCGTGGGGCAGGGTCTGTGCCAGTGCACGCCCCTGCGCGATCGGAACGATGGCGTCCAGTTCGCCGTGAAGGACCAGCGTCGGCTGCTCGATGCCGGGCAGGATCGGACGGATGTCCACGTCCGAGCCCAGCACGCGCAGCGCGATCGCCGCCTCCGGTCGCGCTCTCGCCAGGATCTGTCGTCCCCACGCCTTGATGTCCTCGCTGTCGGGCTCCGGCACGCACAGCTGCACGAAGCGCTCGATCGTCGCGGGATAGGCGGCCCGTAGCCCCTGCAGGAAGGGATCCTGCTCGCCCGCCACGCCCCGGTGAAACATGCCGTCGACGATCACCAGATGCGAGACCCGCTCGGGATAGCGGGCCGCCACGGCCAGCGCCGTCAAGGCCCCGGCGGACTCTGCCGCCAGCACGCAGCGGTCGACGCCGTAGGCATCGAGGACGGCAACGGCATCCGCCACCAGCGCCTCGAAGGTGATGGTGTCGGTGGCGCAGGTCGAGACACCGGAGCCGCGGTGGTCGTAGGCGATGCAGGCGTAGCGATCGCTCAGCATCGACAGCGGTTCGGTCCACAGCTCGGAACTGCCGATCCATCCCCCGATCGCGAGGATCGTGGTGGCGGACCGGGGGCCGTGGCGTGTCGCAAAGAGTCGGGCTCCATCGGTCGTCACGAACATCGCGGTCCTCCTGGGGTGTCTGGCTGGGGCCGGGCCGGGCCGAAGGGCGCCATGAAGAAGCTCATCGAGCTAGCGCCGATTGCGCGGATGCTCGCCGGCGAGGCGCTCGTTGCCGCGCTTGTAGTTGCCCGTGATCCGCGCCATGAGCTGCTGCGCATCGGCCGGCGAACACGACGCGATCTCGGCCAGGAAGTCCTGCGCCTCGGCGCCGCGCAGCGTGCAAGCCAGGGCGCCCCGGTGCAGCACCTGGACCTCGCCGGACTTGCGCGAGCGGTGGCTGAAGCCGAGCCCCGGCACCGTCGGGCCTGCCGCCGTCATCGCCCGGCCCCGCGAGCTTCCTGGATGCGAGCATCGAGGTCGGGCGGCAGGGGCATGGGCTGGAACGGACTGACCTTGCTGCCGCCGGTGTTGCCGTGCGGCACCAGCCCCAGCGCGGTCAGGGTCGCCGCGCCGGCCATGCGGGGCAGCTGCCCGAGACATTCACCCAGCATCCCATGGCGTGCACCCCAGAGGAACATCCGCCAGTGGACGCGCACGTGCTGCACGGTCGAGCCCTGGCCCAGGATGTGCGCTCGCTCCAGGTGCGTGAACGCCAGGCCGGCCTGCCCGTTCGATTCGGCAGCGGCCGATGCGCGGAGTTCGGCCTCCACGTACGGACGAATGGCGTGGCTGAAGCGGCTCATGCAAAGGCTTTCGGGCTCACGGCATGTTCTCCATGGTCGCCCAGGTGAATGCCGAAGGATCGTTCCAGGAGAACAGGCGCGCCAGGATGACGAAGGCGCCGAGAAGCAGGACGCCGGCGGCGATGAGAGGGCAACACAATTTCGCAGGCTAACAACGAAAACTCAACCTGGTCCGCGGAGAGTTTAGCCATGCACTCCGGCCAGGCAAGTGATCGCCGCGAGTGCCTCGATGGCGCCATGGGAGGGTTCACTCGTGATCGACGGACTGGGACAACTTGCTTTGATCGGCCTGTTCGGCGGGTTCGCGCTCGGCGACGATCCCGGTCCACAGCGCCATGCCTTCGAGTTGCAGCACTTCAGGCCGACCACGCCGGAGCGGCAACTGGACCTCGTCAACGCCAGCTGGTACTTCTCTCGCCGAACCTTGTTCGACGAACGCCTTGAACTGAGGCTCGGAGCGACGCTGTCCAGGGCAGCCGGAAGCATCGTCCAGACCTCGGGCGCGATCGAGGACGGGAGCTTTCGCGCGCAAACCCTCGAGAGCGCTGCCTGGGGCATCGGGCCGACGGTGGCGGCCTCGGTGCTGCTGGCAAGGGCCTCGACCGTCTCTCTCTCGCTCGAAGCGGCCGGCTCCTTGATGCTTCACGACCGAAGCTTCCCGGCGGGCGGCAGCCGGTACAACGGGATGGTTCAGATCGGGCCGACGTTGGCCTGGCAGACAAACCGGTCCGGCGAATGGCGCGTCGGGGCCCGCTGGCTGCACCTGTCCAACGGGCAAGGGCTCGGTGCGCACAACCCGGGCTACGACGGCAGAGGCGTTTCCGTGCGCTACGAGCGTCCGCTTCGCGGGCTGCTCCGCGGCTGACGGCCACGCTCGCAGCAACACGCGAAGCTCGCCGCAGCGAACCCGACGGCCCGGGGCATCGCCGCTGCACCCCGCCTGGCGGACGATCAAGGGCGACAGGAGCAAGGCCTCAGGCCTCGGGCTCGTGGCACACCATCTCGATGTTGTGCCCGTCCGGCCCGATGACGAAGGCGGCGTAGTAGTTCGCGTGGTAATGCGGGCGCAGGCCCGGCGCGCCATGGTCCCTGCCGCCCGCCGCCAGGGCCGCGCGGTGGAAGGCGTCGACCTGCTGGCGATTCGCGGCCGTGAACGCCAGGTGAAGGTGCGCCGGCTTCTCGTCGGTCTGGCAGAGGCACAACGAGACCTTGCCGCCCGGGGGACACAGCTCGACCCCGTAGGTCGGCGGCCCCTCCGACACGACCGCCACGCCGATCGGCTCGAGCGCCTTGAGGAAGAACGCCTTGCTCGCTGCAAAGTCGCTGACTCCGAACTTGACGTGGTCGAACATGGGGGCCTGAAGTCGGTGCCCGAACGAAGGCTCAGGCCGCACCCTTGACGGGCAAGAGGTGATCGAGCCGGGAATCACCGTAGACGCGAACGACCTCGGCGATCACGATCCGGTAGCCCGCCAGCCACTTGTCCTGCCCGGCCTTGGCTTCCAGGTGCCTGGGATGCTGCACGAGGCGTTGCAGGTCTTCGAGCGATTCCCAGTAGTACACGTTCGAGACCAGCCCGGTCGTGGGGTTCTCCCAGGCTTCTTCCCCCAGGTAGCCTGGGAGTGCCCTGGCGGCCTCGGCGATGACGTTGTCGAGCGCATGGAACTCTTCGTCGAAGAGCTTCTTCGCGAAGACGAAGGTGGCTGTGTACATGGTGAGGCGCGCCCCTCGAGGTGAAGACCGGGTTCGGTGAATAACCCGACGGCGGCGATGAGGCTGGGATCGAAGTTTCCCAGGTTCACGCCGTGCCTGGCGCCCGGCGTCAGTTCCAGCGGCTCCCAGTGCGTGACGCACCCGCAGGTCTTGCAGTGGATCCTGCGCAGGGTTCGATCGCCCCAGATGTACGCTGCGGTGGTCTCCGGATGGGCTTCGATCTTGACGGTGCCGAACTCGAAGTAGACCCATGGCCCACCGATACGACGGCACACCGAGCAATTGCAGTCGGTGGCGACCTCGGGCGTGGACGGCAAGGTAAGTCGAACCGCGCCACAGTGACATGAGCCTTCGTGCATTTGCCAGCTCCGGAAGTTCTCGTACTCGTCTACTTCTTTGAGCTTCTGCGCAGCATCACGGTCAGTCTGCTCTCTGTGTCGGCAGTGCTTCGAACTGCGTCGTGCTTCAACCGAGGAGACTCAATTTGCCTTCAAGGCCTTGACTACGGAGGAAGTCCCTCTAGAGGTGTTAGGCGTCACCGAGGTTCTCCGAACTGCGAACTCTGCCGGTCGAGCCGCCGCGACTCTTGCGACCGGTTGCTGACGAGGTTGTTCGGTTCATAGGTATTCAGTCTTCACTGCGCCGAGCCAAGAATTTGCCGAAGAGGAACACCAGGAAGCCCGCAGGAACAAGAAAGAACGCACCGATGAAGGCAATGACGAAGAGATTCATGAACCAGTTCAGGTTGACGCCAACAAGGACGCAGCCAACTGCTGGGCCAATGCTCCCGGCTTTGCATTGAGGCATGAGAGGCCAGATGAGGAAGGTGACCAAAATGATGGCCGGACAGATCAAGGCTACAAGGAGACCGGTGCGTACAACGAGCTTTGCCATGCGTGACGCCTAAGGAAGGTCTGAAGAATGCGCCATCCAGTGGCACGTCTCGCGGTCGCCGAGGCGGA
>CAZUUU010000135.1:0-8911 GCA_964622685.1 uncultured Methylibium sp.
AGGGGGAGCGGCGCAGCCGCAACGGGGGTGGACCACTTCACCATCGAGGTCGCGACTCCCCGCAGCAGATGCACTTCCTCGGTCGTCGGCGCCGCGCGATTGAGCAGCTGGTTGACGCGCGGCAGCAGCTTCTTCGGCGCCGCCGGGTCGAGGTGGCCGATGTGGACCAGCGCGCGCTGCCAGTGCTCCAGCAGGCCCTGCACCGCGGCGGCGTCGGCCAGCGTCGGGTCGGGCGTGCGCGGCACGACCGGGAATCCGCCCAGCGCCTGCCGCCAGTCGTAGGCGAGCAGCTGCACCGCCTGCGCCAGGTTCAGCGAGCCGTAGTCCGGGTGGGTCGGGATGCTGAGGCAGGCGTGGCAGCGGTAGACGTCCTCGTTGGCCAGGCCGTAGCGCTCGGAGCCGAAGACGAAGGCGACGCGCTGCGTGCCGGGTGCCAGCTCGGCCAGCAGCTCGCGCGGCGCGCGCGTCGGCGGGCCGAAGTCGCGCGGCGTCATCGCGGTCGCGCAGGCGAAGTGCACGCCGTCCAGCGCCTCGGCCAGCGTGGCGACGACGCGGGCGCGCACCAGGATGTCGGCCGCGCCGCTGGCCATCGCGACGGCTTCCTCGTGCACCAGTACGTCGGCGAAGCGCGGTGCCACCAGCACCAGGTCGGCGAAGCCCATCACCTTCATCGCCCGCGCGGCGGCACCGATGTTGCCCGCATGGCTGGTGCCGACGAGGATGAAGCGCGTGGGGTCGGGGATGGTCATCGCTCGCGCGGATAAAATTGAATTATCGGCGCCGGGTCTTCCGGCGCCCGCTCTTTGTCCCTCGCCAGTCCACCTCCTGCACCGCCCCTCGCGGGCCCCCGCCATGTCCCAGTCGCTGAACCCGATGCTCAACACCGCCATCAAGGCCGCACGCGCGGCCGGGGCGATCATCAACCGGGCCTCGCTGGACCTCGACCGGGTCACGGTCACCGCCAAGTCGCACAACGACTTCGTCACCGAGGTGGACCAGGCCGCCGAGCAGGCCGTCATCGACGTGCTGCTGCAGGCCTACCCCGGCCACGCGATCCTGGCCGAGGAGTCGGGCCGCAGCCGAGGCGCCAAGGACAGCGAGTACCTCTGGATCATCGATCCGCTCGACGGCACCACCAACTTCATCCACGGCTTTCCGGTCTATGCGGTGTCGATCGCGCTCGCGCACCGCGGCCAGGTGCAGCAGGCGGTCGTCTACGACCCGGCGCGCAACGACCTCTTCTACGCGTCCAAGGGCCGCGGCGCCTTCCTCAACGACAAGCGCCTGCGCGTCAGCAAGCGCACGCGCCTGCTCGAGTCGCTGATCGGCACCGGCTTCCCCTTCCGCAAGGGCGACAACTTCAAGCGCTACCTCAAGATGTTCGAGGAGGTCATGCAGCACTGCGCCGGCCTGCGCCGCCCCGGTGCCGCGGCGCTGGACCTGTGCTACGTGGCCGCGGGCTGGTACGACGGCTTCTTCGAGACCGGCCTCAACCCCTGGGACATCGCGGCCGGCTCGCTGATGGTGACCGAGGCCGGCGGACTGATCGGCAACTTCACCGGCGAGTCCGACTTCCTGTACCAGCGCGAGATCGTCGCCGGCAACCCGAAGATCTATGGCCAGCTGGTCAACCTGCTGACGCCGTACACCAAGGTCATCAAGGACGACGAGCCCAGGTCGGCGTCGCATGCCGGAGCCGCCGCGGCCGCCCCGGTGGATGCGACCGAGGCCTTCATCGCCACGGCCTCCGAGGCAGCGCCCGCGCCGGTCGCAGCCCCCGCCGCAGCGAAGAAGCCGCCGGTGCGCGTGCGCAAGCCGGCAGCGCCGGTCAAGGGCAAGCCCGCCGGCGGCCCGCGCCGCTGAGCCGCTGCCGGATCGTCACGACCCTGCCCACCCCTCGCGCATGAGCGCCCTGCCCGCTGCGGACCTGTCGGCCCACACGCCGATGATGGCGCAGTACCTGCGCATCAAGGCCGAGCACCCGGACATCCTGGTCTTCTACCGGATGGGCGATTTCTACGAGGTCTTCTTCGACGACGCGCGCAAGGCGCATCGCCTGCTCGACATCACGCTGACCTCGCGCGGTGCCAGCGCCGGCGAGCCGGTGGTGATGGCCGGCGTGCCGGTGCACGCGCTGGAGAGCTATCTCGCCAAGCTGGTGAAGCTGGGCGAGTCGGTGGCGATCGCCGAGCAGGTGGGCGACGTGGCGACGGCCAAAGGACCGGTCGAGCGCAAGGTCGTGCGCGTCGTCACGCCCGGCACGGTGACCGACAGCGAGCTGCTCGCCGAGCGCGCCGACACGCTGCTGCTGGCCATCAGCCAGCATCGCGCGACCTGGGGCCTCGCCTGGCTCAACCTGACCGGCGGCACGCTGGGCCTCACCGAGTGCGGCGAGCGCGAGCTGCCCGGCTGGCTGGCGCGCCTGAACCCGGCCGAGCTGCTGTTCGACGGCGACGCGCCGCCGGCGGCGCTGGCTGCGTCGCGCGCGGCGCTGACGCGGCGCCCGGCCTGGCAGTTCGATACCGCGCTCGGCCAGCGCAAGCTGTGCGAGCAGTTGCGCGTGGCCAGCCTGTCGGGCTTCAACGCGCAGGACCTGCCAGTGGCGCATGCCGCGGCCGCCGCCCTGCTGAGCTTTGCCGAGCACACCCAGGGCCAGGCGCTCGCGCACGTCGGCTCGCTGTCGGTCGAGCGCGCCAGCGAGCTGCTCGACCTGCCGCCCGCGACGCACCGCAACCTCGAGCTGACGCAGACCCTGCGCGGCGAGGACACGCCGACGCTGCTGTCGCTGCTGGACGTCTGCCGCACCGGCATGGGCAGCCGCGCGCTGCGCCACTGGCTGACGCGGCCGCCGCGCGAGCGGGCCACGGCGAGCGCCCGCCACGAGGCCATCGCCGCGCTGCTGGAGCGCGGCGGCGAGCCGCTGCGCGAGGCGCTGCGCGGCGTCAGCGACGTCGAGCGCATCACCGCGCGCATCGCGCTGCGCCAGGTGCGGCCGCGCGAGCTGACGGGCCTGCGCGCGACGCTGGCCTTGCTGCCGGGCATCCGCGACTGCGTGCCCGCCGGCAGCGCGCTGCTGGTGGCGCTGGTGCGGGAGCTCGCGCCGCCGCCGGCCATCGGCGAGCTGTTGCAGCGCGCGATCGCCGACGAGCCGGCCGTGCTGCTGCGCGAGGGCGGCGTCATCGCGCCGGGCTACGACGCGCAACTCGACGAGCTGCGCGGCATCGCGCAGAACTGCGACGCCTTCCTGCTGGACCTGGAGTCGCGCGAGCGCACGCGCACCGGCATCCCCAACCTGCGCGTGCAGTTCAACCGCGTGCACGGCTTCTACATCGAGGTCACGCAGGGCCAGGTCGACAAGGTGCCGGCCGACTACCAGCGCCGCCAGACGCTGAAGAACGCCGAGCGCTACATCACGCCCGAGCTCAAGAGCTTCGAGGACAAGGCGCTGTCGGCGCAGGAGCGCGCGCTGGCGCGCGAGAAGCTGCTGTACGACGGCGTGCTGGACGAGCTGCAGGGCCACCTCGCCGCGCTCGGCGCCCTGGCGCGCGCGCTGGCGGCGTTGGACGCGCTGGCGGCGCTGGCAGAGCGCGCCGCGATGCTGGGCTGGTGCCGCCCCGAGTTCGTGGCCCAGCCCTGCATCGAGATCGAGCGCGGCCGCCATCCGGTCGTCGAGGCCCGACTGGCGGAGACCGGCGCCAGCTTCATCGCCAACGACTGCCGGCTCGACGCCAGCCGCCGCATGCTGGTGATCACCGGGCCCAACATGGGCGGCAAGTCGACCTTCATGCGCCAGGTCGCGCTGATCGCGCTGCTGGCGGCGATGGGCTCCTACGTGCCGGCGGCGAGCTGCCGGCTCGGGCCGATCGATGCGATCCACACCCGCATCGGTGCGGCCGACGACCTGGCGAATGCGCAATCGACCTTCATGGTCGAGATGACCGAAGCCGCCGCGATCGTGCACGCCGCCACCGAGCAGAGCCTGGTGCTGATGGACGAGATCGGCCGCGGCACCTCGACCTTCGACGGCCTGGCGCTGGCCGGCGCGATCGCCAGCCAGCTGCACGACCGCAACCGCGCCTTCACGCTGTTCGCGACGCACTACTTCGAGCTGACCGCCTTTCCCGAGAAACACCCGCGCGCGCTCAACGTGCACGTCAGCGCGACCGAGGCGCACGGCAAGACTCGTCATGGTGAAGGTGGCGACATCGTCTTCCTGCACGAGATCGAGCCCGGCCCCGCCAGCCGCAGCTACGGCGTGCAGGTCGCGCGGCTGGCCGGCATGCCGGCGCCGCTGCTGCGCCAGGCGCGCGCCACGCTCGAGGCACTGGAGGCCCAGCAGGCGGCGGCCCGCGCACAGATCGACCTGTTCGCCGCCCCGCCCCCGCCGCCCGCGCGCGAGCCCAGCGAGGCCGAGCGCGCGCTCGCAGCCATCGAGCCTGATACGCTGACGCCGCGGGAGGCGCTTGAGGCGCTGTACCGCCTCAAAGCTCTGACCGAAAGACCCACATGACCTACTGCATCGGCGTGCGCCTGAACGCCGGCCTGGTGTTCCTGTCGGACTCGCGCACCAACGCGGGCCTGGACCAGATCAGCACCTTCCGCAAGATGATCGTCTACGAGAAGCCGGACGACCGCTTCATGGTGCTGCTGTCGGCCGGCAACCTGAGCATCAGCCAGTCGGTGCGCGAGATCCTGCAGGTCGAGAAGCTCGACAACGGCGACCAGCCGCCGATCACGATCTGGAACGCGACGAGCATGTTCGACGCGGTGCGCGTGCTCGGCAGCGCGGTGCGCCGCGTCTACGAGCAGGACGGTGCCTCGCTCAAGGCAGCAGGCGTCGACTTCAACGCGACGATGATCTTCGGCGGCCAGATCAAGGGCGAGGCGATGCGGCTCTTCCTCGTCTACTCGGCCGGCAATTTCATCGAGGCCACGCGCGAGACGCCCTACTTCCAGATCGGCGAGAGCAAGTACGGCAAGCCCATCCTCGACCGCGTCATCACGCCGACCACCAGCCTGGACGAAGCCGCCAAGTGCGTGCTGGTGTCGATGGACTCGACCCTGAAATCCAACCTCTCGGTCGGCCTGCCGCTGGACCTGCTGGTCTACGAGCGCGACCGGTTCCAGACCCAGCACGTCGTCTGCATCGACGACCAGAACCCCTACTTCCGCATGATTCGCGGCAGCTGGGGCCAGAAGCTGCGTGAGGCCTTCGAGAGCATCGAGGCTCCGCAGTGGGATGGCGGCGGCTCGACGCACCCGCTGCGCACCGGCGCCGAGCGCTGCGAGCCGATGCGCAAGATCTCCAACGCCAACGAGAAGATCGTCTGACATGACCCACCCCCGTTGCGGCTTCGCCGCTCCCCCTCCAGGGGGCGCCGCTGGCGGACCGGCCGAGCCGGATCCGCGGCGGCCGCGCGCGAATTCGGCGCCGTACTGAGGTTCGGTGACGCAAGACATCGTCTTCTCCCACGCCAACGGCTTCCCGGCCGGCACCTACCGCGTGCTGTTCGAGCGCTGGCATGCGGCCGGCTGGCGGGTGCATGCGGTCGAGAAGTTCGGCCACCACGCGGCCTACCCGGTCACCAGCAACTGGCCGCACCTGCGCGACGAGCTGATCCACTTCGCCGAGCGCGTGGTCGACGGCCCGGCCTTCTTCGTCGGGCACTCCCTCGGCGGCTTCCTCAGCGTGCTGGCCGCCGCCAAGCGGCCCGACCTGGCGCGCGGCGTGCTGCTGCTCGACTCGCCCATCATCAGCGGCTGGAAGGCGCGCGCCGTGCAACTGGGCAAGGCCACGGGTCTGACCGAACGCTTCTCGCCGAGTGCCGTCAGCCGCCGCCGGCGCCAGCAGTGGCCGGACGCCGACGCGGCGCTGGCGCACTTCGCGTCCAAGCCGGCCTTCGCCCGCTGGGACCCTGCCGTGCTGCGCGACTACATCGCCGCCGGCACCGAGCCGCACGCCGGCCAGCGTCGCCTGGCCTTCAGCCGCGAGGTCGAGACCGAGATCTACAACACGCTGCCGCACCACCTCCCGCGAGTGCTGCGGGCGCATCCGCTGCAGTGCCCGCTGGCCTTCATCGGCGGCACGGCGTCGCCCGAGGTGCGGCAGGTCGGCATGGCGACCACCGAGCGCCTGACCGCCGGGCGCGTGAGCTGGATCGAGGGCGGGCACCTGTTCCCGATGGAGCGCCCGGCCGAGACCGCCGACGCCGTGCTCGCCGCCTTGCGCACCCTGGCCGGCCAGCGCGGCGCCTAGCCGGCCGAGCCCTCCCGCCCCGCCGATATACTCTCGCTTTACCACCACGGCACTTTCGATCAAGGGAGTGCCGCACGACATGACCAAGTTCGTCTTCGTCACCGGCGGTGTGGTGTCCTCCCTCGGCAAGGGCATCGCGTCGGCATCGCTCGCGGCCATTCTCGAGTCGCGCGGCCTCAAGGTCACCCTGATCAAGCTGGACCCGTACCTGAACGTCGATCCGGGGACGATGTCGCCGTTCCAGCACGGCGAGGTCTTCGTCACCGACGACGGCGCCGAGACCGACCTGGACCTCGGCCACTACGAGCGCTTCATCACGACGCGCATGCGCAAGACCAACAACTTCACCACCGGCCAGATCTACAAGTCGGTGCTGGAGAAGGAACGTCGCGGCGACTACCTCGGCAAGACGGTGCAGGTGATCCCGCACGTCACCAACGAGATCCAGGAGTACGTGAAGCGCGGGGCCGTCGAAGGCGTGGATGTGGCCATCGTCGAGATCGGCGGCACGGTCGGCGACATCGAGTCCCTGCCCTTCCTGGAGGCGGTGCGCCAGATGAGCCTGAAGCTCGGCCCCAACCAGACCGCCTTCGTCCACCTGACCTACGTGCCGTGGATCGCCGCCGCCGGCGAGCTGAAGACCAAGCCCACGCAGCACACCGTGCAGAAGCTGCGCGAGATCGGCATCCAGCCCGACGCGCTGCTGTGCCGCGCCGACCGCCGCGTGCCCGACGAGGAGCGCGAGAAGATCTCGCTCTTCACCAACGTGCCGGAATGGGGCGTCATTTCGATGTGGGACGTGGACACCATCTACAAGGTGCCGCGCATGCTGCACGAGCAGGGTCTGGACGGCCTGGTCTGCGACAAGCTGCGCCTGGCCACGCCGCCCGCCAACCTGAAGCGCTGGGACGACCTGGTGCAGGAGGTCGAGCACCCGCAGGCCACGGTGCGGCTGGCGATGGTCGGCAAGTACACCGACCTGTCGGACTCGTACAAGTCGCTGAACGAGGCGCTGCGCCACGCCGGCATCCACAACCACGCGCGGGTCGGGATCGAGTACGTCGACTCCGAGACCATCACGCCCGACAACGTCGGCCAGCTCGGCGCCTTCGACGCGATCCTGGTGCCGGGCGGCTTCGGCAAGCGCGGCATCGAGGGCAAGGTCTGCGCGGCGCGCTTCGCGCGCGAGAAAAAGATTCCCTACCTCGGCATCTGCCTGGGCATGCAGGTCGCGACCATCGAGTACGCGCGCCACAAGGCCGGGCTCGAGGGCGCCAACAGCACCGAGTTCGAACCGGCCACGCCGCACCCGGTGATCGCCCTCATCGACGAGTGGCAGGACGCCGACGGCAGCATCCAGAAGCGCAACGCGCAGTCCGACCTGGGCGGCACGATGCGCCTGGGCGCGCAGAGCTCCGACGTGAAGCCGGGCACGCTGGCGCACCAGATCTACGGCAACGTCGTGACCGAGCGCCACCGCCACCGCTACGAGGCCAACGAGCACTACCTCGAGCGCCTGCAGCAGGCCGGCCTGGTCATCAGCGCGATCACGCAGCGCGAGAAGCTGACCGAGATCGTCGAGCTGCCGCAGGCCGTCCACCCCTGGTACGTGGGCGTGCAGTTCCACCCCGAGTTCAAGTCCACGCCCTGGGCCGGGCATCCGCTGTTCATCAGCTACGTGAAGGCGGCGCTGGCCCACCAGGCGGCGCGCAGCGAGCAACCTTCGATCAAGGCGGTGGCGTGATGAAGCTGTGCGGATTCGATGTCGGCCTGGACCGACCCTTCTTCCTGATCTCCGGCCCCTGCGTGGTCGAGAGCGAACAGCTCCAGATGGACGTGGCCGGCCGGCTGAAGGAGATCACGTCCTCGCTCGGCATCCCCTTCATCTTCAAGTCCAGCTACGACAAGGCCAACCGTTCCAGCGGCACCTCCTTCCGCGGTCCGGGCATGGACAAGGGCCTGGAGATCCTGGCCAAGGTGCGCAAGGAACTGAACGTGCCGGTGCTGACCGACGTGCACTCCGAGGCCGAGATCGCCACCGTCGCGAAGTACGTCGACGTGCTGCAGACGCCGGCCTTCCTGTGCCGCCAGACCGATTTCATCCGCGCCGTCGCGCAGTCGGGCAAGCCGGTCAACATCAAGAAGGGTCAGTTCCTCGCGCCCGGCGACATGAAGAACGTGATCCAGAAGGCGCGCGACGCCGCGAAGGAAAAGGGCCTGAGCGAAGACCTCTTCATGGCCTGCGAGCGCGGCGTGAGCTTCGGCTACAACAACCTCGTGTCCGACATGCGCAGCCTGGCGATCATGCGCGAGACCGGAAGCCCGGTGGTCTTCGACGCCACGCACAGCGTGCAGTTGCCGGGCGGTCAGGGCACCAGCAGCGGCGGCCAGCGCGAGTTCGTGCCGGTGCTGTCGCGCGCGGCCATCGCGGTCGGCGTGGCGGGCGTCTTCATGGAGACGCACCCGGACCCGGCCAACGCGCTGAGCGACGGCCCGAACGCCGTGCCGCTGAAGCACATGAAGGCGCTGCTCGAGCAGCTGGTCAGCATCGACCGCGTCGTCAAGGCGCAGCCGCTGCTTGAGAACGACTTCTCCTGCTGACATGAACCACCCCCGTTGCGGCTTCGCCGCTCCCCCTCGAGGGGGCGACGCCAG
>CAZUUU010000136.1:0-8893 GCA_964622685.1 uncultured Methylibium sp.
TGTTCGCGCTGCAGAAGGAGCTGGCGCGCGAGACCGAGCGCCGCTACACCAAGCTCAGCTTCAGCGAGCGGCTGAAGCTGCAGCTCGAGAACATCAAGACAGGCGCCAAGGCCTGAGCCCGGGGGACGGATTCGCATGCGTTTCTCGGTCTACCAGGTCAGCCGCAAGGGCGGCCGCGAGAAGAACGAAGACCGCATGGGCTATTGCTACACGCGGGATTCGGGGCTGTTCGCGCTGGCCGACGGCATGGGCGGGCATCCGGAGGGCGAGGTCGCCTCGCAGCTGGCGCTGCAGACCCTGGCCGCGATGTTCCAGCGCGATGCCAAGCCGGTCCTCAAGGACCCGATGCGCTTCCTGCACGACTCGATCATCGCGGGCCACCACCAGCTGATCCGCTACGCCACCGAGAAGGCGCTGATCGACACGCCGCGCACCACCATCGTGGCCTGCGTGCTGCAGGGCAACACCGCCTACTGGGCGCACTGCGGCGATTCCCGGCTCTACCTGGTGCGCGGCGACAAGCTGGTCGCGCGCACCCGCGACCACAGCTATTCCGAGCTGCAGGAGACGATGTCGCAGGTCGTGCCGATGAACGAGCGCTTCAACCGCAACGTGCTCTTCACCTGCCTGGGCAGCCCGGGCAAGCCGGTGGTCGACACCGTCGGTCCCCTGATCCTGCAGGAACGCGACCGCCTGCTGCTGTGCTCCGACGGCCTGTGGGGCAGCGTGGGCGACGACATCATCACCGAGCAGCTGGCCACGCGCCCGATCTCCGACGCGGTGCCTGAGCTGGTCGAGCAGGCGCTGCGCAAGGGCGGCCCCAAGAGCGACAATGTCACCGTGCTGTCGGTCGAGTGGGAAGCGGCCGAGAACACCGACGCCATCCAGGCGATTTCCACCCAGACCCTGGGCGAGGAGGTCTTCGCCTCCACGATCCAGGCCAGCGTCGGCGCCGGCTCCGGCGAACCCGACGAGCTGGACGAAGCCGAGATCGACCGCTCGATCCGCGAGATCAACGAGGCCATCCGGCGCTCGTCCGAATCCAAGAAGTCCTGAAAGGACACCGATGAGTTTCGACCGCACGCAAGCCCGTGCCGCGGATGCATTGCGCCCGCTCACGATCACCCGCCGCTACACCCGGCACGCCGAGGGCTCGGTGCTGATCGCCTTCGGCGACACCAAGGTGTTGTGCACGGCCTCCGTGGAAGAGAAGGTTCCGCCGCACAAGCGCGGCTCCGGCGAAGGCTGGGTGACGGCCGAGTACGGCATGCTGCCGCGCAGTACCCACACCCGCAGCGACCGCGAGGCGGCGCGCGGCAAGCAGAGCGGGCGGACGCAGGAGATCCAGCGCCTGATCGGCCGCTCGCTGCGTGCGGTGTTCGACCTTCGGCTTCTCGGCGAGCGCACGATCGCGCTCGACTGCGACGTGATCCAGGCCGACGGCGGCACGCGCACCGCGGCCATCACCGGCGCCTACGTGGCCGCGCACGACGCGGTGAGCTGGTTGATCGCGCAGGGCAAGCTCACGGCCTCGCCGATCCGCGAGGCCGTGGCGGCCGTCAGCGTCGGCATCGTGCAGGGCACGCCGCTGCTGGACCTGGAGTACGTCGAGGACTCGGCCTGCGACACCGACATGAACGTCGTGATGACCGGTGCCGGCCATTACGTCGAGGTCCAGGGCACGGCCGAGGGGGCCGCCTTCAGCCGCGCCGAGATGGACCGGCTGCTGCACCTGGCCGAGCAGGGGATCCGCACCCTGGTCGCGGCGCAGGCGAAGGCGCTTTCGGAGCCGTGAGACTCGTCCTTGCGTCCAACAACGCGAAGAAGCTGGCCGAGCTGCGCGCGCTGTTCGCGACCCTGCCGATCGAACTGGTGACCCAGGGCTCGCTCGGCATCGCCGAGGCCGAGGAGCCGCACGCCACCTTCGTCGAGAACGCACTCGCCAAGGCGCGGCATGCGGCGCGTGCCTCGGGCGGCGCGGCGATCGCCGACGACTCCGGACTGTGCGTCGACGCGCTGGGCGGCGCGCCGGGCGTCGTCTCGGCGCACTACGCCAGCGTCGAGTTGCCCGCGGGTGACCGAGAAGCGCAGCGCCGCGCCCAGGACGCTGCCAACAACAGCCTGCTGCTGGAACGCCTGCGTGGCAGTGCCGATCGCCGCGCCGCCTTCGTCAGCACGCTGGTCGCACTGCGTCACGCCGATGATCCGCAACCGCTCATCGCCTTCGGCCGCTGGCCCGGTGTGATCCTCGAACAGCCGCGCGGCCAGGGCGGCTTCGGCTACGACCCCTTGATGTTCATCCCTGCGCTCCGCCGCAGCGTGGCCGAGCTGGGCGCTGACGAGAAGAACGCCCTCAGCCACCGTGCGCTCGCCGCGCGCGAGATGCTCGCGTCGATGCGCACCCATTGGCCGACGTGAACACCGCCCGGATCGACGTGAGCGCGCTGCACAAGCGCGGCGGGGCGCTGAACCTCACCGCCTTGCCGCCGCTGGCGCTCTACGTGCACCTCCCGTGGTGCCTGCAGAAGTGCCCCTACTGCGACTTCAATTCCCACGAAGCCCCGAACGGGGTAGCTGCCGAGGCGCGCTACCTCGACGCCCTGCGTGCCGACCTCGAAGCCGCACTGCCGCTGGTGTGGGGCCGCCGCGTCGTCAGCGTCTTCATCGGTGGCGGCACGCCCAGCCTGTTCTCGCCCGAAGGCATCGCGCGCCTGCTCGAGGACGTGCGCGCGCGCCTGCCGCTCGAGCCCGGCTGCGAGATCACGCTCGAGGCCAATCCCGGGACCTTCGAGCGCGAGCGCTTCCGCGCCTTCCGCGAGGCCGGCGTCACGCGCCTGTCGATCGGCGTGCAGAGCTTCGATGACGACAAGCTGCGGGTCCTGGGCCGCGTGCACGATCGCGCCCAGGCCGTTGCGGCGATCGAGGAAGCGCAGCGTGCCTTCGAGACCTTCAACCTCGACCTGATGTACGCGCTGCCGGGCCAGGACGTGGCCGCCTGCGAGCGCGACCTGCGCCAGGCGCTGGCCTTCGAGCCGCCGCACCTGAGCGTCTACCACCTGACGCTGGAGCCGAACACGCGCTTCGCCGTGCAGCCGCCCGCCGGCCTGCCCGACGACGACCTGGCCTTCGAGATGATGGACCGCATCACGGCGCTGACCGGCGGGTCCGGACTGCAGCGCTACGAAGTGTCGGCCTACGCCCGGCCCGGCCACCGCTGCGTGCACAACCTCAACTACTGGCACTTCGGCGACTACCTCGGCATCGGCGCCGGCGCGCACGGCAAGCTGAGCTTTGCGCATCGCATCCTGCGCCAGACGCGCTGGCGCGAGCCGCAGGCCTACATGGACAAGGCGCTGGCGGGCGCGGCGGTGTCGAACGAGCACGAAGTGGCGGCGGGCGACCTGCCCTTCGAGTTCATGCTCAATGCGCTGCGCCTGAAGGAGGGCTTTGAGCTGGCCCGCTATGCCGAGCGGACCGGCCTGCCGCTCACGACGATCGCCCGCGGGCTGGAAGCGGCAGAAGCCAGGGGCCTGCTGGCGCGCGACCTGCAGCGCGCCTGGCCCACCGAACGCGGCTTCGACTTCCTCAGCGACCTCCAGGCCTTGTTCCTGAAGTAGCCCGGCGCTACACGCGGTTCAGCGACATGCCCGCGGTGCTGCGCAGCCGGTCCAGCAGCGCCGGCGCGATGCGCGACAGCGGCAGCACCTCGTGCGCTGCGCCGGCCGCGATGGCCTCGCGCGGCATGCCGAACACCACGCAGCTCGCCTCGTCCTGGCAGACGTTGTAGCTGCCCGCGTCGCGCATCTCGCGCATCGCCCTGGCGCCGTCGGCGCCCATGCCGGTCAGCATGATGCCCAGCGCGTTGGGACCGACCACGCGCGCGGCGCTCTTGAACAGCACCTCGACGCTGGGCTTGTGCCGGTTGACCGGCTCGCCGTCCTGCACGCGGGCGATGTAGTTGGCGCCGCTGCGCTCCACGCTCAGGTGCAGGCCGCCCGGCGCGAGGTAGGCATGGCCCGGCAGCACGCGCTCGCCGTCGCGCGCCTCGGCGACGCGGATGCGGCACAGCCCGTCGAGCCGGGCCGCGTAGCTGGTCGTGAAGCCGGCCGGCATGTGCTGCGTGATCATCACCGCCGGGCAATCCGGCGGCAGCGCCATCAGCACTTCCTTGGTGGCCTCGGTGCCGCCGGTGGACGCGCCGATGAAGACGAGCTTCTCGGTCGACAGGCGCCCCAGGCTCGCGACCGGCGCGACGGTGCGCGCCGCATCGGCGGCGGGCGCCGGCGCGCTCACCAGCTTCTTGACCTGGGCCTTGGCCGCGGTGCGGATCTTCTCGGTGATGTCGGCGCCCAGCTGACGCAGGCCGTCGGCCACGCCGATCTTGGGCTTGGCCACGAAGTCGATCGCGCCCAGCTCCAGCGCCTTCAGCGTGACCTCGGCACCGCGCTCGGTCAGCGTCGACACCATCACCACCGGCATGGGCCGCAGGCGCATCAGCTTGGACAGGAAGTCGATGCCGTCCATGCGCGGCATCTCGACGTCCAGCGTGATGACGTCGGGGTTCAGGTTGCGGATCATCTCGCGCGCGACGATGGGGTCGCTGGCCGCGCCGATGCACTGCATGTCCGGCTGGCGGTTGATGATCTCGGTCAGCAGGCTGCGCACCAGCGCCGAGTCGTCCACCACCACCACCCTGGTCTTCGCCATGTCCCGCTCCCTCGGTCGGTCTTCGTTTCAGAACAGGTCGATCGACCCGCCACCGGTCGCTGCCGGCACGGCGGTCTTCGCGGCGGCGCGGTCCTGCGCCAGCAGTGCGTCGGTGTGGGTCGGCGCGAGGCGCTTCACCATGGCCTTGCCGCTGGCCGGGAAGAAGCAGACCTTGCGCGGGTACACGTCGAGCACGTCCTTGCTGACGATGGGGATGCGCTCGGTCTTCAGGTAGTCCAGCACGAAGGCGGTGTTGCGTTCGCCGACGTTGATGGTGTTCATGCCGCTGATCACCGCGCCGCCGCCGAAGACCTTGGCTTCCATCGTGAGGCGGCTGGCGCCGCGCTTCATCATCTCGTTGATCAGCAGTTCCATCGCATAGGAGCCGTAGCGTCCCGAGTCGGCCGCGCCGCCGCCCTCGGGCAGCATGAAGTGGTTGAGTCCGCCGATGCGGCGCTCGCGGTCCCACAGGCAGGCGGCGATGCACGAGCCCAGCGTCGTCATGATCGCCAGGTCCTCGTCGTGGACGAAGTACTCGCCCGGCAGCACCTTGACGGCATCGGCCTTGAAGTGCGCGTCGTAGAAGAAGAAGGAGGCCTCGCCCGGCTTGCGCGGCGCGGCCTTCAGCTGGTCGATGCGCGAGCCGGCGCGCGCGCCGCCGGCCGGGAAGCCGGGTGACTGCGACAGCGGGACGGGGACGGAGAGCGGCAGCATGTCCTTCGGCCTCAGGCGCGCTCGTAGACGGTCTTGCCGCGCAGGCGGAACAGCTCGCGCGCGTCGCTGAAGTTCTCGGAGTGGCCGACGAACAGCAGGCCGCCCGGCTTCATCGCCCGGTGCATGCCTTCCAGCACGCGGCGCTGTGTCTTCGCGTCGAAGTAGATCATCACGTTGCGGCAGAACACGATGTCGAAGGGCTCGCCCAGCGACCACGAACTCGCCATCAGGTTGAAGCTGCGGAACTCGATCAGCTTCGCCAGCTCGGGCCGCACGCGGATCATGCCGGCGTTGGCGCCGGTGCCGCGCAGGAAGTGCGTCTTCAGCCGCTGCGGGCTCAGGCCGCGCGACTCGGCGTCGTAGACGCCGCGGCTGGCGGTCGCCAGGACCTTGGTGTCGATGTCGCTGGCCAGGATGCTGGCCAGCGCCTGCGGCCCCAGCGTCTCCAGCACGGTCATCGCCAGCGAGTAGGGCTCCTCGCCGGTCGACGCGGCGTTGCACCAGATCCGTATCGCCTGGCCGCGGCGCTGCTGCAGCGCCTGCGCGAGCAGCGGGAAGTGGTGCTCCTCGCGGAAGAAGCTGGTCAGGTTGGTGGTCAGGCAGTTGACGAACTCCTGCCATTCGGCCTCGCCGGCCGGGCCGCTGCTGGACTCCAGCCACTGCAGGTAGCTGGCGAAGGAGCGGTGGGTCGTCTCGCGCAGCCGCCGCGACAGGCGGCTGTAGACCATCGCCTGCTTGCCGGCCTGCAGGCTGATGCCGGCACGCTGGTAGATCAGGGTGCGCACGCGCTCGAAGTCGCCGCTGTCGAAGCTGAACTCGCGGTCGGCGCCCGGGGGTGCCGCGGCGGCAGGGGCAGGGGTAAGCACGGCACTCATGGACGGCGGGGCGGGCAGGCGGGGCGTGGTCGGCGGGGCCGGTCACGCTCGGTGGGTCGACGGTTGTTTATCGGCCACAGTCTGGCGGGCTTGAGCGGTCCGGCCCCGCCGAGAAGCCGCCTCTAAGCGTCGCAGTTCGTCGCTTCGGCAGGCCGGTGCACCGCTAGACTGATTCGATCGTGAGTGTCTCCCGTCCCGACTCCCAGGCTGCCGCGCCGTCGATCGACGGCCTGCGCCTGGACGCCGCGCTGCAACTGCTGCAGCGCGCCGGCCACGAGTTCCCGGACGGCCCGCGCGACGCGGCCTGGCTGCAGAAGGTGCTGGACGCGCTGTGCGACCTGTCCAGCCGCGACGCGCTGACCGGCCTGGCCAACCGCCGCCAGTTCGAACTGGCGCTCGACCGCGAGGCCGACCGCGTGGCCCGCGCCGGCGAGCCGGCCCTGGTGCTGCTGCTCGACATCGACCACTTCAAGCGCGTCAACGACACCTACGGCCACGCCGCCGGCGACCTGGTGCTGCAGGCCGTGGCCCGCACGCTGCAGGACTGCGTGCGGCCGATGGACACCGTGGCGCGCTACGGCGGCGAGGAATTCGCCATCGTGCTGCCCAACTGCCCGCCGGCCTTCGCCCAGGCCGCCGCCGAGCGCGTGCGCCGGGCGGTCGAGGCCCAGGCGGTTAGCGTCTCCGGCGGCATCACGCTCAACGTCACGCTCAGCGCCGGCGGGGCCTTCGCGCCGCCCTGGGTGCGCTCGTCGGCCCGGCTGTGGATCGAGCGCGCCGACACCCAGCTCTACCGCGCCAAGGCCGAAGGCCGCAACCGCACCTGCCTCGAGCCGACGGCGGTCTCGCACGTCAGCGCCGAGGAGCGCGGCATGCTGTTCGGCGTGACGCTGTCCACATCGCTCGACGAACCCAACTCCAGCCGTCCGGATTCCGCATGAACGCGCCCGATACCCTCGAAACGCCCGCCGCCGCTCCGCCCGGGGCGCCGCGCGCCCGCATCCTGGCCGTCACCAGCGGCAAGGGCGGTGTCGGCAAGACCTTCCTGTCGGCCAATCTCGCGGCGGCGCTGGCCAGGCGCGGCCTGCGCGTGCTGGTGCTCGACGCCGACCTGGGCCTCGCCAACCTCGACGTGGTGCTGAACCTGCATCCCAAGGTGACGCTGCACGACGTCTTCACCGGCCGGGCCACGCTGGCGCAGGCGGTGCTGCCGGCGCCGGGGGGCTTCTCGGTGCTGCTGGCCGGATCGGGCCTGGTCGAGTACTCGCGGCTCACGCCCGAGGTGCGCGACAAGCTGCTGGCGGTGATCAACGAGGTCACGCCGCGCTTCGACATCGTGCTGCTCGACACCGGCGCCGGCATCTCCGACGTGGTGCTCTACACCGTGTCGCTGGCCGACGAGGTGCTGATCGTCGCGACGCCCGAGCCGACCTCGATGACCGATGCCTACGCGACCATCAAGGTGCTGGCCACGCAGCAGGGCCGGCGCGAGCTGAAGCTGATCGTCAACCAGGTGCCGCGCAGTGGCGACGGCCGCGCCGTGGCCGGGCAGCTCAGGCAGGTCATCGACCGCTTCGTCGCGCCGCCGCTCGGCAGCGCGGTGGACCTGGCGCTGGTCGGCGACGTCCCCATCGACGCGGGGGTGCGCGACGCCGTGAAGAAGCGCCAGCTCGTGGTGGAATCGATGCCGGGCACGCCGGCCGCACAGGCCATCGTCGCGCTGGCGGCGCGCCTGAGCCCCTGAACCGATGCCTGCCGCCGGCGGCGCCTGGCCGCCGCGGCCGCCCTTTCCCGCTTTCTGTCCCGATGTCCGACCTGACGCCCCTGGCCGAGCCTGCCCCGGCCGCCACCCCCTACGACTGGATCGGCGGCGAGCCCGCCGTGCGCGGCCTGGTCGACCGCTTCTACGACCTGATGGACCTCGAGCCGCGCTACGCCGATCTGCGGGTGCTGCATCCGACCACGCTGGACGGCTCGCGCGACAAGCTGTTCTGGTTCCTCAGCGGCTGGCTCGGCGGACCGGACCTCTACCAGCAGCGCTTCGGCCACCCGCGGCTGCGCGCTCGCCACCTGCCCTATGCCATCGGCGTGCGCGAGCGCGACCAGTGGATGGCCTGCATGGAGCAGGCGATGAACGAATGCGGGCTCGATCCGCTGCTGGTGACGCGCCTGAAGGCCTCGTTCGCCAACACCGCAGATTGGATGCGCAACCGGGGCCAGTAGCCCCGATTGCGCATCCATCTGCTTCGCAGGACTTCACGCCCCCGCCCAGCCCTCCCCGGGGAGGGCTCCAGTCAGGGTGACGAAGGGGCGGTTCCGAGCAGAACGACCAGGGCGCCCGCCCCGCCCTCGGCCGCGCGCGCCTGCACGAAGGCCATCACCTCGTTCTTCTGCACCAGCCAGGTCTGGACCTTGCCCTTGAGCACCGGCTGGCGGCCCGGCGAGCCGTTGCCCTTGCCGTGGACGACGCGCACGCAGCGCAGCCCCTGCTTCGCCGCGTCGCGCAGGAAGCCGGCCAGGCGCTCGCGCGCCGCATCGCGCTGCAGGCCGTGCAGGTCGACCTGCGCCTGGATCGCCCAGACGCCGCGGCGCAGCTT
>CAZUUU010000137.1:0-2305 GCA_964622685.1 uncultured Methylibium sp.
ACCGCCAGCGCATCCCGGGCAACTGGAAGCTGATGCAGGAGAACATCAAGGACCCCTACCACCCGGGCCTGCTGCACACCTGGTTCGTCACCTTCGGGCTTTGGCGCGCCGACAACAAGAGCCAGCTGCGCATGGACGACAAGCACCGCCATGCCGCGATGATCTCCACCCGCGGCTCGGCCGGCAATGCGGCACAGGTCACCCAGGTGTCGAGCTTCAAGGCCGACATGCAGCTCAACGACCCGAGCTTCCTGGACATCGTGCCCGAGCCCTGGTGGGGTGGGCCGACGGCCGTGATGACGACGATCTTTCCCAGCGTCATCCTGCAGCAGCAGGTCAACAGCGTGTCCACGCGCCACATTCAGCCCACGGGCCACGGCAGCTTCGACTTCGTCTGGACGCACTTCGGCTTCGACGACGACACCGAGGAGATGACGCAGCGGCGGCTGCGCCAGGCCAACTTGTTCGGGCCGGCCGGCTTCGTCTCGGCCGACGACGGGGAGGTGATCGAGTTCAGCCAGCAGGCCTTCGAGAGCAAGCCCTTCCACCGCACCCTGGCTGAACTGGGCGGACGCGAGGTGGAAGACACCGAGCACATGGTCACCGAGACGCTGATCCGCGGCATGTTCCGCTACTGGCGCGAAGTCATGGAAAAGGAGGCCTGATCCATGAGCCCCTCGCTCAGCTTCGAAGACTGGCTGGCCCTGAACCAGCTGTATGCAGCCTACGCCGGCGCGGTCGACTCCGGCAACTGGGACCTGTGGCCCGAGTTCTTCACGGAAGACTGCGTCTACAAGCTCCAGCCCCGCGAGAACCACGAGCGTGGCTTCCCGCTGGCGACGCTGTCGTTCGCCAGCAAGGGCATGCTCAAGGACCGCGTCTACGGCATCAAGGAGACGCTGTTCCACGACCCGTACTACCAGCGCCACATCGTCGGCACGCCGGTGCTGCGCAGCACCGAAGGCGGCCGGTTCCGCTGCGAGGCGAACTACGCCGTGTTCCGCACCAAGCTGTCGGACGCCTCGACGGTGTTCAACGTCGGCCGCTATCTGGACACAGTGGTGCGCACTCCCGAGGGTCTCAGGTTCGCATCTCGTGAGTGCATCTACGACAGCGAAATGATCCCCAACTCGATCATCTACCCGATCTGAGGCCGACGATGGACGCCACGCCAAGCAACTCCACCTGGGTCGACGCGCTGTCGGCCGACGACCTGCCCACCGACGACGTCATCGGCATCGTCGTCGCGGGCCGCGACATCGCGCTCTATACGGTCGGCGACGAGGTCTACGCCACCGACAACATCTGCACGCACGGCCAGGCGCGGCTGTGCGATGGCTTTCTCGAAGGCCACGAGATCGAATGCCCCCTGCACCAGGGCAAGTTCGACGTGCGCGATGGCCGGCCTGCTTGCGCGCCGGTGACGGATGCGCTGCGCAGCTACCCGGTCAAGGTCGACGGGCGGCGCGTGTTCCTGCAGTTCGACTGAGATTCCCTTCTTCCTCTCGCATCGGGGCCGTGCCAACGGCCGCCGAGGGCGGTCTACGCCCCCACCTTTCAACAGGAGACAGACATGAACGCACTCACTCTTCGCGCCACCGCGCTGGCCGCCCTGCTGGCGACCTCAGGCCTCGCTGCCCAGGCCGTCACCGTCGGCCTGATGGCGCCGCTGTCCGGCCCGCAGGCGCTGGTGGGCCAGGACCAGGTCGACGGCTTCATGCTGGCGGTGGAGCAGATGGGCGGCCAGCTCGGTGGCCAGCCGACCACCATCCTGAAGGAGGATGACCAGCTCAAGCCCGAGGTGGGCCAGCAGATCGTGCGCAAGCTGATCGACAAGGACAAGGTCGACGCCATCGTCGGCCTGTCGTTCTCGAATGTGCTCATGGGCAGCCTGCCGCGGCTCGCCGAGTCGGGCGTGGTGGCGATCGCGACGAACGCGGGTCCGTCGCCCATCGCCGGCGCGCAGTGCAAGGCCAACATCTTCTCGACAGCGTGGCAGAACGACGGCGCCGCCGAGGCGATGGGCAAGTTCGCCCAGGACCGTGGCATCAAGCGGGTGTACCTGATGGCGCCCAACTACCAGGCCGGGAAGGACATGCTGGCCGGCTTCAAGCGCTACTTCAAGGGCGAGGTACTCAACGAGGTCTACACCCAGGTCAACCAGCCCGACTACTCGGCCGAGATTGCCCAACTTCAATCGGCCAAGCCCGATGCCCTGTTCGTGTTCTACCCGGGCGGCATGGGCATCAACTTCGTCAAGCAGATGAGCCAGACAGGACTGAGTGGCAGCCTTCCCCTGTACTCG
>CAZUUU010000137.1:2315-8865 GCA_964622685.1 uncultured Methylibium sp.
GGTGTTCACCGTCGACGGCACGACGCTGCCTTCCCTGGGCGGGTCGGCCGCCGGCGTGATCGGCGCGGCGATGTACGACGCCTCGCTGGACAATGCCGAGAACCGCGCCTTCGTCAGCGCCTTCGAGGCCAAGTACAAGCGCACGCCGAGCCTTTACGCAGCGGCGGCCTTCGATGCGGCCAAGGTGCTGGACCTGGGCCTGCGCAAAGCGGGCAACGACCCGAAGAAGCTGGCGGCCGCCGTGAAGGCAGCGGGCAGCGAGTTCAAGTCGGTGCGCGGCCCGTTCAAGTTCGGCAGCAACAACATGCCGGTGCAGAACTACTACGCCTTCGAGACGGTGCGTGCGGGCGGCAAGGTGGTGAGCAAGCCCATCGGCACCCCCCTGGTGGCACACGCGGATTCCTACGCAGCGCTTTGCAAGCTGCCCTGAGGTCCGACCATGAGCACCTCCCTGCTGCTGGTGCAGCTTCTCAACGGGCTTCAGTACGGCGTGCTGCTGTTCCTGCTGGCAGCAGGGCTGACCCTGGTGTTCGGGATCATGAGCTTCGTGAACCTGGCGCACGGATCGCTGTACATGATCGGCGCCTATGCGGCGGCCTTGACCTACGCAGCGACCGGGTCGTTCGTGCTGGCCATGCTGGCGGCGATGGCGGCCGCCATGGCCGTGGGTCTGCTGCTCGAGGTCACCATCGTCTCGCGGCTGTACCGGCGCGATCACCTCGACCATGTGCTGGCGACCTTCGGCCTGGTGATGTTCTTCAATGAACTGGTGCGCCTGGTCTGGGGCCCGCAAGCCCTGTTCGTGGACGTGCCAGAGATGCTGGCGGGCACGGTGTCGCTGTTCGGCATCAACTACCCGTCCTACCGTTTCGCCATCATCGCCGTGGGCCTGCTGGTGGCTGTCGGCTCGTACTGGCTGATCCACAAGACGCGGGTGGGCATGCTCATCCGCGCCGGGGCCCAGAACCCGCAGCTGGTAGGCGCACTGGGCGTGAACATCGGGCTGCTGAACGCCATGCTGTTCGGCGTCGGCGCCATGCTTGCCGGCCTGGCCGGTGCGATGGCCGGCCCGCTGCTGTCGGTGCAGTCGGGCATGGGCGAGCCGGTGCTCATCACGACCCTGGTCGTGATCGTGATCGGCGGCATCGGTTCCGTGAGCGGCGCGCTGTACGCGGCGCTGATCGTCGGCGTGGTCGACACCCTGGGTCGCGTGCTGCTCCCCATGGCGCTGCGCGAAGTGGCCGAGCGCTCCGTCGCAGATGCCGCCGGGCCGGCGCTGGCCTCGATGCTGGTCTACCTGCTGATGGCCGTGGTTCTGGCGCTGCGTCCGCAAGGTCTGTTTCCGGTCCGGCGCGGCTGAAGGAGTCATGATGAGCTCACTCTTGCACCGTCCCGCGCTGTTGCCCGTGGTGCTGTTCGCGGGTTTCGCCGCGGTGCCCTTGGTGGCCACGGCCCTCGAACAGCCGTTCTGGATCGCGTTCTTCGCCCGCATCCTGATCTACGCCATGGCCGCGTCGGCACTGAACCTGGCGCTGGGCTACGGCGGGCTGGTCAGCTTCGGGCACGCGCTGTTCATGGGCCTGGGCAGCTACGCCGTCGCCTTGCCAGCCTTGCACGGCATCGCCAACGGCTGGGTGCATCTGGCGTTGTGTGTCGGTGGTTCGGCGCTGGTTGCACTGGCAGTCGGCGCGATCAGCCTGCGCACCTCGGGCATGGCCTTCATCATGATCACGCTGGCCTTTGCACAGATGGGCTACTTCCTGTTTGTCAGCCTGAAGCAGTACGGCGGCGACGACGGGCTGCCGGTGGCGTCCACCAGCCAGTTCGGCGGCTTCGACCTGGGCTCGACGTTGACGCTGTACGTGACGGCGCTGGTGGCGCTGGCGCTCGTGACCTGGTGGATGGCGAAGCTGCGCGCCTCGCCCTTCGGCATGGCCCTGCGCGGTGCTCGGCAGAACGCCCGCCGCATCAACGCCATCGGCCTGCAGGCGCGGCGGCTGCAGCTGGTGGCCTTTGTGATCTCGGGTGCGATCTGTGGCCTGTCGGGCCTGCTGCTGGCGAATCTGAACGCCTTCGTCTCGCCCAGTTCGCTGACCTGGACGGTGTCAGGTGAGCTCATCGTGATGGTCGTTCTGGGCGGCATCGGCACCGTGCTGGGGCCGGTCATCGGGGCCCTGGTGTTCCTGGGCCTGGAGGAGTGGCTGAAGGCATTGACCCAGCACTGGATGATCATCTTCGGCCCGCTGATCGTCTTGATGGCGCTGGTGGGACGTCGCGGCATCGTCGGCTTGCTGGATCGGTGGCCCAGGGCGCCAGCGGGCCCTGCGTCCGCTGCCGCACCGGTCGCCACACCCCCGGCCGCATCCGCAGCGACACCCGGCACCGCAACCAAGGGAGGCCTGTGATGTCCGCATCCTTGAAGACCGAGGGGCTGGTCAAGCGCTACGGTGTGCTGCTGGTGACCGACCATGTCTCGCTCGACATTCGCGCCGGCGAACTGCACGCCGTGATCGGCCCGAACGGCGCCGGCAAGACCACGCTGATCAACCAGCTCAGCGGTGAACTGGCTGCCGATGAGGGCCGCATCGTCTTCGGCGGTCAGGACGTGGGCGCGCTGGCCACGCACCAGCGTGCGCGGGCCGGCCTGCTGCGCTCGTACCAGATCACCTCGATCTTCGAGGAGTTCACCGTCACCGAAAACGCCGTGCTCGCCGCCATGGCGGCCAAGCGGCACGCCTGGCGCTTCTGGAAGCCGATGCTGAGCGACGCAGCGGCGCGCTCTGCGGCCGACGAGGCGGTGGCAGCTGCGGGGCTGGCCAACCAGGCTGACACGCCTGCCGGCGAACTCGCCTACGGACAGCGCCGACAGCTGGAACTGGCCTTGGCCCTGGCAGCGCAGCCCAGGTTCCTGCTGCTCGACGAACCCATGGCGGGGATGAGCGTGCAGGAGTCGGCCGCGGTGACCAAGCTGCTGCGCAGCCTGAAAGGGCGCTACACCATCCTGCTCGTCGAACACGACATGGACGCGGTGTTCGCGCTGGCCGACCGCATCAGCGTGCTGGTCTACGGCCGTGTGATGTTCACGGGCACGCCCGACGAGATCCGCGAACACCCCGAGGTGCGGGCGGTGTACCTGGGCGAGGAGACGGTCTGAGGACGGTCCGAACACACGAGGCCACAGAATGAATCACCCCTTCCTTTCGGTACGCGGCCTGCAGGCCGGCTATGGCCGCGCCCAAGTCCTGTTCGACATCTCCTTCGATGTCGGGCCGGGCGAAGTCGTCACCCTGCTCGGCCGCAACGGCATGGGGCGGTCAACGACCATCAAGTGCTTGTTCGGCATGTTGTCCAGCAGTGCCGGTGAGATCGAGGTCGATGGGCTGCGCACACGCGGGCTGCCCTCCCACCGCATCGCGCGACGCGGCCTGGCGCTGGTGCCCGAGGGCCGCCAGATCTTCACCGAGCTCAGCTTCGAGGAGAACCTGGTGGCGACGGCGCGCGATGGTGAGGCGGGCGCCGCCGGCCGCAGCTGGACGCTCGATCGTGTCTACGGATTCTTTCCACGCCTTCGCGAACGCCGCAGCAACCTCGGCTGGCAGCTGTCCGGTGGCGAACAGCAGATGCTCGCCATCGGCCGCGCCTTGATGACGAACCCCAAGTTGCTGGTACTCGACGAGGCCACCGAAGGCCTGGCGCCGGTGATCCGCGATGAGATCTGGCGCACGCTGGGCGAGCTCAAGCGCGAAGGCTTGGGGCAGATCGTCATCGACAAGAACGTCGGGCGTCTGCTGCAGCTGGCCGACCGCCATGTCGTCATCGAGAAGGGGCGGGTCGTCTGGCAAGGCAACTCGGATGAGCTGCGCGCCCAGCCCGACATCGTCCACCAGTACCTGGGGGTGTGAGTCATGAAGCTCTACGACTTCTTCCGCAGTGGCACCTCGCACCGGTTGCGCATCGCGCTGAACCTGAAGGGCCTGAGCTACGAGCAGGTGGCGGTGAACCTGCGTACCGAGGAGCATCTGGACGATGCGTTCCGGGCGATCAACCCGCAGCAACTGGTGCCGGTGCTGGAGGTGGATGGACAGCGCATGTCGCAGTCGCCGGCGATCATCGAGTGGCTGGAGGAGCGCTACCCCGAACCGCCGCTGCTGCCCACCGATGCGGGCGACCGTGCGCACGTCCGCGCGCTGGCGGCCATCGTCGGGTGCGACATCCACCCGGTGAACAACCGTCGCATCCTGGAAGCGCTGCGCCATCGCTTCGGCGCTGACGAGGCGGCGGTGAACGGCTGGTGCGCCGGCTGGATTGGAAGCGGCTTCGACGCCTTCCAGGCTCTCGTGGAGTCGCGCGGCCAGTCCGGTCCATTCGCGTTCGGCGCATATCCCACGCTGGCCGATGTCTACCT
Source organism: uncultured Methylibium sp. (assembly GCA_964622685.1). GTDB lineage: Bacteria > Pseudomonadota > Gammaproteobacteria > Burkholderiales > Burkholderiaceae_C > Methylibium. The sequence continues at coordinate 6,721 of CAZUUU010000137.1, forward strand.
GGTGCCGCAGATCGAGAGTGCGAGGCGGTTCAAGGTGGATCTGAACCGCTGGCCCCGTCTGATGGCCCTCAATGCGGCATGCGCGCGGCTGGAGCCGTTCCAGCGCGCGGCCCCGGCGGCTCAGCCGGATGCCGGCTGAGCGGCATGTCGGCAAGAATCCCGTCGATGACCGACGCATGGCGCGGCGTCCAGCCCAGTTCGCCTCGCGCGCGGACAGAGCGCACCTGAGTTGCGGGACCTCTGGCAAGCCGGTGGCGCTGGCCCTCGCCAAGTCGTTGTCGTGGCTTGCGCGCGCAAGCGGCAACGATGGCGGGCCGCGCCGCAAGCCCGCCAGACCAGATAGGCCACGCCGGCCCACTTGACCAACGTGAAGGCGATCGCCGAGGTGGCGATCAGCGCCCCGAGGCCCAGGCCGACGAACAGCACCTGGGTCCAGATGCCCAGCACCGGGCCGATCGTCATCGCATAGCCGCGCGCGAAGCCGCAACCCGCGCCGGCGCTCATCGCCGCTCAAGGATGGCGGCCAGGTGCCGAAACAGCGGTGGGGTCGGGCTTCTTGTCCGGCCTCACCACCGCCATGCAAGACAGCATCAAGCTCGCCCCGACCGTCGATATCCGGCAGCTGCGGATCGGCTTGCACGTCCACCTGGATCTCGGGTGGATGCAGCATCCCTTCCCGCTCAACAGCTTTCGCATCGCCAGCGAGGAACAGCTCCAGACCCTGCGCGGACTGGGGCTGGAGCACGTGCGCATCCTGCCGCAGCGCAGCGACGTCGAGCCCTTGCGGGCGCTGGTCGATGCCGGGGCGCTGAAGGCCGAGGAGGCCGGCCCGGCGGCCCAGCCCGTGGCCGCCGCGCCGCCGCCGGCCGCCCCGGCCGAGACGCCCGAGCAGGCCCAGGCCCGCCGCCGCCGCGAGGCGCTGGAGGCCGAACTGGCCTGCGCCCACCAGGCCGAGCGGCACTACGCCGAGGCCGGGCGGGCGCTCAAGCGCAGCTTCGAGCTCGCGATCAGCCAGCCGGCCGCGGCGCGCGAGCATTGCGAGGCGCACATGAACGGCCTGCTCGGCAAGCTGCTGGGCGCCGACGAACTGGCGATCCGCCTGCTGAGCGAAGGGGCGGGCGACCGCGCCTCGCTGCACGCGGTCAACGTGACGGTGCTGTCGCTGCTGCTCGGCAAGCAGCTCGGCCTGTCGAAGGACGAGATGTTCGACCTGGGCACCGGCGCGATGCTGCACGACGTGGGCAAGCTCGAGCTGCCCGACCGCGTGCGCTGGCTGGACCCGACGACCCCGGGCGCGTCGAACGCCGAGCGGCAGTTCTACCAGGACCATGTCTCGCACGGCGTCACCATCGGCCGCAAGATGGGCCTGATGCCCGGCGCGCTGCTGGTGCTGGCGCAGCATCACGAGCTGGCCGACGGCAGCGGCTTCCCGCTGAAGCTGGCGGGCGACAAGATCAGCCCGGCCGCGCGCATCGTCGCGCTGGTCAACCGCTACGACAACCTCTGCAATCCGGCCACGCCCTCGCAGGCGCTGACGCCGCACGAGGCGCTGGCGCTGATCTACGGCCAGATGAAGGCGCGCTTCGACAGCGCCGTGTTCGGCGCCTTCATCCGCATGATGGGCGTGTACCCGCCGGGCTCGGTGGTGCAGTTGAGCGACGACCGCTACGGCATGGTCGTCACGGTCAACGCCGCGCGTCCGCTGAAGCCGTGCGTGCTGGTGCACGACCCGAAGCAGCCACGCGACACCGCCTTGCCGCTCGACCTCGAGAAGCTCCCCGAGCTCGGCATCCGGCGCAGCCTCAAGCCCCAGCACCTGCCGCGTGCCACGCTCGATTACCTGTCGCCGCGCAGCCGCACCTGCTACTTCTTCGAGCCCGCCCGCGACCTGTTCGCGATCGGCGAGGCGGCGGCATGAGCACGTCTCCGCCGCCGGTGTGGCAGCCGCTGATCGACAGCCTGCTCGAGGCGGTCTGCCTGGTCGATCCGCTGGGGCTGCGCGTCGTCGCGGCCAATGCCGCGGCGGCCGCGCTGTTCGGCGAGGCGCCGGGCGCCCTGGTCGGCCGGCCGGTGGTCGACCTGGTGGCGACGCCGGAAGACGAATGCTTCTGGGAGGACATGGCCGCGGGCCGCTCGCGCCCGGAC
>CAZUUU010000138.1:0-8767 GCA_964622685.1 uncultured Methylibium sp.
AGGCCATCACCTTGCCGGCGCGGCTGCCGGCGTCGGCGCTGACGATCATCACCGGCTCGGCGTCCTCGATGCGGCTGGCGAGGCTGACGCTGGCGAAGCCGCCGAACACCACCGAATGCACGGCGCCGATGCGCGCGCAGGCCAGCATCGCGAACGCGGCCTCGGGGATCATCGGCATGTAGATCAGCACGCGGTCGCCGGGCTTGACGCCCTGCTCCAGCAGGATGGCGGCCATGCGCTGCACTTCGGCCTGCAGCTCGCGGAAGGTGTAGATGACTTCCTTGTCGACTTCGGTCGACACCCAGATCAGCGCGTTCTGGTCGCCGCGCGTGGCGACGTGGCGGTCGACCGCGTTGTGGCACAGGTTGGTGGTGCCACCGACGAACCAGTTCGCGAACGGCGGCTTGCTGTTGTCGCAGACCTGGGTGAAGGGCGTGTGCCAGTCGATCAGCTGCGCCTGCTCGGCCCAGAAGGCGTCGGGCTGCTCGATCGAGCGGCGGTGGAAGGCGGCGTAGTCCATGCGGGGCGTCTCCAGATCGTCGTTCTTGTTCACTCGATGCGCGTCTTCACCAGGGCGAGCACCGGCTTGAATCGCGGGTGGGTGCAACTGCGCAGCCACTCGAAGACCACCATCTCGGTCGAGACCAGGGTGGCGCCGGCCTGCTGCAGCCGCTGCATCGCGAGGGCGTGATCCTGGGCCGAGCGCGATCCGCAGGCGTCGGCGACGACCCACACGCGCCGTCCGGCGCGCAGCAGGCCCAGGGCCGTCTGCAGCAGGCACACGTGGGCCTCGCAGCCGGCGATGACGATCTCGGCGGGATCGCTACCGAGAAGGTCCAGCAGCCCGTCCTCGCAGGCGTCGAAGTGCATTTTCGACAGCGTGCTTTCGCAGCGCTGACGCACCGCCTCGTCGTTAGGGCCGAGGCCGGCGGGGTTCTGCTCGGTGCCCAGCACGCGGATGCCCAGCTCGCGGGCGGCGTCGGCCATGCGCAGCGCGCGCGCCACGGCCTGCGCGCCGCCGTGGATCTGCGGCATCAGCCGGTGCTGGTAGTCGACCAGCACCAGCACGCTGCCGCTCGGCGAGATGGCGTGTGCGTTCACCGCCGGGCCCTGGCCTTCGCGGCCGGCGCCGGCGACGCCCGCGCCACCAGCTGGTCGAGGTAGGTGTCGAACAGGCCCTGCGAACCCTGCCTGAACATGCGGATGCGGCCGGTGTGGCTGAGCAGCAGCAGGCCCACGATGTGGGCGAACAGCGCCGTGACCTCGGCCTGGGCCGCCGCCGCGCTCAGGCCCAGCGCCTGCAGCGCGGCCTTGGTCGGCGCGAGGGCGTCGCGCAGGCGCGCGTTGAGCCGCTCGTTCAGCTCCGGCGTCAGGCCGCGCGGCTGCATGCCCTGGAACAGGTAGAAGCCGAGATCCAGGTCGCGCGGGTGCTCGCGGTAGAAGTCGAAGAAGGCATCGGCGCTGGCGCGCAGGGTCGCAACGTCGCCGGACGCGGCCGACCGCGCCGCCTCGACCCGCAGGTTCAGGCGCTCCAGCGACTCGCCGAGCAGCGCCCCGTAGATCTCCTCCTTGCTGGCGAAGTAGCTGTAGATCGCGCCGGGCGTGTAGCCGGCCCGCTTGGCGATCTCGCGGATGCTGCCGCCCTCGAGGCCCAGCTCGAAGAAGGCCGCACGCGCGGCGTCCAGCACCAGCGCGCGACGCGCGTCGGCAACGGCCCGCTGGCGCTCGGCACGGGCGTCGCCGGGGTCGATCGCGGGAGCCAGCGCAGATTTCGGCATGACTGGAATGTAGCCTTGATCAACGGATTGAACAGTGTTCAAATCAACCGGAACAACCGGAGAGCTGCCGATGAACGCCCCTCACGACCCCGCCGTCGCCGCCGCACCGGCCCGCCTGATGACCGGCGCCGACTACCGCGAATCGCTGCGCCGCTACAAGCCGACCGTCTACGTGGACGGCCAGCGCGTCGAGTCGGTGGCCGACGAGCCGGCGCTGGCGCCCGGCGTCAATGCGCTGGCCTTCACCTACGACTTCGCGCACGACTCTGCCGTGGCGCCGGTCGCGCTGGCCACCCAGGCCAGCCGCGGCAAGACCGTCAACCGCATGCTGCACATCGACGAGTCGGCCGGCGACCTGCTGAACAAGCTGGAGGCCGTGCGCCTGCTGTGCCAGGAGACCGGCTGCGCCCAGCGCTACCTGGCCCACGACGCGCTGAACGCGCTGGCCCAGGTGACGGCGCGCATCGACGACGCCAAGGGCGGCACCGAGCACGGCGCGCGCTTCGCCGCCTACCTGGCCCGCATGCAGGACGAGGACCTGTCGCTCGGCATCGCGATGACCGACGCCAAGGGCGACCGCAGCAAGAAGCCGCACCAGCAGGCCAATGCTGACACCTACGTGCACATCGTCGAGCGCAACGCCAAGGGCATCGTCATCAGCGGCACCAAGGCCATCGTCACCGGCGGGCCCTACATGCACGAGATCCTGGTCATGCCCAGCCGCAACATGGGCGCGGACGACGCCGACTTCGCGGTCTGCTGCGCGGTGCCGGTCGACGTGGCCGGCCTCACCATCGTGTCGCGCCCCGCCGGCCGCCCCGGCGAGAAGCTGGAGCACGGCAGTGCCCTGTTCTCGCGCAGGTACGGCCAGGCCACCGCGGTGCTGATCTTCGACCAGGTCTTCGTCCCCTGGGAGCGCGTGTTCTACGCCGGCGAATGGGAGCACAGCCACGTGCTGACCTACAGCTACGCCACGCACCACCGCCACAGCTGCATCGGCGCGCGCGCCGGCTTCGGCGACCTGCTGATCGGCGCCGGCGCGCTGATGTGCGAGGCCAACGGCTTCGATCCCGGCGAGAAGTCCAACCTGCGCGAGCCCATGGTCGAGCTGATCAAGATCACCGAAGGCTTCTATGCCTGCGGGGTGGCGGCCAGCGTCTACGGCACGCAAGACCCGCACTACGGCAACTTCATGCCCGAGCCGGTGTTCGCCAACATCGGCAAGCTGCTGCTGGCGACGCAGATCTACGACATGCACCGGCTGGCGCACGAGGTCTCGGGCGGGCTGATCGTCGCGCTGCCAGGACCGGACGAGGACCACAACCCGGCGACCGCAGCCACGCTGGCCGAAGTGCTGCGCGCCAATCCGGCGGTGCCCTACGACAAGCGCATCGAGGTCGCGCGCTTCATCGAGGACCTGACCGCGTCCTACCAGGGCGGCTGGTACTCGGTCATCAGCCTGCACGGCGGCGGCTCGCCGGCGGCGATGAAGCAGGAGATCTGGCGCAACTACCCGGTGGGCAGCAAGGTGGAGCTGGTCGAGCGGCTGCTGGATCGCGGGGTACTGCACGACGAGACGCGGGCGATCACGAAGAACCGGCAGCCGGGGAAGTGCTGCGATACCGGTTGCACGGTGCCGGGGCAGGCGGTGATGGTGGATCTGCCGAAGACGACTCGATCGGACTGAGCGGGGCTTGGCGTGACCACCGGGCAACCGGCTGCGTTCGTGTCCTCCGCCGCCAGCCTGTCGGCTGGCGTCTCCCCCTTTACCTCACTCCGCCGGTCACCCGGTGTTCCCGCCAGCCTCAACGATCACCTCAGTCGTACGAAGGGCGTACGCCACGTCGTCGCTCGAGCGCTGAGTCGGGGTGTCGTGTGGAGTGAAGTAAAGGAGGAGCCGCCGGCCGACGGTCGGCGGCGGGGGACATGAACGGAACACGGCGCTCCGGCTCGGCGCGATCGCTCAACTCGAAGTCCGAACGACGATCCGCCCCCGAACCTTGCCTTGCATCAGTTCCTCGGCCTTGCCGATCGCTTCGTCGAGCCCGATCTCCGTCGTCATCGACTGCAGCAATGCCGGGTCCAGGTCGCGCGCCAGGCGGGCCCAGGCTTCCTGGCGACGGGCGATCGGGGCCATCACGCTGTCGACGCCGAGCAGCGCCACGCTGCGCAGGATGAAGGGCATCACGGTCGCGGGGAAGTCCAGGCCCTGGGCCAGGCCACAGGCGGCGACGGCGCCGCCGTAGCGCGTCTGCGCGCAGGCGTTGACGAGGGTGTGGCTGCCGACTGCGTCGACCACCGCGGCCCAGCGTTCCTTCTGCAGCGGCTTGCCGGGGGCGGCGAGTTCGGCGCGGTCGACGATGCCGGCGGCGCCGAGCTTCGTCAGGTAGTCGGCCTCGCTGGCCTTGCCGGTGGCGGCGATCACCTTGTGGCCCAGCTTGGCCAGCAGTGCGATGGCGACCGAGCCGACGCCGCCGGTGGCGCCGGTGACCAGCACTTCGCCCGCTCCTTCCGATCCCGCGGGCTTGATGCCGTAGCGCTCCAGCGCCATCACGCACAGCATCGCGGTGTAGCCCGCAGTGCCGATCGCCATCGCCTGCTTGGGCGTGAAGGCGTCGGGCAGGCGCACCAGCCAGTCGCCCTTGAGGCGCGCCTTGCCGGCCAGGCAGCCCTTGTGCGTCTCGCCGACGCCGAAGCCGTTGAGCACCACGCGGTCGCCGGGTTTCCAGGCCGGGTGGCGGCTGTCGATCACGGTGCCTGCGCCGTCGATGCCGGCCACCATCGGCCAGCTGCGCACGACCGGCGAGCGGTTGGTGATGGCCAGGCCGTCCTTGTAGTTGAGCGTCGAGTAGTCGATCGCGACGGTCACGTCGCCGCCGCCGTCGATGGCGGGCAGGAAACTGTCGTCGACCTCGCGCACTTCGGCGCGGAAGCCGCCCTCGTTTTTCTCCAGCACCAGGGCCTTGAACATCTTCTGTCTCCTGCGTTCGAAGTCGGAAAGCGGCGGGCAGTGTAGACCGCGACTTCTTCCGCGATGCCGTGCGGGTTTCGAGCAAGCACCGTTAAGTGCTTGTAAGACAAGGCTTTTCCGCTTGACGCTGCGCCGGCCGCGCCGCTAAGGTGTCGGCCATGATCCGCCGCTCGTCCGCCGTCCGACCGCTGGCCCTGGGCATGGCCCTCGCGCTGGCCGCGGCCGCCGGCAGCGCGCGGGCCGAGCCCGCCAACGGCGACGCGATCAAGGGCTTTCTCGTCGAGCGCGGCCTGCTCGACCCCGCCAAGGCCGACGTGCCGCTGGCGCAACAGGTGCGCGAGCGTGCCGCGCAGGCGTCGAACTGGGCCTCCGGCCTGGTCGTCGCGGCGATGAATTTCCTGGGTGTCGACTACAAGCGCGGCGGCAACACGGTCGAGACCGGCTTCGACTGCAGCGGCTTCACGCGCCATGTCTTCGAGTCGAGCATCGGCCTGGTGCTGCCACGCCGGTCCAGCGAGCAGGCCAAGGCGCCGGGCCTGCAGACCGTCAAGCGCGACGAGCTCGAGCCGGGCGACCTGGTGTTCTTCAACACGCTGCGGGCCGCGTTCTCGCACGTCGGCATCTACGTCGGCGACGGCAAGTTCATCCACGCACCGCGCACCGGCGGCCAGGTGCGCGTCGAGGACATGCGCGTGGCCTACTGGAGCAAGCGCTACAACGGCGCGCGCCGCGCCAGCCCGCCGGCCACCGGCGAGACAGCGACCGTCGCGCCCGCGCCGGCCTTCGTCTCCAGCGGCGCCCCGGCCACTGCCGGCACCACGATAGTCAGCCCACCCCCGGGTTCGGTGCAACCCCTGCTGGTGCATTGACCCGGCCGGCGGCCGAGGCCGCCACGCGCGGCACAATCGCCGCATGGCCGAGCGCAGCATTCCCCTGATCGACCACCGCCAGGCCGCGGCGCGGCCCGCGGTGCCGCGCGACGCCGCGGCGCCCGATGGCCTGGTGACCGACCGGCGCGGCCGGCCGCTGCGCGACCTGCGCATCTCGGTCACCGACCGCTGCAACTTCCGCTGCAGCTACTGCATGCCCAAGGAAGTGTTCGACAAGGACCACCGCTTCCTGCCGCATGCCGAGCTGCTGAGCTTCGAGGAGATCACGCGTCTGGCGCGGGTCTTCACGCTGCACGGCGTGCGCAAGCTGCGCCTGACCGGCGGCGAGCCGCTGCTGCGCAAGAACCTCGAGATCCTGATTGCGCAGCTCGCCGAGTTGCGCACGCCCGAGGGCGAGCCGCTCGACATCACGCTGACCACCAATGCCTCGCTGCTGGCGCGCAAGGCCCAGACGCTCAAGGACGCCGGGCTGCAGCGCATCACCGTCAGCCTGGACGCACTGGACGACGCGGTGTTCCGCCGCATGAACGACGTCGACTTCCCGGTGGCCGAGGTGCTCGAGGGCATCGAAGCCGCCGCGAAGGTGGGGCTGGCGCCGATCAAGGTCAACATGGTCGTCAAGCGCGGCACCAACGACCAGGAGATCGTGCCGATGGCGCGCTTCTTCCGCGAGAACTTCGGCGGGGCGGTGGTGCTGCGCTTCATCGAGTACATGGACGTCGGCATCACCAACGGCTGGCGCATGGACGAGGTGCTGCCCTCGGCGCAGGTGGTCGAGCGCATCCACCAGCAGTTTCCGCTGCGCGCGCTGGACCCGACGGCGCCGGGCGAGACCGCCGAGCGCTGGGGCTATGCAGACGGCCAGGGCGAAGTCGGCGTGATCTCCAGCGTGACCCAGGCCTTCTGCGGCGACTGCAACCGCGCGCGGCTGTCGACCGAGGGCAAGCTCTACCTCTGCCTCTTCGGCCACCGCGGCCACGACCTGCGCACGCTGATCCGCGACCCGGCCGGCTACACCGACCTGCAGATCGCCGCGGCCATCGGCCAGATCTGGCAGGGGCGCGACGACCGCTACTCCGAGCTGCGCGGCAGCGCGGCCGGCGAGCTGGCCGCCGCCGCGAAAGTCGAAATGAGCTACATCGGTGGTTAGCCCTTGGACGCCTCGCTGATCACGGGCGTCATCCTCGCCGGCGGCCGCGGCAGCCGGATGGGCGGCGTCGACAAGGGCCTGCAGCCCTACCGGGGCGTGCCGCTGGCGCTGCACACGCTGATGCGGCTCTCGCCGCAGGTCGGCGAGGTGATGATCAACGCCAATCGCAACCTCGCCGCCTACGAGAGCTTCGGCGTGCCGGTCTGGCCCGATGCCGACGCGGACTTCGCCGGGCCGCTGTCGGGCTTCCTGGTGGGGCTGGAGCGGGCCGAGACGCCCTTTGTCGTCACCGTGCCCTGCGACACGCCGGACTTTCCGGACGACCTGGTCGCAAGGCTCGCGCAGGCGCTGGAGGCCGAGAACGCCGAGATCGCGATGGTGCGCGCGCCCGACAGCGAGGACCCGCAGGGCACGCCGCGCCCGCAGCCGGTGTTCTGCCTGATGCACTGCACGCTGATGGAAAGCCTGGTGAAGTTCGTCCACGACGGCGGCCGCAAGATCGACCGCTGGACCGCGCAGCACCGCTGCGCGATGGTCGACTTCGCCGAGCCGGCCGCGTTCTTCAACGCCAACACGCTGAACGAGCTGCGACAGCTGGAGCTGCGCAATGGCTGAGATGCCGGCGGTGTTCGTGCGGCCACGTCGGCCCACGCCGGCGCCGCCCGCGACGATCCGCAAGCTGGGCCCGGCCGACCTGGGCGCCTACAAGGCGCTGCGCGACGAGGCCTTGCGGCTGCATCCCGAGGCCTTCACGTCCGACCACCAGACCCAGCGCACGCGCACGCCCGAGAGCTACCTCGGCCGCCTGGGCCTGAACGAGCCGCTGGGCGGCAGCTTCCTGCTCGGCGCCTTCGTCGACGGGCCGCAGGCACCGCAGCTGATCGGCACCGTGGGCCTGGAGCGCGAGACGAAGCTGAAGACGCGCCACACCGCCACGCTGATCGGCCTGATGGTGCTGCCGGCGCACACCGGGCACGGCATCGGGCGCGCGCTGGTAGCGGCCTGCATCGCCGAGGCGCGCCGGGCGCAGGGCCTGGAGACCCTCCTGCTCAGCGTCACCGCGTCGAGCGCACGCGTCGTGCAGTTGTACGAACAGGCCGGCTTCACGCGCTACGGCCTGCTGCCGCGTGCGCTGCGCATCGCCGACGCGCGCGGCGAGCGCTACGTCGACAAGGCGCAGATGCTGTTGGAGCTGTGATCGGTGATCGGTGATCGGTGATCGAATACATCGGAGCACCGCCGACCCACCGTTCACCGTCCACAGATCACTATTCACAGATCACCGATCACAGATCACCATTCCCATGCCCGCCCTGCCCTCGATCGAAGAGATCGCCTCCTGCGTCGCCGGTTACGACCCGAACGCGCTGACGGTGGCGCAGGGGCAGGACTTCATCCGGCGCTTCGTGCCGCGCGTCAGCGCGGTCGAGAAGCTGGCGATCCGCAGCGCGCTGGGTCGCGTGCTGGCCGCCGACCTGGTGTCGACCATCGATGTGCCCTCGCACGACAACTCCGCGATGGACGGCTACGCGCTGCGCGCCGCCGACCTGAAGGCCGATGCGCCGACGGCCCTGCGCGTGGCCGGCACCGGCTTCGCGGGCCAGGCCTACGCGGGTGGCGTGGGCGCCGGCGAGTGCGTGCGCATCATGACCGGCGCGGTGATGCCGGCCGGACTGGACACTGTCGTCCCCCAGGAGTTCACCAAGCAGCAGGACGGACTCGTCGTCGTGCCGCCTGGGATCGTGGCCGCCGGCGACAACCGGCGCCTCGCCGGCGAGGACCTGGCGCGCGGCGAGGCGGCGCTGTCAGCCGGCCGCATCCTCAAGCCGGCCGACATCGGCGTGGCGGCTTCGCTGGGCCGGGCCGAGCTGCCGGTGTGGCGGCGCCTGCGCGTGGCCTTCTTCTCGACCGGCGACGAGCTGCGCTCGATCGGCGAGCCGCTGGACGAAGGCTGCGTCTACGACAGCAACCGCTACAC
>CAZUUU010000139.1:0-8688 GCA_964622685.1 uncultured Methylibium sp.
GGGGAGCGGCGAAGCCGCAACGGGGGTGGTCATGTTTCCATGTCCTGCTTCTTGGCGAAGACATAGCCCGCGCCGCGCACGGTGAGGATGCGCCGCGGCGTCTTCGGGTCGTCCTCGATCGCCGCGCGGATGCGCGAGACGTGCACGTCGATCGAGCGGTCGAAGGCCTCGAGCGCATGGCCCTTCAGCGCGTCCATGATCTGGTCGCGCGACAGCACGCGGCCCGGCGCGCGCGCCAGCACCAGCAGCAGGTCGAACTGGTAGCTCGTCAGGTCGCAGGGCTGGCCGTCGAGCCGCGCCTGGCGTCCGCCGGGATCGACCTCGAGGCGACCGAAGCGCAGCACGTCGTCGTCGGCCGTGTGCGGCAGCGCGCGGCGCAGCAGCGCCTTGACGCGCGCCAGCAGCTCGCGCGGCTCGAAGGGCTTGGGCAGGTAGTCGTCGGCGCCGAGTTCCAGGCCGACGATACGGTCCATCGGCTCGCCGCGTGCGGTCAGCATCAGCAGCGGCAGGCTGCGCGTGCGCGGCGAGGCGCGCAGATCGCGCGTGAGGTCCAGGCCGTCGCCGTCGGGCAGCATGAGGTCGAGCACGAGCGCGTCGTACAGGCTGCGCTCGATGCGCTCGCGGCCCTCGGCCAGCGAGCCGGCGGTGTCGACCTCGTAGCCGGCCTGGCGCAGGTAGTCGCCCAGCATCGCGGTGAGGCGGGCGTCGTCGTCGATCAGCAGGAGTCGTGCACTCATCGTCCCGGGTGCCGCAGCGGCAAAAGAGCCGCAGCTCGCCCCGGGGGGCAGGCTGCGGCGGAAGGCTGGCTTGATGATGCCAGCAGGGAGGAAGGTCGCCGGCAACAAGCCGTCAGCCGGCCGGGGCGTCGAGCTGCTGGCGCTCGCGCTGGTGACGCTGCATCAGGTCGCGGCGCGACTTCATGCGCTCGGCCAGCTTGACGCGCTGCTCGGGCGTCAGCACGCGGCTGGCATCCAGCATCGCCTGCGTCATGCGCCGGCTCGCCTGGTCGTGCTGCGCCAGCATCTGCTGGCGCAGCGCCTCGACCGCGTTGGCGTCGACGGTGGGCTGGGTGAAGAGCGCCATCTGGCGCTCGCGCAGCGCCTTGCCGGATTCGCGCTGGGCCTTCAGGTCGGTGGCCGCGGCTTCGGCGATCTGGCGGATCTGCGTGCGCTGGGCGTCGGTGGCGCCGACGCCGTCGAGCATGCGCTCCAGGTGGCGCGGCGAGCCGCCCATCGCGAAGCCGCCTTCGTGGCGGCCCGGGCCGTGATGCGGCTGGGCCCAGGCGGTGAGGCTGGCGGTGCCGGCCAGCGCGATGACGAGACCGAGCGCCAGCCCTTGGAGGCTGCGCCGGGGGGAAGCGATCGAGGTCATGGGGCGTCCTTTCGTGTGACAGGCTCCGGATCGGAGCGTGTGCACATCGTGGGCGCCGGTCGTGAAGCCGGCTTGCGCGAGGGGTAAAGAACTGTGTCCCCTGGCCTCGTGCCGGCCCGCGGTCTGCGTCACACTCCGCGGCACTGCCCCGGACCGGGGACGCGAGGACGCGATGCCCCTCTTCCCGCAGACCGCCCTGAACCCCGGCGTGCGCAAGCGCGAGGTGTTCGGCTGGGCGATGTACGACTTCGCCAACTCGGGCTACACGACGGTGGTGCTGACGGCGGTGTTCAACGCCTACTTCGTCGGTGTCGTCGCGAACGGCGCCGCCTGGGGCACGCTGGCCTGGACGCTGGTCGTCGCCGCCTCGAGCCTGGTGGTGATGCTCACGCTGCCGGCCGTCGGGGCCTACGCCGACCTGCGCGCCGCCAAGAAGCGCGTGCTGGCGGTCATGACCGCAGCCTGCGTGCTGGGCACCGCGGCGCTGGCCGGCGTCGGACGCGGCGACCTGGCGCTGGCGGTCGTCGCGGTCGGGCTCTCCAGCATCGCCTATGCCTACGGCGAGGCGCTGATCGCGGCCTTCCTGCCCGAACTGGCGCGCGAGGACGCGCTGGGCCGCGTCTCGGGCTGGGGCTGGTCCTTCGGCTACCTGGGCGGCATGCTGGCCCTGGGCGTGAGCCTGGCCTGGGTGCTGCACGCGCAGTCGCTGGGGCAGACGGCCGAGTCCTTCGTGCCGGTGACGATGTGGATCACCGCGGCGATCTACGCGGTGGCCTGCCTCGCGACCTTCTCGCTGCTGAAGGAGCGCGCCGTCGCGCAGCCGGCGGTGGCGGGCGACGGCTTCGGCGCGTCGTGGCGACGCCTCGCGACGACGCTGAAGCAGGCCGCCGCCTACCGCGACCTGGCCAGCTTCCTGGCCTGCGGCGCCTGCTACCAGGCCGGCATCGCCGTGGTCATCACGCTGGCCGCCGTGTATGCCGAACAGGCGATGGGCTTCAAGCAGGCCGACACGATGATGCTGGTGTTCCTGGTCAACATCGCCGCGGCCGCGGGCGCCTTCGGCTTCGGCTACTGGCAGGACCGCATCGGGCACAAGCGCGCGCTCGCGATCACGCTGGCCGGCTGGATCGTGATGGTCCTGATGGCCGCGCTGGCGCGCGGGCCGGCGCTGTTCTGGGCCGCTGCCGTCGTCGCGGGCCTGTGCATGGGCTCCAGCCAGTCGGCCGGGCGCGCGCTGGTGGCGCTGTTCGCGCCGGCCGACCGGCGCGCCGAGTTCTTCGGGCTGTGGACCTTCGCGGTGCGGCTGGCGGCCATCGTCGGGCCGCTGACCTACGGCCTCATCACCTGGCTGTCGAGCGGCAACCACCGCGTGGCCATCGTCAGCACCGCGGTCTTCTTCGTCGCGGGTCTGCTGCTGCTGGCGCGCGTCGACGTAGCGCGCGGGCAGCGCCGCGCCAAGGGACCTTAGCGGCTTCGACGCAGGTCCAGCAGGCGCGTCATCAGCGCCTCGAACTGCCGCTCGGCCTCGGCCCGGCCAGCACGTTCGCCGACCACCAGGCAGCAGGCCCGGTCGAAGACCACCGCCTCGGCCATCTCGGCCAGCGGCCCCTCGGCGCCGCGCGCGACCGAGATCAACTCGCCGGTGCTGAGCGACTCGAGGTGACCGAGGATGCCGACCGCGATGCGGTGGTAGTCGTTGGCGAACATGCGCAGGCGACCCAGCTCCATGCCGGACAGCATCTTGAGCGGCATGGACAGCGCGAGGGCGGTGTGGAGCATGGGGTGGTCCGGGCGAGTGGGGCGATCCCTCGATATCGGCCGCCCGGCGGTGGACTTGGGCCGGAACTGCCGCGTCGCGTTGCGGCTTATCGGGCGATCGGGCGCGCTCGGGTGTGTCCCGAGCCTCGGCTCACGCCAGCGCCTGCTTCGCCACGCGCCCGCCCTTCATGATCAGCCGCAGGGACGTCTCCGGCTTGTCCAGCCAGTCGAGGTCCTTGGCCGGATCGCCGTCGATGACCAGCAGGTCGGCCAGGGCGCCCGGCGCGATCACGCCGAGCCGACCGCCGTAGGGCGCACGCGGCCCCGACATCGCCAGCAGTTCGCCGGCCGCGCCGGTGGCCTTGTGCAGCGCCTCGAGCGGCGACATGTAGCGCGCGAACTTGGCGAGTTGCCGCCCCTGGCTCGCTGCGCCGGCCGGATTGAAGAGGATGTCGGTGCCGAAGGCCAGCTTGACGCGGTGCCGGCGCATCAGGTCGAAGGCGCGCACGGTGCCTTCGGACACCTCGCGCTGCTTGGCCTGCTGGCGCGGGTCGCTGTAGGGGTTGGCGTCCTCGTCGGCGAGGAAGGGCTGGATCGACCACCACACGCCTTCGCCCGCCATCAGCTTCACCGTCGCCTCGTCGGCGAGCTGGCCGTGCTCGATCGACTTGACGCCCGCCGCGATGGCGCGGCGGATGCCCTGGCTGGTGTAGACATGCGCGCAGACATAGGTGCCCCAGTCGGCCGCGGCCTCGACGGCGGCGCGCATCTCGCGCTCGGTGTATTGCGTCGCGTCCAGCGGGTCGTACAGCGAGGCCACGCCGCCGCCGGCCATGATCTTGAGCTGGCTCGCACCCTTCATCAGCTGTTCGCGCGCGGCGCGCAGCACCTGGTCGGCACCGTCGGCGATCAGCGCGACGCCCTGCTGCTCGATGTGCGTGGCCGGCGTGCCCGGCATGCGCGGCAGTTCGCTGCGCAGGCGGAAGTCGCCATGGCCCGAGGTCTGAGAAATCATCGCGCCCGAGGGAAAGATGCGCGGCCCCTCGATGGCGCCGGCATCGATTGCCATCTTGAGCCCGAAGGCCGGGCCGCCGACATCGCGCACCGTGGTGAAGCCGCGCCTCAGGGTGGCCCCGGCCTCGCGCCCCGCCATCAGGTGGATGAAGGCCGGGTCCTGGGTCAGCGCCGCGACCTGGCTCACGGCGATGAGCGTGGAGTGCCAGTGCGCGTCGATCAGGCCGGGGATCACCGCGCGCCCGCCGCAGTCGATGAGCTGCGCGTCCTTCGGTCCCTGGCCACGCGCCGGCAGGCCGGTGATGCGGCCGCCTTCGACCAGGATGTCGCGGCCCTCCTGCATGCGCAGCGTCGTGCCGTCGAAGTAGCGCAGGTTCGTCAGCAAGGTCGGACGGGCCGGGCCTTGAGCCCGGGTCTCGACGGGTGCGAGGCCAAAGCCCGCGAAGAGCCCCAGCACCGCGGCCGCGCCGCCGACGAACTCGCGGCGCCGCAGGTCCGCGTCCAGCCGCTTGCAGGCCTTGACCGTCATCGGCGAGCCGCAGTGGCACGGGTCGATGTCCGCTGCGATCAGGCCCTGGATGTCGATGCACACGGTGCACATGGCGCGTCCCCCTACAGCCGGCCCGACGGTCCGATGAGCCTCGCTACGAGGATAGCCGAGCCGGCCCCACCAGCTTCCAGCGGCCGGCCGGCTTCTCGCAGAAGCGGTAGACGCCCTGCTCGGTGAGACGACCGTGGCTGTTGACGATGCGCAGCCGGCGGCAGTCCATGCCGTTCCAGGTGTGGCGGTCCAGCGGCGTCACGGCGCCGGACGCGGCCGACTTGTCGTTCTTCCACGCCAGCGTCTCGCCGTCCTGGCCGACCTTCAGCGCCTGGCCGACGCTGGCCTTCATCAGCGCGAGGTCCGCGGCCCGGAACTTCGACGCCAACCGAGCCCCGGAGGGCGGCGCCCTCGCCGGCCGCATGGGCGGGACCCAGCAGGGTCGCCAGTGCGAAGAAGGTGACAAGGGCTCTCATCGCGGAACTCCTGGTTGGGCAAGACATGAGGTGTCGGGGGCCGTGTGCATCGGGATCGGCTCGCGGGGTGGGCGAGCGCGACGATTGGAGCAGAAACAGCGGGTCGCGAAAACCTGAGCCGTCGGCGAGGACCGAAGTCGACACTCGCCGAAACGTCGCAGTCGAAGCAGCTTCACGACGAGCTTCCTCTGCGACAAGCAGCGGTGCCGATGACTCGACAGGTAATCGCTCGCTCCATGCAGGCCGACCCATACTTTCGGTCCGTCGAGTCGGAACGGCTCGCTCCCTCAACTGCCTGTCGAACACCACGATGAAGATCACTGTCGAAACCAAGATCAACGCACCGATCGACCGCGTCTGGGACGCGTGGAGCAATCCCACCGACATCCGGCAGTGGAATACGCCCTCCGCCGACTGGCACACGACGCGCGCGACGGTGGACTTGCGCGTGGGCGGCGCGTTCCTGTCGCGCATGGAAGCGAAGGATGGCAGCGCTGGCTTCGACTTCGAAGGCGTCTACACCCAGGTCGTGAAGCACGAGCGGATCGAGTACATCTTCGGCGAGCGCGGAGCGCAGGTCGAGTTCGACGCGGCAGCGAGCGGCGTCACGATCCGGGTCACGTTCGACGCCGAGACGGAGAACTCCGTCGATCAGCAGCGTCAGGGGTGGCAGGCCATCCTCGACAGCTTCGCCAGTTACGTCGAAGCACCTCGGCAGGCGGACGTCACGGCCAGGTGACCGGAGCTCGAGTTCACGGCCACCCGGCTACCCGACCCTTCGCTCGATCCGCGGCCGCGAAGGCTGCGTCAGCAGGCAGGCCGAGTGCGCGATCGCCGGGCATTCGGCCAGCGGTGGCAGGCCCGGCTCGCCCACCCACGACGGCGCGCCCGGTGCCTCGTGCCGTCTCGGCAAAGACCCCAGCGAGGATGCGGCGCAGCGTCTCAAGGTTCCTCGCGCAGGACGTAGGCCGTCCAGGGGCAGAAGCGGCCCAGCCGATCCACCCAGTAGTCGAGATCCGCCTCGACTTCCGAA
The DNA here is from genome assembly GCA_964622685.1 of uncultured Methylibium sp. Taxonomy (GTDB): domain Bacteria; phylum Pseudomonadota; class Gammaproteobacteria; order Burkholderiales; family Burkholderiaceae_C; genus Methylibium. The sequence continues at coordinate 6,194 of CAZUUU010000139.1, forward strand.
GATCTGCCGTCGCAAGCCTCGGCGTGCACCTGGGACAAGGTCTCGGACGTCAGGTGCCACGACCAAGGCGCGTTGTGGCTGCCGTCTCCGCGACGGACGCTTCCGGCCGGTGCCAGTCGACGGCTGCTCTCGGGCAGGGTCAGTTCAGCACGCGCCGTGTCGACGAACGCGGCGCTGGACGATCGAATCCTGAAGTCCTGAGAGCTGTCGTCTCCTCGCAAGCGGAAGACAAAGACGGTGCCTTCCGCATCGCTGTCGCCGCCACCGCAAGCGGATGCCAGCGCCGCCAGGAGCAGCGGGATGCCGCAGAGCGCGTATCGCAATCGGTCACGCATGATGTCCAGATCCTTGATGCTTGAAGGCGCCTAGCGTCTCGCGCCCGGACCCACGGCTCAACTACCTCCGTGGTCGTCGACGCCGTCGCCCCTCTCGACGCGTCGATGTCAGCGCCGAGGCGCCGGCGGCCTGCCATTGTTCGGCGACTCCAAACAGTGATTGTGCGAATGGCTGGTTTATCCGCGGCCGGCGGAACCCTAGAGTGGCTGCATCCGCAACCACCTCGAAGGAATCCCCGTCATGACTCGCCGCGACGTCGTCACCCCGCCCGAACGCCACGCCCTGTACGAACTGCACCGCTACTCCCCCGCGATCCGCGCCAACGGCCTGCTGTTCGTGTCCGGCCAGGTCGGCGCCCGGCCCGATGGCTCGCCCGAGCCGCAACTCGATGAGCAGGTGCGCCTCGCCTTTCGGAATCTCAACGCCATCCTCGCTGAGGCGGGCTGCAGCTTCGACGACGTCATCGACGTGACGGTGTTCATGGTGGACCCGGACACCCATTTCGAACGCGCCTGGACGGTGGCTGCGGAGTACTGGGGCCAGGCGCCCTATCCGACCGCAACCGCCATCGGCGTCACCTGGCTGTCCGGCTTCCAGTTCGAGATCAAGGTGATCGCCAAGCTGCCGGAAGCCGCAGGACGCTGAGGGCGACCGCGGCGATCGACGACGACACAAGGGCTGGCTGCTGCGCCCGCCCGGCGCATGAGCCTGCCGGATAATTCTGCCAATCGTCGGTGCGCGAGGCAGACGCGGGATGCTCCCGTCGTCATCACGCTGCACCGAATGCGCGTGCAGGCCCGGCCTGGAGGGAGTCATGGACCGTTTCGACGCGATGCTCGCCTTCGTGCGGGTGGTCGAGGCCAGGAGCTTCACCGGCGCGGCGCGGACGCTGGGACTCAGCAAGACCAGCGTGACCCAGCTCGTGCAGCAGCTCGAGGCGCGGCTTCAGGTGAAGCTGCTCAACCGAACGACACGGCAGGTCAACGTCACCGCCGACGGCGCCGCCTACTATGAGCATGCGGCCCGGCTGCTGGCCGAACTGGACGACGCCGAGACCAGCCTGTCCAGTGCGGCCGGGTTGCCGCGGGGACGTCTGCGGGTCGACGTGCCCAGCCCATTCGCCCGCACCGTCCTGATCCCTGCCCTTCCGACCTTTCACGCCCGATACCCTGGCATCCAGATCGACATGGGTGTCAGCGATCGCATGGTGGACCTGATCAGCGAGAGCGTCGACTGCGTGGTGCGCGGCGGGGTGATCACCCACGAGTCGCTGATCGCGCGCCGCGTGGGTCAGTTGTCGCTGGGCGTCTTCGCCTCGCCGGCCTACCTGGCCAGCGCCGGCAGCCCGGCCGAGCCGACGGACCTGGAGGCCGCCCCGCATGTCGTGGTCGGCTTCAAGTCGCCGCGCACCGGCAGGCTCGTCCCGTTGACGATGCGCCGAGACCACCAGACCCTCGAGGTCCACGCCCGACACGTGCTGGCGGTCGACGATGGCAACGCCTACCTGGCCGCCGGGCTCGCCGGCCTTGGGGTCCTCTGGCTGCCGGAGTACATGGCGCAGCCGCACCTGGCCCGCGGCGAACTGGTGCGGCTCTTCGCCGCGTGGCATCTCGATCCGATGCCCATGTACGTGGCCTACCCGCAGAACCGCCGCGTCAGCGCCAAGCTGCGCGTGTTCATCGACTGGATGGTGGAGCTGATGGATGACGCGGGCTGCGAAACGGGGCTACGGTCAGGCTAGTGTCGATCCAGCGTGCTCAAGCGTCCACGAACGCGTTCGGCCCAGTCGGCAGCGCTCGGCTCGTTGGCCAGCCACCGCAGCAGCTGGGTCTCCGAGGCCTTCGAGTCGACGCGCTCGAAGCTTGCCTCATCGCGCTGGAACGCCCCCTTGCGTGCGTACGTGACACGGTAGCTGCCGGCATAGGCGACGCCGCCGGGTTCCACGCGGAAGGTATTGCCCCGGAGGTTGCCCTCGAGGGCCACACGCAGGTCACCCGAATAGAAGCCGTTGACGGCGTAGATCCCCGGACTCAGATTGGGCGCATAGAACTGGCCCCCGGTGAAGGTGATCGTGCTTCGCTCACCAGCGCCGCCCATGTAGACCTAGGGAAGGTCTGCAAAACGTCGGGTGAGGACGGATTGTCGGGGGCGTGCTGAGC